>JBKPDW010000241.1:0-46969 GCA_046728115.1 Acidobacteriota bacterium | reverse complement strand
GCGTAGATCTCGTACTTGTCGGCTTCGGCGTGAACAGCGGCGAGAGGAAGAAGCGCCAGAAAATAGACAGCAAGCTTGCGTTTCACATCAAGCTTCCGGCGTGTCGAGTCCGATTCTGACGTTGACCTTCTAACTTGAGTTTTGCCTTTAACTTTAGTTTTGAGTTTCTACAGTCCAGCAATCTTGATTCGGAACGTGCCGTCGTCCATTCTCTCGCGGTACGTGCCGTGGCAGGCGCCGCATTTCTGACCGAGCGCGCCGGCCGAAGTCCTCGCCTGGTCCCAGTTCCCGGCGGTCACTGCGGTTTCGAGCGCTTCGGCATCCTTGAACGCGTCGTGCGCCAGCTGTGTCGGCTCCGGCTTGCCCTTGGCCTTCCAGAACGCCTCGGTCTGCGTGAACATCTGCTTGAGGAGCGCGGCGTGCTCCTTTGTCACCGCGACATCCATCTTGTCGATGTCGCCGCGCAGCGCGCCGTTGGCCGGGCCAACCTGCTTCATCAGCTTCGACAACGCCAGATCGTCAGCCGTCGGTGGTGGAATCGGTTTCCTCGCGACGTCGATACCGGCCGAGTTGACAACGGCCGTCGCGACGACCACCGGCTTGCCCTTGTACTTGGCGATGACGTCCGGCGAGATGTCGAGCGAGTAGCCTTTCGCTTTCTTGACGATCTCGGCAGGATCGAACGGCATCGCCTCGCCGATCACGGTGACGTACGTGTTGGGATCGACAGTGCCATTCATCGTGGGCGCGATGACCAGCACTTCCTGTCCAGTGCTTTTGGTTTTGTCCTGGTCCATGGAGAACGCGGACTTCGACAGCGTTTGCTCCACAGCAGCCGTTATGGTGACGTTTTCCCCGTAGTAGGCCTCGGGATTCCTGGCAAGCGTGCTGGCCGCCACCGGCACGAACGGTTTTGCCTGCGCGGTTGCCGGCGGCGTGGGCGCGTTGCCTCCGCGCTGCGGCTGGGTTCCGGTCTGCTGTGCCGGCGGCTGCTGCGCGGGCGGCTGCTGCGCTCCGGGCACCGCAAGGAACGCCGCGAAAGTGACGGCGACGACGAACACGCCGGCTGAAGTACTGGATTTCATGGTCACGATTTTACCTAAACCACAACGTGGGGAGCGAGGAGCATCAGCAGCAGCGCTTTCTGTCCATGCAAGCGGTTCTCGGCCTGATCGAAGACGACCGACACATCCGACTCGAACACCTCGGCTGTCACTTCTTCGCCTCGATGCGCCGGCAGGCAGTGCATGAACAAGGCGCCGGGCCTGGCAAGCGCCATCAGCTCGTCGTTGACCTGATATGGTGCGAAGACGCGCCGTCGAACGTCCGCTTCATCCTCCCGGCCCATGGATGTCCACGTGTCCGTGTAGACCGCGTCGGCGCCAGCCACCGCGTCGACCGCCTCGCTGAAGAGGCGTACTCTCGCGCCGTGCCGGGCACGACTCGTCGCCTGCTGCACGACGTTCAGCGGCAGCTGGTACGCCTCGGGGCTCGCGACGTGCACGTGGACGCCGAGCATCGCGGCCGCATGCACCAGCGAGGTCGCCACATTGTTGCCGTCGCCGACGTACGCGATGGTCCGCCCTCGCACGTGGCCGAAACGTTCCTGGAGCGTCAGGAAGTCCGCGATGGCCTGGCACGGGTGCTCCTCGTCGGTCAACGCATTGATGACGTGCAATCGTTTGGTCGCGGCGGCAAACGCTTTCACCACGTCCTGTGAAAACGTGCGGATGATCACGCCATCCACCCAGCGTTCGAGATTCCTGGCCACATCGGCGACAGGCTCCCTGCGCCCAAGCGCAACGTCAGCCTGCACCGGCACGACGCGACCGCCGAGCTCCCGCACGCCGATTTCGAACGTCGTGCGCGTGCGCAGCGACGGCTTGTCGAACAACATCGCCAGATGCCGGCCGTTGAGCACGTGTGCGGTCGGTGCCCGACGGTCGAGGCCGCGATCGGCCTTCAGGTGCGCTGCAAGTTGCAAGCAGCGCTCGAGATCGGCGGCGTCGAAGTCGAGGACCGACAGAAAGTCTTTGCGGATCGAGGTCGCTTGGGTCATTGAAGCTCCATCACGGCCTGGCACCCGAACACACAGCCGCCGCGGAGATCACCGACAACGAAGAGCCGGATTTACTCAGCGATCTTTCCGTTTTCTGCCGTTGCTTTCCGTTTGGTGTCATGACCGGTGATGACTACGTTCTGTAATCCGCGTTAATCCGGACGTATTCCGCGCTCAAATCGCACGTCCACACGGTCGACGTCTCGCTGCCGGCCCCCAGGTCCACGCTCACCGTCAGCTCCTTACCCTTGAGATACTCCGCCGCGGCCGGAGCGGCCTCATCGTACGGCCGACCGTCGTTGAAAAGCACGATCGATCCGATGCGTACGGCGGCGCGTTCGAGCTCGAATCCGACGCCGGCACGTCCGGCGACAGCGATCAAGCGGCCCCAGTTCGGGTCGCCTCCATGGATTGCTGTTTTCACAAGAGGTGAGTTTGCAATCGCCTTTGCGGCCCGTCGCGCCTCGTCGGAAGTCGCAGCGCCGGTGACGACGACGGTGACGAGCTTGGTCGCGCCTTCGCCGCCTCGGACGATGCCGAGTGCCAGCTCCTGACAAACAGCCGTCAGTCCCTCAAGAAACGTCGTGTAGCCGCCCTCGTCGACCTTGACGCCGCTTGCGCCGTTTGCCAGCAGCATTACGCAATCGTTCGTGGAGCACTCGCCGTCGACGGTAATCGCGTTGAATGTGTCCTCGACAGCCTCGCGAAGCGCCTTGTCCAGCATCGGCTGAGGCACATCCGCGTCCGTTGTCACGAACGCGAGCATCGTCGCCATCATCGGCTCGATCATGCCAGAGCCCTTCGCCATGCCGCCGACGGCGATCCCGGCGTTCGGCCCAATCGCGATCTTCGCGGCGGATTCCTTGGGAAACGGATCCGTGGTCATGATCGCTCGCGCAGCGACCGCGCCCTGATCGGCCGCGAGCGAGCGCACGGCCGCAGGCAAGGCCGCGCGCAGGTTGTCGATCGGCAACGCGACGCCGATCACTCCGGTTGAAGCCACGAGCACCTGCTCGGCGGGACACCCGATCAGTTTGGCTGTTTCGGATGCCATGTCGCGCGCAGCCTGAAGTCCCTCGGCGCCGGTGCACGCGTTCGCGCAACCGCTGTTCACCACGATCGCGCGTGCCATGCCGCGGGAGCGCGTCAGATGCTCGCGGCAGACGACGACAGGTGCCGCGACCGCGCGGTTGGTCGTAAACACGGCCGCAGCGCGCGCGGCGGTATCAGAGACGACCAGCGCCAGGTCGAGGTTCTTGTTGGGCTTGATCCCGGCGGCAATGCCCGCTGCACGAAAGCCGCGCGGGGCCGTTATTCCGCCGGGCATTGTCGAGACGGTGGTCATCTACGCGACGGGTGCAACGGACTCCTGCAGTCCGCAGCTGCGTTCCGCATCGAACGCCGAATCGAGCGGCACGACCATGCCGTACTGTCCGCACGTGCGGAACAGTGGACACTTAATGCAGTCGCTCATGACCTTCTCGAGCAGCCACGAGTGCGGGACGATCGAAAAACCCATCCGGCTGAAATACCCCGGGGCGTGGGTGAAGGCGCACAGCTTCTCGAATCCGCCGCGCCGCGCTCGGCGGCGCAGCTCGTCGACGATCATGACCCCCACCCGGCCTCCACGAGCCGTGCTGTCGACGGCGAGCGATCGCACCTCCGCCACTTGCGCGCTGAGAGGCGCCAGTTCTGCGCAGCCGACGATGCGGCGTCCACGGACGGCAACCACGAAACGATTGGCGTGAATGGTCAATTCACCGAGTGTCCGCGGCAGAAGGTGACCTTCTTCCTTGTTGGCTTCTATCAACGCGTACAGCTTTTTCGCATCCGACGATTCGGCCGTACGCAACGACAGGTGGGCAGGTGCGCGCTTGCTCATGCTGTGGGTCCCAGGGCGCCGAGCGCCGCGTCGAGGCGGCCGAGCGCTTCTTCCGCTTCGACTTCGGTGATGACCAGCGGCGGGAGCAGCCGCACAACCGTGTCCGCCGTGCGATTGACCACGACGCCGCGTTCCAGCGCGGCCGGCACGACGGGGCTGGCGTCACGCGTCAGGTCGAGGCCCCACATGAGCCCCGCGCCGCGCACTTCCTTGACGACGGGCCGCGACGCGGCGATCGCCCGGAGCCGGCGTTCGAAGGCCTTGCCAACGCGGGCCACGTGCTCGAGCATGGGCGGGGGGTTCGGGTCCATGCCGCCGAAGACTTCGGCGACGACGCACAGCGCCGCGCGACACGCCAGCACGTTGCCGCCATACGTGCTGCCGTGATCGCCGAACGACAGCGTGTCGGCGACGCGCTGCGACACGAGGGCCGCGCCGATCGGAACACCGCCGCCCAGCGCCTTGCCTACGGCTGCCAAATCCGGTTTGAGATCGAGCGCCTGAAAGTAGAACGGGTAGCCGGTTCGTCCGAGGCCGCTCTGAACCTCGTCGGCGATGAAGAGCGCGCCGGTTTTCGCGCATGCCGCCTTGATGGCGGCCGCGAATGCGGGCGTCAGCGGGCGTATGCCGCCTTCGCCGAGCACCGGCTCCGCGATGATCGCTGCCGTCGACGTCGAGACGGCTGCCGCGAGCGCCGCCGGATCGTTAGTGCGCACGAACGTCACGTCCGACAGAAGCGGTTCGAAGGGCGTGCGGTAGTGTTCGTCCGATGTCACCGAGAGCGAACCGAACGTCCGGCCGTGGAACGATTCGTCGAGCGCGACGAAGCCCGCGCGCGGCTCGCTTTTCGTGTGCCAGTAGCGGCGGGCGAACTTCAAGCAGGCCTCGACCGCTTCCGTCCCGCTGTTGCAGAAAAACGCGCGCTGCAGGCCCGACAGGCTTGCCAACCGTTCCGCGAGTTCGCCCTGGAGTGGATGGAAGAACAGATTGGACGTATGAATCAGCGTGCTCGCCTGATCGGCAATTGCGCGCGCCAGTCCCGCATGCGCGTGCCCGAGCACGGCGACGCCGATGCCCGAGAGCAAATCGAGGTATTCACGGCCGTCGGCGTCGTAGAGCCGCACGCCCTCACCGCGAACGAACGTAACCGGATTGCGGCGGTAGGTTTGCAGCACATATCGGGATTCGCGAGCAACTACATCATCCACTACGGTTGTCATCGTTGCCTCTTTCGCGATCAAAGCCTCGCGCTTCAACTGAGCTTCGCCCCCATCTCGTCGGGTGTGATGCAGCGCGAGGCTCAGCCGAGCGTTCGTGCGTTCGCTACGATCTTCGTTGCGCCTTTCGGCGCGCCGCTCGCCATCGCGTCGACCAGGACCGCGCGATCGCGCCCATCCACGATCACGACATCTTCTACACCGGCGGTCAACGCGTGCTCGCACGCGCGGAGTTTCGCGATCATGCCCGCCGTGGCGGTTCCGTCGCCCACCAGCTGCGCGACGCCCGCGCTGTCGAGCAGTGGCAGCGTCGCGCCGCGCTCGTCGAGCACGCCTGGCGTCGTGCCGGCGATGACCAGGCGCCGCGCGCCCAGCCGCGCCGCGAGATGTCCCGCAAACGTGTCGGCATTCACGTTCAGCAACTGACCGTCGGCGCCGATCCCGATGCACGCAATCACCGGCACGAACTGCGCGGCCACGAGAACCTGCAGAAGCCGCGTATCGGCGGCTTCCAGCGGAATGCCGACTCGACCCAGATCGACGAGATGCCCCGCGGTCGATCGATGGGCCGGGGCAGTGGCAGCCAGCCCGCATAAGCCGTCGGCGCCAGTCAGCCCGACAGCACCGACGCCGGCCATGTTCAACGCCGCGACGAAACGCGTGTTGACGGCGCCGGCCAGCACCGACACGACCACGTCCAGGGTTGGGCCGTCCGTGATCCGAAGGCCGTCAACTTGGCGCTTGTCGATGCCTGCCGATTTCAGCGCTGCATCGATTTCCTTGCCGCCGCCGTGAACGAGGACCAACGGCACGGTCGGCGCGATCGCGGCGATCGCTGTTACAAGGGCATCGAGGTACTCGCGATGCTCGACCAGCTCCCCGCCGAATTTGAGGACAAGGGGGCGAGCGCTCATCGATTCGATGCTCCGCCGCGAACGTCTTCATCGTGAAACGCTCCACCGCGAAACTCTCCACCACGGAGGACACAAAGGATGTCCCCCGCGTCCTCCGTCATGGCGAGCTCTGTGATCGCGAGTTCCGTCGCGGACAGCTTCACCATCACAACAATCCCGTCCGCTCGTCGACACCGAGCATCACGTTCAGATTCTGGACCGCCTGTCCCGAAGCGCCTTTGAGCAGGTTGTCGATGACCGACACCAGAATCGTGCGACCGGACGCGTCGACGCGCCAGCCGATGTCGCAGAAGTTCGTGCGCGCGACGTGCTTGATTTCGGGCAGATTCGATCCGGTGAGCCGAACGAACGGGGCGTCCGCGTACGCGCGCGCCAACGCGTCGCCCACCGCAGCCTCGGTCGTGCCGGGCGCGACGCGAGCGTAGATGGTGGAGAGAATGCCCCGGTCCAGCGGCACGAGATGTGGCGTAAAGGTCACCTGGCGGCCGACCCCCTGCTCGATCTCGGCGCCATGACGGTGGTTGAAAACGCCGTACGCCGAGAGACTGCCATGGCATTCGGAGAAATGCGTCCGTTCGGAAGGCGTTTTCCCCGCGCCCGAGACACCGGACTTGGCATCGACGATGATGTCAGAGCCGGCCAGCACCATGCCCGCATCGACGATCGGCGCCAGCGCCAGCAGCGTCGAGGTGGGATAGCAACCCGGATTGGCGACGAGCCGCGCGTGCTGCACCGCGGTCCGTTCCCGCTCCGTGAGTCCGTAAGCGACGCCGGCAGGCAGCTTGTGCGTTTCGGGATACCACTTCGTCCGCTGATCGCTATCGCGCAGCCGAAACGCTCCCGAAAGATCGATGACGCGAACGCCGGCCTCGACGAGAGCAGGCGCGATCTCGGCAGCTGCCGAATCCGGCAGTGCCAGGAAGGCGATGTCGACTTCCCGCAATCTCTCGGTCGAGAGCGGCGCGACAGCGCCGTCCCACAACCGCGCGAGCGCCGGCAGGCGACGGGCCGAGCCCGACGCCGACCCCGACGACATCGCTGCGGTCAGCGTAACGGCCGGGTGGCGCGACAGCAGCCGGATCAGCTCCTGTCCCGTGTATCCCGTCGCGCCGGCCACGGCGACCTTCGTGGCCGCCACCGCCGCGGCTGAGGACGTGGACGATGTGATGGTGCGCGCCATCGCATGCATCGGAAAGAATACTTATACACTTCTGTACGAGTTTGATCAACAAAAATCGATGTATAATCATTCGTTACTTCGATGAAAGCGCGACGCCAGGCGGCGATTCTCGAGCTCGTGGACCGCGCGCCGTTCCGTAACCAGGAACTGCTGCGCCGCCGCCTGCACCAGCGCGGATTCGACGCGACGCAGGCGACCATCTCGCGCGACATCAAGGATCTCGGGCTCGTCAAGCGAGCCGGAGACGGCGCCTACCAGCGGCCGGGCGTCGAGACGCCAAATCCCGAGACGGCACTCACCGAGCTCGAGCGCGCCGCGGCCGAATTCCTCCGGCGTGTGGACCGTGTGCAGCAGCTCGTTGTCATCCGCACCGGTGTCGGTCAGGCGCAGCCGATGGCCATCGCGCTCGACCGCGCCCGGCTGCCCGAGGCAGTCGGCACGATCGCCGGAGACGACACCATCCTCGTCATTTCGCGCGGCACCCGCGCCGCCGCCGCGCTCGTCAAGCGCCTCAAGGACTACACCGCCGAATGAAACGCATTGTTCTCGCTTACTCCAGCGCGCTGGAGAGGGTCTCTGACTCGCGACCGATCTCCGATTCTGGTGCCCGCAGCGCGATTGCATGGCTCGCCGACCAGCACGGCGCCGAGATCGTCACCTTGACGCTCGATTTCGGTCAGGGCCGCGCGCTCGAATCGCTTCGGGATCGGGCTCTGGCTGATGGAGCCGTTCGAGCTCACGTCCTCGACGTGGCTGGCGTCTTTTCATCGTCCTTCGTCCTGCCCGCGCTGCGGGCCGGTGCGCTGTACGCGGACGGCAGAAGCATGACGACCGGCCTCGGCCGCGCGTTGATCGCACAGAAGCTCGTGGAAGTGGCCGGGATCGAGCAGACGACGGTGGTGGCGCATGGCGGCGTCCCGGAGGACCGGCGTATCGCTGCGGCGATCGCGTCCCTCGATGCGCGCGTGAACGTCCTTGCAATTCCGCCGTCGGCCGCGCGCGGCGGCGAGTCCTGGAATGGCCCTCGCATGATAGTTCATGGCGAAACGCCGTCTGAGTCTGCATCGGTTGAAGTGGCGTTCGTTCGTGGCGTGCCCACCGCAATCAACGGCGTTCCCATGCCGCTGCCGGATCTGATCGGAAGTCTCGACATGCTGGCCGGCCTGCATCGGGTCGGGCGCTTCGATCATCTCGAAACACCGGCGATGTTCGTGCTGCACACAGCTCACGCAGGTCTCCAGGCAAGCGTTGACGGAGACATGAGCGAGCGGCGGGCGATCGCCCGCCGATATGTCGAGTTGATCGACGGCGGCTCCTGGTTCACCCCGGAGCGTCAGGCGCTCGACGCGACGATCGGCCGGCTCGAAGAATCCGTCAGCGGGTCCGTTCGCGCCGAATTGCTCCGCGGCGAATGCCGACTCGAGGCGGGGGTGAGGGAGTAGGGTCCGTCCATCGCCTTCTGTCCTTGGTGCTCTCTGCCACGACGACAGGGGACTCGAGCACAGCACGGGGCAATTGACGCCGACCGACCCGGGACGCGGGACGGACTTGGGACACGGGACGGACCAAGCAGTTGGAACCCAGGCCAAGGGACGGGCGGCGATCGTGGCACTACACCAATGTGAAACCGCCCTACGATTGGTTAGGGGTTCGGGGGTTGGGTTGGAAATTGGAGAGTGGGACTGGGATTGGGGATCGTGAATCGAAGATTGAGGATTCCGAGGTGACGACACTCTGGTCGGGGCGGTTCGATACGGCACCTGATGCGGCGGCGTTTGAATTCGGCGCCTCGTTCCGGTTCGACCGTCGTCTTTTCGAAGACGATGTCACGGGAAGCATCGCGTGGGCTCGCGCGCTGGCGCGAGCAGGTGTGCTGCCGCAGGACGAGGCCCGCCAAATCGAGGCCGTCCTTGCGGAGATGCTCGAACGGGGCCGAACGGATCCGTCATTCGTCGACGGGCCAGACGAAGACGTGCACACGTTCGTCGAACGCCTGCTCGTGGAGCGCATGGGCGATTCCGGCCGGCGACTCCATACGGGTCGATCGCGCAACGAACAGGTATCGCTCGACTTACGACTCTACCTGCGGCGGCGGATACCGGCGTTGCAGCGCGCAATCGCCGGCGTAGTGGAAGCGCTTGCGCAACAGGCCGCCGACGCCTCCGGCGCATTGATGCCGGCTTTTACGCACTTTCGTCCCGCGCAGCCTGTCCTCGTGGCACACTTTTTCCTCTCCCACGCCGCGCCGCTGATGCGCGATCACGGGCGACTTTCCGGCGCTCGCGCCGAGTGCGATGCGCTCCCGCTGGGCTCGGGCGCCGTCGCGGGGACCGCGTATCCGATCGATGTGCAGGCGCTGGCTCGCGACCTCGGCTTTGCGCGCGTCGTGACCAACAGCATCGACGCCTCGTCGGACCGCGATTTTGCTGCAACGTTCCTGTACGCCTGCGCAATGACAATGGTGCATCTGAGCCGGCTGGCGGAGGACCTGATCATCTTCTGCGGCGACGAACACCGGTTCTTCGAATTGTCCGACGCGCTCAGCACCGGAAGCAGCATGATGCCGCAGAAGAAGAACCCGGATCCGCTGGAGTTGGTGCGCGGAAAGACCGGCCGCATAATCGGACACTTGGTCGCGCTTTTGGCGACGATGAAAGGCCTTCCGACCGGCTACAACAAAGACCTCCAGGAGGACAAGGAGGCGGTCTTCGGCGCGGACGATACCCTTGCCGGCTGCCTGGCGGTGGTTCAGTCGGTGGTGCGCGGAATCGCACTGAATCGCGCGCGCGCGGCAGACGCGGCATCGGGTTTGCTGCTGGCAACCGATGTCGCGGACTACCTGGTGAGCCGCGGCATGCCGTTCCGGCGCGCGCACGAGGTCGTCGGCGCACTCGTCCGGAAGCTCGTCGCCGAAAATCGTAATTTCGAGTCGTTATCGCTCGACGAATGGCGAGCAGCCAACGATTTGTTCGACGCGGACGTGGTCGCTCGTGTAACGCCCGGCGCCTCGGTGGCCGCGAAGCAGACGCCGCAGTCGACGGCGCCGGGAGCGGTCGAGGGTCGATTGGAGGAGGTCCGGCAGTGGCTGTCGAGCGCAGTGGGGTAGCGAATACCACTCTTGCCTCGTCGAGAACAGCTCTGCTAAGATTGCCCCCGCCTTTCGCGCTTCATTCCCCGCCAGCGGTCTCTTCGGGAGAGTAGATGCAGCAGCGCCAGCTTCGGCTTGGTGACATTCTGGACGATTATTGTCCCCGGGAACGGCGTGTCACGAATCACGCGGTGGTCGCCATGGTCGGTGCCGACGTGAAGCGGACGCGCTGCACGACATGCGACGCCGAGCACGAATACAAGCACGCAAGAGTGCCCCGGCAGCGCAAAAAATCCGAGTCTCCAGCGGCTTTGTACGCGCAGGTCGCTGCGAACGGTCCCAAGCGCGTCGCGCATGAAACGACTGCGCGCTCTGTATCCGATCAGACGAACGAGGAATTTGTGGTACCGAGCGAGACTGAGGGCGACCAACAGCCCGCAACGACCGATCACGTGCTTTCGGACAACGGCGACGGTCCGCGGGGCGACGCGGCTGCCGCTCGTGAAACGGACAGCGAGGACACCGAAGCACTCCAGCGCGAACGCAGCGACGATGAAGAGGGCCCGGTGCATCGGCCTCTCATTCGCGCTTCACTGCCGAGGCCCGAAGGACAGCAACCTCCTGCGCGGCCTATTCCGGAGTTCACGATCCGACAGCCTGGTGGACGTCCGGGGCGATTCCGCCCGCGGCACCAGCGAGGCGGTCACCAGGGCCAGCACTTCCATGGCGGCAATCGCGGCAACGGCAACGTTGCAGGAGGACCGCCCCGCGGTGCGCGGCCCGGCGGTGGCGGTCGGCCGCAAGGCGGATCGCCGTCGCGCATGGGCCGCCGCCGTCACGGTCAGGGCCGCAAGCGCTCCAAGTAGCGCTGTCGCCAAACCCGCTGTCGTCTCCGGCCCCGGCCGGATCTGATACTCATGTTCGATCTTTCCGGAAAATACGGTCTCATCGTCGGCGTTGCCAACAGACGATCGATCGCGTGGGGGATCGCGCAGGCCGCTGCCGCCGCCGGTGCGCGTCTCGCGCTGACCTATCCGAGCGCGCGTCTCGAAGAAAACGTCCGGGAACTGGCCGCGCAACTCGACAATCCGGTTCTCGCGCCGTGCGATGTCGCGAGCGACGAGCAGATCTCGGATCTCGCGGTGGCGCTCGATCGCGAGTTCGGCGGTCTGGATTTCTTCATCCATGGCGCCGCGTTCGCGCCTGGACACGAGCTGAGCAACCCATTCCTGGAGACGTCGCGCGAGGGGTTTCGCGTCGCCCTCGACGTCAGCGTGTATTCGCTCGTCGGGTTGACCCGCGCGATCGCGCCGCTGATGGAAAAGCGGGGCGGCGGGAGCGTGCTCACGCTGACCTTCATCGGCAGCCAGCGCGTGTTTCCCAATTACAACGTCATGGGCGTCGCCAAGGCCGCGCTGGAGTCGTCGGTGCGATACCTGGCCGCCGATCTCGGTCCGCGCAATATTCGCGTCAATGCAATTTCCGCGGGGCCGATCAAGACGCTGGCCGCCTCCGGGATCTCAGGGTTCTCGAACATCCTCCAGGTCTATCGCGATCGAGCGCCGCTCCGGCGCAACGTGGAGCTGAAGGAAGTCGCCGACGCGGCCATGTTCCTGCTCGGCTCCGGCTCGCGGGCGGTAACGGGCGAGGTGCTGATGGTCGATTCGGGATTTCACGTCAGCGCTGGAATTTAAGCGCGTTCCTCGACCCGGATCCGCGAT
The DNA here is from genome assembly GCA_046728115.1 of Acidobacteriota bacterium. Classification (GTDB taxonomy): domain Bacteria; phylum Acidobacteriota; class Vicinamibacteria; order Vicinamibacterales; family CAVVIG01; genus CAVSWN01. The sequence goes on along the minus strand of JBKPDW010000241.1, from coordinate 34,908 downwards.
CGGACCACACCGATCTCCTCCAGCAGCTTTGGCACATCTTCGACGAGCGCCGCTGGACCACAGACAAAACACAGCGTGGCGGCGTCGCGAACGAGCGCTGCCAGCCCTTTGCGATCGATTCGTCCACGCGCGCCAGCCCAGTCGCCCGTCCAACGCGTGACGGTCTGCATGAGATCAATCTGCTTCGCAGCGGCTAGTGCGCGCAGCTCGTGTTCGTACGCGAACTCCTGCGGTGTTCGCACGCTGTACAGCAGGCCGATTCCACGATTTGGGATCGTGAGCGCGTGCCGGAGCATCGCGCGCAGCGGCGCGATCCCGGTGCCGCCTGCGATGAACAGAAAGCGATCCTCCTCGGGAGCGGTGGGAAACGTGAACGAGCCGACCGGCCCTTCGACATCGACGAGCTGATGCAATTCAGAAGTGAATTGGCCGCCCGCATCGTTCGGCTCGATGCCGACAAGCAGTTCGATTGCGCGATCGCGGCGCGTGTCTTCCGGCGCGCAGCAGATCGAGAACGGCCGTCGCGGCTCCGCGCCGTGGTTGGCGACCAGCACGGCCTGACCCGCTGTGAATGCGAATGCGTAATCGCCAAGGTCGAGCTGAACGATCTGCGCTCGAGGCGTCGCGGGCCGCACGAGGCGAATCGGAAGAGTCAGCACGGCAAACGTCCCGCGGCATAATGCTAGCGCACCGATGTCGTACCGTCGCGCCCGTGGCGCAGTTCTGCGGCTGGTCCGGCGACGCGGGCTCGCAATCGCGGTTGGTATCGCAATGGCCGGTCCCGCCGCATGGATGGAATTCTTCAGCCACTACGATGCGTGGTGGATCGAGGGGCTCGCGGTCGTGTTCGTCGCAACGGGGCTTGCGCTGATCTGGACTGGCATCGCCGGCATCGCGCCCGACTGGGTGGACGAGAGAGATCGGGTCTGAAGCAAGCCGCAAGCTCGCCACCACTGACGACACTGAGGGCACGAGGGCCGGTAAGAGGCCCGCAGGACCCGAGGACTGACGCGACATGGAACCGAAAAGGCTGTAGTGGTGAAGAGTTCGCGTGACGAACGACGAATCAGACTTCGATTTCGACGGCGCGGCGGCTCGTCGAACGCGGCTCGGGCTCGAGTTGGTATTCGAGAATCTTTCGATACAGCGTGCCGCGGCTGATGTCGAGGATGCGCGCAGCCTCTTTCTTGTTCCACTGCACCGCTTCGAGCACGCGCACGATGTGCGCGCGTTCGGCGTCGGCCAGCGAGGGCAGGCGATCGCCTGTCGGATGCGAAATCGGCGCGATTGCGTGCAGAAACTCGACGTCGGTGGCGCGAATCGTCCGTCCCGGCGCTGAGAGAGCCGCGCGCGACACCGTGCTCTCCAGCTCGCGAATGTTGCCCGGCCAGTGGTAGCCGAGGAGCAACTCGAGCGCTTCGCGCGAAAAGTTTTTGCTGTCGAGCGGAAGGCCCTGCGCGGCGCAATAGCGAGCGAGGAATCGCTGGGCGAGCACGGGGATGTCCACCTGCCGCTCGCGCAGCGATGGCAGCCGGATGGCAAACGCGTTGACACGGTAGTAGAGATCTTCGCGGAAGCGTCCATCGCGGACGAACTGTTCCAGCGGACGGTTGGTAGCGGAGATCAGCCGGAAATCCACTGAAATCGATTTCTGGCCGCCGAGCCGTTCGAAGCGTCGCTCCTCCAGTACGCGCAGAAGCTTCGCCTGGGCAATGAGCGACATATCGGCGATCTCGTCCAGGAACAGCGTGCCCTCGTTGGCGAGTTCCAGTCGTCCGGGCTTGCGGTCGTGGGCGCCCGTGAACGCGCCCTTTTCATATCCGAAAATTTCTGATTCGAACAGCGTGTCCGGCAGCGCAGCGCAGTTGACGGCTTGGAACTTCGACGCGCTCCGCCGGCTCAACTCGTGGATCATCCGGGCGACCAGTTCCTTGCCGGAGCCGGTCGGCCCGAGCACGAGCACCGAGATGTCGGACTTGGCGGCCGTGCGGATCCACTCGAACACAATCAGCATCTTCTCGTCTCGGCCGATCATCTCGCGGAAACGCTGGACGGAAGGCGATTGATCTTCGGTGCTGATCGTGGCGCGGCGTTCGAGGAAGTTGTCGAGCAGTTCGGCGATGAACTCGTTCACGGGCCGCTCGGCTTTGTAGCTCGGTGGCGTGCCGCGGACCATCTGAGCCACGCCGAAATCCACGAGTTCCTTGATGCAGTTCTCGACGTCGAGCCGCAGGCGGCCGAACGTGTGCATCAACGCTTCGACGTCGAAACTGTCGTCGGGACGTGACGTGAGATATCGCAGGATGCCCGCGCGGAGCGGCGACTGTACGAGGGTCCGGAAGCGCGTTTCGAGGTCCGACGGCTCGCTCGGGCGTGCCGCCGCAAGCGTCCCGGCCCGCCGGGCGCTGAACATCAGGTCGTCCATCTGGTGTTCGCGTTATCGGTTGATGGGGTCCGGACCTGCAGTGGGGGTTCCACCGGGACGCCGGTAGTAGTCGCTCTGGTAACGTTCGATGAGCCTCTGCATCTTCACAGCGTCGCGCTTGTGGTGCCCGTGGCAGACGATGGGGCTGGCGCCCCCGCTCGTCTCGATGAACACATTGGACAGCAGCATCCCGGTATCGATTTTCACCGACGCGACATGCGCCATGTGGATGGTTTCCTGCTGCCGTCCAATCCAGCGCGGCGTGTACTGGACGATGCTGGTGGGGGTGATGAGGACCTGCGTCGGGAACAGGCGATTGCCCGCGCTCAGGCGGCTCGCACGGAACACGTCCCCGGGCGCGAACGGACGCCCCTTGATCCACGCCACCGCGGTAAGCGCTCCGATGATCAGAACGGCCGCGCCGAGCACCCAGTAGAGCCAGTCAGCCTCGCCAGTCACAGGTGCAGATGTTAAGCTAATTCGCGAACGAGCACGCGACCAGCGAGGGCACCACGAACGGAGGGCACGGTCGACGCTGATGAAAGCTGCATCCTCCCCGGGCCCAGCGTGAGCTCCGTGGCGCTCGCCTTTGTGGGAAAAAGCGTAAAGGAGTTCACCGTTGCCGCATCGTGCGCCCGGCTCGCCCGGGCATTCCCGACAGCAGTTCCTCTCTGGCCAGCCCATTCGTTACTACCGCCCGACCGGCGGCGCCGACATTCGTCGTCTCATCGACGAAGGGTTTCAGGCATTCAATGCCGGCCGTCTTTCCGAAGCGTGCAAGATCTTTACGGAGAAGATGCTCGATCCCGCGAACGACACGACGATCGGCCTGACGATCGCAGGCGCCATGACGCCGGCGGGACTCGGCGGCTGCGTGATCGAGATGATGGATCGCGGTCTGGTCGACTTCATCATCTCGACGGGTGCGAATCTCTATCACGATCTCCATTACGCGTTGAACTTCACGCTGCACCGGGGCTCGCCCTTCGTCGACGATCGCGAGCTCTACGAGGATGGCGTGATCCGGATCTACGACGTGCTGTTTCCGGCAACCGTGCTGCTCGAGACCGATTCGTACATCCGCGACTTCATCGTGCGGTCGGGTTTGAATGCGCCCACGTCGACCTCCGAGTTTCACTATCGGCTGGGCATCGACCTGCTCGAACGCTATCCGGGATGCGAGGCGCATTCGGTGGTCGCGCGCGCCGCGCGCGATGGTGTGCCGCTGTACACATCGTCGCCGGGCGACAGCTCGATCGGCATGAACATCGCGTATCACGAGCTGATGAACGACAGCCGCTTGATGATCGATCCCAACAAGGACGTCAACGAGGTGTGCGCAATCGTGCTTGCCGGTAATCAGAATGGATGCGTCATCCTCGGCGGCGGGTCGCCGAAGAACTTCTACCTGCAGGCGCAGCCGACCCTTTGGGAGGTCTACGGGATTCCGAAAGGTGGCAACGACTACTTCATCCAGATCACGACCGATCAAGTGGTCTGGGGCGGCCTGTCCGGGGCGACGCCGGCCGAAGCCGTCAGCTGGGGCAAAGTGAATCCGGGCGTGCTGCCCGATACGGTCGTCGCCTACTGCGACTCGACGATCGCGTTCCCATTGTTCTGCGAATACGCCGTGGGATCCGCGAACGGACAACGGCAGCGCAGGGAACTCGTCCATCATCGCGAGCGGCTTGTCGCTGATCTGACGCGCCAAGCCAAAGCGGCTCGCGAAACACTTCAAACTGAAAACGCACAAGTCAAGAGCTGACCCGGAGTTCAAATATTGACGTTCAGCCTTTCAACTTCTAACTTTTGACTTTTGACTTGTAGCTTTTAGTTTCAACTTCCTATGGGCACCCTGTCGTCCGAGCTCGCCGAGCACGCCGAGCGTCTGGTGCCTCGGCCGCGCATCTACGCCGATGCCAACGTGCCCGCTGGCATCGTGGCGCATATGCGGACACGATTGCAGTGGGACGTGCTGTTCGTTCTCGAAGATGACGAGCTGCGGCGTGCACCGGATACCAGGCACTACGAGCTTGCGCGGCAGCTGCGCCGGACGCTCGTCACCATGGATCGCGACTATCTCGACGATCGCCGCTTTCCGCCCGCCGGCTGCGGGGGCGTGCTCGTGATCAACGCGCCTGACGAACGAGAGCTCTCGAAGCTCCTCGAGCGGATCGATCGCGCGTTGTTTCGGGCGGATCCCTGCGAAGAGCGTTCGCTTCAGCCGCTCGAAGGTAGAAAACTTCACGTGAACACGGATTGGGGACGGGAGTCGTGAGCCCTCGCACCTTCGGTCCACCGACATGATCGTCCTTTCGGGCGCTACGCTGGTGCTGCCCGACCGGCTGCTGTCGCCGGGGACACTCGTCATCGAGGACGGCCGTATCGTCGAGATACGGCCCGACACCGCGTCGATCGGTCAACCACCATCTCCCTTCGCGTTTCACGGCCACTACATCGTTCCGGGTTTCGTGGACGTCCATGTGCACGGCGTCGATGGAATCGACACGCTCGACAATGCCGGATCCATTCGATCCATCGCCGAACGGCTTCCGCGGTACGGCGTTACTGCGTTTTGTCCGACGACGGTCGCCTGCTCGCCGGCGGCGCTGAGGAGCGTGCTCGAACAGGTCCGCGAAGCTCGTGCGACGCCTTCTGCCCGCGCAGCCCGCGTCCTGGCCGCGCACCTCGAGAGCAATTTCATCAATCCTGCCTATCGCGGGGCGCAGCCCGCGGCGTGTCTTCGCTCGCCGAGCGATGCGATCGGCGGCGCCGAGCAGAATGACGGCGCGAAGGCGTCGGCCGAGCAAGACTTCACCGGTGCGGACATCCTTCACGAGATCGAGCGCGCGACGCCGGACGTCGGCATCGTTACGCTGGCGCCCGAGCTGGATGGCGGTTTGGATTTGATCAGATGGCTCAGCGGCCGAGGTCATCGCGTTTCGCTCGGTCATTCGGCGGCGACCTTCGATCAGGCCGTCGCTGCAGTCGGTGCCGGCGCAAGCCAGGCGACGCATCTTTTCAATCGCATGCCGCCGCTGAGCCATCGCGAACCCGGCCTGGCAGGCGCAGTCCTGCAGTCGAAGGAAGTCGCCGCGGAAATCATCTGCGACGGCATTCATGTACACCCGGGAATGGTACGAGCGGCGATTGCGGCGAAACATCCCTCTCGCGCGATGGCGATTACCGATGCAACGGCGGCCGCGGGCCTGCCGGTTGGCGCGAGCGCGCGGCTGGGCCGCCAGCCGATTGTGGCCGGCGATTCGACCGCGCTTCTTCCCGATGGCACCGTTGCCGGCAGCGTCACGACGATGGACCGCGTGTTTCAGAACCTGGTGAACGTCGTCGGCGTGTCGCTGATCGAGGCGGCGCTCTTGTGTGCCACGACTCCATCCCGCGAGCTCGGGCTGGTCGGCCACGGTCTGCTGGCACCTGATGCGGCGGCCGACCTGGTCGTCCTCGATCGCAATCTGGCGGTCGTCCAGACATACGTAGACGGGCAACTCGTCTATTCGCGAAACACGGCTCCGGCTCCGGCCGTCTAACGTTCGAAGGAGGGTTCGATGCGCTGTCCCGGACTAGCCGTTGGCCTGATGGCAGGTGCAGGCGTCATGTGTCTGGCCGCGAGCGGCTGTATCGACATCGTTGGCGCCGACACGGCCAAGTATGTCGAGCGCGACGAGAAGCATTTCACGGTCAGCGGTAAGCCGGCCGTGTCGCTTTCCACGTTTGATGGCGCGATCGAAGTGCGGACGTGGGATCGATCCGAGGTTCTGGTGACGATCGAGAAGCGGGCGGTGAGCAAGGAATCGGCGGCCACGATCGAAGTGGAATCGCAGCAGGACGGTGATCATGTCAGGGTGGATGTGAAGATCCCGCGCAAGGAACGTTTCGGCATCCATTTTGGCGATCGTCGGTCTGCAAAGCTGATCGTCTCGGTGCCCGCGGCCTCAGACATGAGCGCCCGGAGCGGCGACGGCTCGATCGATGTCGAGGGTGTGGAGGGCCGCGTCGATCTGGGGTCTGGTGACGGCAGCATTCAGGGCCGCCGCCTGGGCGGCGAGGTCAAGGCGCACACCGGAGACGGTTCAGTCCGCTTCGATGGCGTACGAGGAGCTCTCGACGTGGACACCGGCGACGGCAGCGTCGTGGCATCCGGCACGTTCAGCAGCGTGCGCGCGCGATCGGGCGATGGCAGCGTCACGATCACGGCACAGTCCGGCAGCACGTCGTCGAGCGAGTGGAACATCACGACCGGCGATGGAGCGGTGACGCTTGCGCTGCCGGACGGCTTCGGAGGCGAGCTCGATGCACACACCGGTGACGGCGCCATTCACATGAGCGACATGGAGGTCTCGAACGTCACCGGCGAGATCAGGAAGAACACGGTCCGCGGTCGCTTGGGAGCCGGAGGCAACACCGTTCGCGTGCGCACCGGAGACGGAAGTATCACTTTGAAAAGATCGTGAGGGTGGCAGTTCAGATTTCAGAGTTCAGAGTTCAGAGTTCAGTTTGATTGCAGAGTTGATAAGGCCGACTGTCTACTTGACGAGCTTTGCTTCCGTGATGAACCGGCGATAGTCCGAGAAGGTGTGACTGCGCCGCGTTGACTGCAGACCGCCGCGAAAAATCTTGACATCGTCGATCGACTCCGGCAGCAGCATCTCCTCCTCGGGTTCGTGAAACACGACCTTCCTGAAACGGATCATCAGATCTGCGCGCTCGATGATCATGAGATCGCCAAGATGTCGGCGGCGGCGCAGTTTTTCCGCAACGAGGAAGTCGACCGGACCGAGCAGATGTTCCTCGATGCGCACCACGTCGTAGCTGTTCGCATCAACCCAGACGCGGCCTTTCGTCGGAATCGTGCCCTTTCCTTCATAACAGTCCTCGATCCCGTTCTTCGCTTCAATCAACTCCAGCTTGGGGCCGGAGACGATCGACTTGAAGTCGATGAGCAGCGAGTTCCGATCTTTCCCTTTGCCGGGACCGGCAAGTGCGAACGTGTACTCCGATCGATGGGCGGGGAGCAGGAATGCGAGAGGTTCTGGCGACAGCGGATTAGGGTCCGTACACCCGGCGCGATCCTTCCTATCCGTCTCGCGCGGCACCCGCCCGTTGATCTTCCGGATGACGCGCATCACCTTGGCCTCTGCGTCGCCGTCGCCGTCTTCGGTGTCGGTCTCGACGCGCAGCTCGGATTCGGTGACACGCGCGAACCCATCGGGTCCCTGATTCCAGCCGATCGGCTGCACCGTGAACCTCTCCATGCAGATCACGTTCTGCGCGCGCTTGTAGTAATCGGCGATCTTCTCACCGACGCGTGCGAGGATGGTCTCGAGATCGCCCTGCGCCTGCGCGCCGACGCTCACGGTTCCGGCAATCGATGCCGCGAGGATCGTCAGGCGGAAGGGATGACGCATGCAGCCTCGTGCAGAGTCTCGAACACGCGAGCAATATCCGATCCGGGCGACGCCTGGAGCGCGCGGGCGACGAATGCGGTCGCGTTGGCGACGGCAAAGCTGATGCCCTTCACGTTGCGCTCCCGCGGAACGCCAGGAATCTCACGTGGGTACGGCGATGTGAGCAGCACCCGGCGTCCCTCGACAGCCGATACGGTATAAGCGAATCGGTCGCACGTCCAGTCCGCTTTTGTGGCAACCACATCCGCCAGGCTGCCCGGCAGCCAGCGCATGCCGGCGTCCTCCTCGGCAGCTACGACCAGGGCGCCAGCCTTACGCGCGGCGTTCACTGCCAGTTCCAGCCGCGGCCGGTGCTGCATCTCTGCGGTACCAAGGCTCAGGTTGATCACGTGGGCGCCACGTGCCGCGGCCTCTTCGATTCCACGTGTGAGCGATTTGATGTGGGTCGCGAGCGCGCTCCAGAACACCTTGATGACGAAGATATCGGCGTCCGGGGCCTTTTCGCGTATCGCGGCCGTGACCGCCGTTCCGTGGCCCAGACGATCCAGGTAATCCTCGACAACCGTGCCGTCGTCCAGGATGCCGAAGCCGCTCGACACGCCGCCCACGTGCGGATGCGAGGCGTGGACGCCGCTGTCGATCACGGCGATGCGGACGCCTTTGCCCGTGTACTCGTCCAGGAACATGTCGTGTCTTCGCTACGCGAACAGCTGCGCGAACGCGCCGCCCCGCGCCCGCAACTCCACCGGCGCGCCTTCCTCGACGATGCCGTTGCCGCCGAGGACGAGCACGCGGTCAGCCGCCTCGGCGAGCGCCAGACGATGGGTGATCAGCAACGTCGTGCGTCCGCGCATGATCCGCTCGTAACCGGCCAGTACCTGGCGCTCCGCCGTGGGATCGAGCGCAGCGCTCGGCTCGTCGAGAACCAGTACGCTGGGATTGACGAGGAGTGCGCGCGCGATCGCGATTCGCTGGCGTTCGCCGGACGAGAGCGCCGCACCTCGTTCGCCGACGACCGTTTGATACCCGTCGGGCAGGCGTGCGATGAACGCGTCTATGCCGGCAGCCTCCGCGGCCGCGCGCACATCGTCGGCATTCGCCTCCGGTCGGGCGTACCGGATGTTCTCCGCAATCGTCGTGTGGAATACGAACGGTTCCTGATCGACCAGCACGACGTGATGCCTCAGGTCCTCGAGCGCGACGTCGCGTACATCGTGTCCGTCGACGAGCACGCGGCCGTCGTCGGGGTCGAGCAGGCGCAACAGCAAATCGGCGATCGTCGATTTGCCGCTGCCGCTCGGCCCGACGATCGCGAGGCGTTCACCAGGCGCGACGGCGAACGACACGGAGCACAGAACCTGACCCCGCCCGAGGTCGATCGAGACGCGATCGAATGCGATCGCGCCGCGAACGTCAGCCAGCCGTCGCGGCCGATCCTTTTCGACAACGTCCGGCGCCGTTTCGAGCAACTCGTCGACACGCGCCAGAGAAACCTGCACCGTGGCGAGGCTGGTGTAGAGACCCATCAATGCCTGCACCGGTTGCAGGACCCGCATCTGATACGCCATGAACGCAACGAACGTCCCCAGGGTGAGGGTCCCGTCGATGACGCGTCGCCCGCCGTAGGTGAACACGGCAGCGTAGCCGAACGAGAGCAACAATCCCGGCACGCTCCCCGACAGGTACGACCACAGCTGCATCGTCATGAGCGCGTCGATGAACGATTGGTTGTGCCGCCTGAACGCGTCCACTTCCCGCTTCTGCGCGTTCGACGTGACGACGAGGCGGATCGCCTGAAGGGTTTCGATCAGAAAGCTCCCGACGGCCGCGCTGGTTTCCCGCACGACACGGACGCGTGAAGCCAACTGCGCGCGCACCCTGGCAAGCGCCCACGCGCTGAGCGGTACCATCGCCAGGCCGACGAGGGCGAGTCGACGATCGAGCCAGACCATCGCGAAGATGCTGCCCGCCAGAAAGAACAGGTTGCCGACCCATGCCAGCAGCGACTCGGCCGCCACACGCTGCACCTCTCCGACGTCGTTGTTCACGCGGGCCAGGATGTCGCCGAGCGGCTTGCGCGCGTAGAACCGCGGCGAGAGGCGCTGCAGGTGGCGATACAACGCGAGGCGCATGTCGAACAGCACGTCCGCCGACACACGTGTGTAGATGAGTCCCGTGATCGCCGTGAGTACGAAACCCGCGAGTGATGCCGCCGTGAACAGGCCGACGGTGCGGTACAGAATGGGGAGGCTGCGCCCGTCGAGAGCCCTGTCGATCAATGTCTTGGACAGGTAGGGAAGCGCGAGCGACAGTGCTGTGCTGACGATGCTGAGCGCCACGACGAGCGCCAGCCGGCGCCAGTACGGCACGACATAGACGAGTGCGCGGCGCAGGGAACGGTTCATTCTCACCTGAGTAACGCGAGCCTTTTAGGCGAGCGGCGCACGCTCGGCTGCCCTTCGACACGCGCAGGGCATCCCGAGCCTCTCGAGGGATGAAAGCCTCGCGCTGCGAAAGTCATTGTTGCGAGTTCGTTGCCGTAGGAATCGTCGGCGGCACGACAAACAGTTCCGTCGTCGTGTCGGCGTCGAGCGTCAGCGTGCGCAGATACTTGTATGTGCTCGCTTCGTACAGGTCGATCGTGTTTCCGGCCTGATAGATGTACAGGATCTTCCCGTTGGAGCTGGTTCGCAGCGCCATTCGCGGGCGTCCGTCGAATTCGGTCTTCGCACCGAGCTTGTGATGCTCGAGGTCGAAGGTCCAGAATTCATAGTGGCCGATCTCGGACAGCAGGCCATACGCGCGCTTTCGATCGGGTGCGAGCGAGAAGCCGACGGGCAGAGCGGGCCCGAGGGGCCAGAAGTCGACGCTCTTCGCGGCGAGGTTCACGCGCGCGATGCCCATGATGCGACGGTTCTGGACGGGATCCTGCTGGATGAAGATGCCGCTGTAGAACCCGGGCTCCTCGTAGGTGACGTCACGCGGACCGAAATCGAAGCGTCCCATGCCTTCGTCCGCCGGGCGCGACATTTCCCATTTGTCGATCTGCTTGAACTCGGTCGTGTTGTAGATCAACACATCGTCGGCGAAGAAGTAGAGCAGCTTGCCGTCGGGCGACATCATGATGTTGACGAACTCGCGCTCCTCGTTGTTCGGCCACGGAATCGTGCGCGAGATTTTGTGGTCTTTCAGGTCGTACACCACGAGCGCCGGCGGCGAGATCTCGAACCGGTCCACCTTCTTCTCCGCCGTCTTGGTCAGCATGATCACGAATCTGTCCAGCGGATCGGGAATGAAGCTGCGGATGCGCACCTTCTTCCTCCCGTCGCTGAGGATGAAGTGATCCGTGCTCTTCCGGCTCGCGATGTCGAGGATCTCGACTTCCTCGGCGAGCGTGTTCACGACATAGAAGCGCTTGCGATCTTTCGACATCAGCATGCGACCTGGCGTGCCGGTCGTCACCTCAATCGTGCCGGTCACCTTCTCGGTCGCTTCGTCGATGACGTACACCTTGTTCGGCCAGCCGCCGATGTAGAGCGTACCGTTGCCCGGAATCAGCTTCACCGGCGCCGCGGCGACGAACAGCGCGAGTCCGATCGCCGCACACGTGCTGACGAGAAGTCGGTTGATCATGGGACTTATCCCGGAAATACGAGATCGAGTTTGCGCCAGTCTTTCTGCGCGGAGGCGCACTTTGCCGTCCAATCCGGCGCGTGATTCAACTGATCGGGGACCTGCGCCGGCCAGAAGCAGCCGATGTGGCAGTCGAAAATGTCGCGCTCGACCGGCTGACAGAGTCCGGCGGTCCCGCCGTTCTGGTCTGCCTCCCAGCCCGGAAAAAACACGAGCGAGCAGCCGAGCGGAAAGTGCGGCGGCAACGATGCCGGCGTTTGCTGCAATGCCACGACGTCCTTTTTCTGTGCGTCGATGTGCTCGACGACGCGGGTGGCTTTGCGGTTGATGGCTTTCAGATGCGTCACAGGACAGCCTCCGCTTTCGCTTCGTCGCGATCGAAGCGTTCCAGAAATGCCGGGTTTCGTTCGGACAGTTCACCGTAGATCTTGAGGCAGGTGTCGGTCCAGCCGCGGATCCATTCGCAGTAGTGCAGGTTCGGGTGCATCGTCGTGCCGTAGCGGACATGCGCCTCGTGATAGCAACCGCCCGAACACAGCGGTCGGGCCCAACACACGCGGCAGTCGGTTTTGTCCGCGATGTGATGCTGCTGGAGGAAGGCAAGCTGGACGTCGCGGTCGATGCCGTCGCGCACCGTGCCGAATTTGTGCGCGTCGGACCCGGCAAAGCGATGGCACAGCGCAACATCGCCGTCCGTCGATACGCCGAGGAGGCCGAGGCCGGCGCCGCACGGATACGCCTTGCTGACGCCTTTGTGAATCTCTTCCAGCGTGTCCTTGACGTTCGAGAAGCCGTGATGGTGATTCGCCACTACGTGCTCGAGGAACTCCGCCGCCAGCGCGCGGAATTGGCCGAGCATGCGATCGAACCCGCGTTCGCCGATCGCGTAGTTCTGGTTCGGCGACGTCGTCACCGGCGCGAACCCGACTTCCCAGAACCCCATCTCTTCCGTCAGATGGCGATAGATTCGGGTGATGTCGAGTGTGTCCGAGGTCAGCGTGACGCGCGCGCCAATCGGGCGGCTCCGGTGGCGCCGCAGGAGTTCCTTGATCTTGGGCGCGATGACGTCGTAGCTGCCTGCCCCACCGTGGAAGACGCGGAACTTGTCCTGCAGATCGCGCGGGCCGTCGATGGAGATCGTGACGCCCACCTGGTTGTCCGCGAGGAACTCGATGATATCCGGCTTCAGCAGCGTCGCATTGGTGGTCAGGCTGAAGTCGATTTCCTTGCTCAGATCGGCCGCGCGGCGCCGCGCGTACGCGATCGTCTCCTTCAACACCGGAAAGTTCAAAAGAGTCTCGCCGCCAAAGAAGGTGAGGTGCGCGACGCGGCCGCTCTCTTTCAACAGAAACTCCACGCTATCGCGCGCCGTCGACGCCGTCATGAACTTCGACTGCTTGCCGTGTTCCGTGTCCACGATCTTGTCCTCGCCGTACTCGTAGCAGTACGTGCACGCGAGGTTGCACTGATTCGTGACGTTCAGCACCATCGTGTTGAGCGGGAACGGCATCATCGGCAGCATGCGGGGCGCCTCGGGTTCGGGCTGCTGCTCGTACCCGATGGCGCGGACATCGAGCAGTTCCGCTATCGCCGCGCGCACCGTCGACCCGTCGAATCGATCGGCCAGCGCCTCGACCACGCCATTCTCGTCGCATTTCGATTCCGTGACGATGCGGAGCACCGCTGCTGTCGGCGTATCCAGGCCAAACACCGCGGCGCTCGGCACCAGATACAGAAAGTCGCGGCCTGCGGCCTGGAACGCGTGGAACTCGCGCGGAACGAGCGCTATCATCGGCCCACCTCCTGGTCCCATTTGATATAGAGCGGCACCGTCACGAGGAGGTGCGCGCGGCCCTTCAACGTGTGCGAGGCGTCAGCCCCAGGTGGCTGATACGAGGCGACGACCCAGACATCGCCGTAGTTGTTCGTGTTGTGCCGCCGTTTGGGGTTGGGTCCGTCGAGATTTGGCGTGAAGACGCCCGTCTTTGGATCAATCGCGCCGACAAAGTCCTTGTCGTCATCATCGTAGGTTGCCGTGTACTCCTCGACGCTCCACGTCGCGTCCACGATCCCGAGATCGATGTCATCCTTCGTGCCCGGCTTTCCGTCGGGTCCGTTGGCAAATGCCACCGCCTCGAATGGCTGGAACTGCTTCGGAAAGTTCGCGCCGCCGACGCGCGCGAGGCCTGCCTGTGGCAGCACCTTCACGAAGTCGATCGAGCTGTACACCGCGACGGCAGCTTCGCCCCTCGCGCCCGCGACGAAAATCTGACGTTTGCCCGGGAGTGCGCCGCGATCGACGGATACCGACAGCACCAGCCGATCTGGCTCTGCGGTGACAATGCGATCGACGGTGACGCCCGGCCCGCAGTTCACGTCCGCGGCCGTCACGCGGCTCGGAAGGTTCGCACTGATCAATCGAAGTTCCTGACCGGAGGCGCCAGTTCTGATTCGGGGATCTCCGACACCGAGCAGGATCGGATCGTTTCCGATACGCTCGAGGCGAACGTCGACGCCGAATTCTTCGTACGCCCCGGAAAACCAGCGGCCGCGAGCGTGCCGCCAATCGCGATCGACGAACAGCACCTCACGGAACTCATCCGACTTACCGCGCCACTGGAACCCCGTGTACACGATCGCGCGCCCGCGCCGTGTCACTGTCTGGCCGCTGTGGCCGTAGGTCAGCGTCGTCTCCGTGGTGAAGTCGCCGGCGTCGCCCTGTGCCGTCACCGTGACCTGGCCGAACACGGGGCCTTTGCCAATCTCGTATCCAGTGACCGCCCAACGGCCGTCGAGTCGAGGAGGACGCATGGTGGCGGACCACGCCGACCATTCCGGCGTGACGAGCGGAAATGCGCTCGACAGGTGCGCGAGTGCCTTCTCCATCGGGTGGCGATTGTCTGGCGGGCGACTGTCACCCGGACGGGCGTTCTCTTCGGGTTCGCGCCGCGGAGGACCGAGACGGCGGAACGCCTGAAAGTCCACCAGCGGGTAATAGCCGCGGTGCATCGCGATCAGCAGCTCCCACTCTTCCTTTGTGCGCCGCTGTGAGATGACGCGACCCATCGAATGGCACTTGATGCAGGTGTCCTCGGTGTCTTTGTCGGCCGTGTATTTGTAATCGATCATGCGTCGTTCGACTTCGAACGACGCCGGCTGCGCCTCTTCGGGCGCGAGCCCCTGATGATCGGCGAGATACCGCACGATCTCGCGAGCTTCGGCCGGCTCGAGCTTCACACCGTTCAGCGTGACCATTCGCTTGATGGTCTCTTCCCAGCCTTCGGGAGTCGTCCGGCGATAGGAAATCCTCGTGAGCCTTCCTTGATCGTCGGCGCTGTGGCACGACCCGCATTTCTGACGGATCAGCGCATTCGTCACCGGAATGCCTTCGTCTTTCTTGGCTTCGTCGGCTGCAGCGGGGGGCTGTGCAGGCGGCGGCGATTGCTGTGCGACGGCCACAGCCGTCATCCAGGCGGAAGCGAACACCGCCATCCATGTCGCGAATTTCATGACGTTGAATCCTCGGCAACGAGCGCGCGGCGCGCCACCAGCAATGACAATCCCGTCAGCAGTCCGCCGGCGGAGATGGGTCCGACATTCCGTTGATAGGCATCGATGATAGCCGGCACCTCGTCACAGGTCGTCGCGATGCGGGCGAGGCGGACCAGATCGACGCCGGCCGCAAACTGCAGCGGTGAATCGTGGCCGGGAACGACGATCGCGTCGCGCATGACGACCTCGCGTCCGTCGATGACCGGACCCGATTTGTACTGGAGCGCCGGCGACGGACGGACGCGTGTCGCACGGCGGAGTCGTTCGAATGCGTCGCGAATGCCGGTGTCGGCAGACAGCGCCCCGTCGCCGAGCATGTCGGAGCTGCTCCCGGCGGAACCTCCGATCGATGTCCGCGATTCGGCGCGGACAGTCCAGAACGGCGTGCCATACGAGGCGGCAGCTTCGGAGAAAAACGTCGCCGATCGTCGCCCGCAGTCGGCGTATACCTCCGTCTCACGCCGGACATGCAGGTCGATGGCTGCGCCGGTCATGGACGAGTTGGTCACGCACGTATTCGCGACAACCGCGGCCCGCCAGGCCGAGACGAGCGCTTTCTTGACGCCGGCCGACGAGAGCGGCTCGATGAACGAGGCCGCGTCGCCAACCAGCAGGAACCGGCCGTCGGCCGCGCGTGAAGAGTCGTACACGGATGAATCGCAACTCCATGGAGCCGACACGCGCCTTGCGCCTGCGAGGTGCTCCTTGAGGCCGTGCGTCGCTGCCACCTCGGTTGTGTACATCCTGTCGAGCGATCTCGCCCGTTCCGTATCGATCATCACCGTGCACTGTCGCCGCGTGTCGGACAGAGGTACGGACCACGCCCAGCCGTCCGCGTAGCTTTCGACGGTGGTCAGCGCTCGTTCGTGCGCGGGCCAGGCAGGACATTCCCATTCGGCGACGATGGCCATCGTGCGGTAACCCGGCGCGAGCCGACGCAAACCGCGGCGCGCGATCACGCCTGCACGGCCCGAGCAGTCGAGCGCGTATTGTGCATCGCACACAATCGTGCCCGCATTGGTCGAACACGTCACGCGCGGTGATGTCGTCTGGTCGACCTGTCGCACCGTGCCTTCGATGATGCGAACCCCCGCTTCGCGGGCTCCGGCTCGGATCACGGCATCGAATTCGGACCGCGAGACATGGAAACCGGGTTCAGCCGTAGCTGTGCTGCGGGCTTTCCCGGCCCAATGTACGAGATTCCCGGAATTGGGATAGAAGCCGGCAGCTTCGACGCGATCGAGCCGTCCCAGAAAACGAAGGAGTTTGCGCGTGCTCGACGGAAGCGATTCGGCCAGCGTGTGGCGCGCGGCGTCCGGCCGGTGGATCATGACAACCGAGAGGCCCCACGAGCCAAGAAGCTGCGCTGCCGTGGCACCGGCCGGGCCGGCGCCGATTACGAGGACATCGCAGGAAATCGGCCTCACGCGCGCACAATACGCCCCCGTTCGCGGTGAGTCAACGCCGGAGGATTTTGATGTCAAAGCTCGTTAGAAATGTCCCCGCTCGAGGATTCTGAATTGGCTGCCATCAGCCACGAAAATGCCGCGTACTGCCGTACACAGTCGGATCGGTCACGTCAGCTGCCAGAAACGCGTCATGCCGCTCACGGCACTTGCTGCATTCGCCGCAGTGCACCGGAGACAGCAAGCCGCCGAGGCGCGGCCTCATGCACGACAACGTCAGCTCGAAGGGCACGTTCAAGGCGGTCCCGCGTCGGATGATATCGGCCTTGCTCGTTCCCGCGTACGGCGCATCGATCGTCACGTCGTGTGCGAGGCCGAGCGACAGCGCTCGCGCCATGGCCTCACGAAACTGGGGCGTCGCATCGGGGAACGGATTGTGTTCGAGCGTCCCGATGACGAGCCGGCTCAACCCAGCAATTGCGGCATACACTCCGGCTTTTCCAAACAGGATGATGTTGCGGCCAGGGAGGTACACGTCTTCGTCCGGCGTGTGATAGGCGGGCGGCGTGCCCCTCATCGCCCAGTGGCTGGCGGCGTACACATCGCTGACGTCGACGTTGAGCGTAACGAGCGAGGCCACGCGACCGGCGAACAAGGGACTCGCGAGCAGGCGCTCGACGATCGCGCGTTCGCCCTCTTCCCACGCCAACCCGACGCGCACATAGATCGGCTGGACCTGGCCGCGGGACGCTTCATCGGCGAGCAGCACTACGCTGTCGAGACCGCCGGAGAGGAGAACGGCCGAGGACATTGGGTAATCGGAGATTCTGGTAATCTGGTAATTGGATTGCGCGATTGCAGTCCAATCTACCAATCCCATTACCCAATTACCAGATTACTCAACTACCCAATTCACCAAATGTATTCTGTCACCAAGCGCATCGACTTCTGTTACGGCCATCGACTGCTGGACTACGACGGCATCTGCAAACATCCGCACGGCCACAACGCCGTCGCGGAAATCGAAGTCCGCACCGGCACACTCGACAGCCGCAACATGGTCTGCGACTTCAGCGACATCAAACGCGCGGTCAAGGGGTGGATCGATCGCGAGCTGGATCACAAAATGTTGCTGCGTCATGACGATCCCCTCGTCGCGCCGCTCCGTCAGCTCGGCGAACCAGTTTTTCTCCTCGACAGCAATCCCACCGTTGAACGCATCGCGAAATTGATCTTCGACCGCGCGAAAGAGGAGGGATTGCCGGTCGTTCGCGTGACGGTATGGGAGACTCCAACATCGTTCGCGGAATACACCACGCCTGAATGAACGCAAAGGCCGAAAAGATCGCGAGAGAACCCCACGAGTTACGCCTGATCGTTTTCGATCTCGACGGCACCCTGATCGATTCGCGCCGCGACATCGCGGAGGCGGCGAATGCATTGCTGGTGTCCTGCGGTGCGGCCGCCCTGCCGGAGGATCAGATCGGGCGAATGGTCGGTGACGGTGCCGCGACGCTGGTGACGCGCGCCTTTGCCGCGAGCGGGCTGCCCCAGCCCGTCGATGCGCTCGACCGGTATCTCGGTTTCTATCACCGGCGACTGCTGAAACACACACGACCGTATCCAGGAATCGTCGAAGCGCTGCGCACGCTTGTGACCCGAACGACGCTCGGCGTCCTGACGAACAAGCCGCTGGCGGCCACGCGCGCCATCCTCGAAGGGCTCGACCTGGCGGGGTTCTTCCCACCCGAACGGGTAGTGGGCGGCGATGGTCCGCTTCCTCGCAAGCCGGACCCCTCCGGCCTGCAGCGTATTCAGACGGTGGCCGGCGCCGAAGCGCACGCCACGCTGTTCGTGGGCGATTCGGTAATCGACCTGCGAACGGCGCGAGCAGCTGGGACGCCGATCTGTATCGCGTGTTATGGGTTCGGATTCGAAGGATTTCCGTGCGATCTGCTGGAGTCTGGCGATCTGACTGTGAGTTCGCCCTTTGAACTTTGCGGTCTTGTAAAGAATTACTACGGTCTCTAAGCCCCTACTGTCGGGTTAGGCTGCACACGATACCTCAATATCGGACCCAAAGACCTGTCAGTTTTGGCATATGCATTGCTCCGACAGACAAGTCCTCGCCCATCAGTCTGATACGCGAGCGAGCTGGGTCGCCGACTAGAATACGAACGTATGCCGTCTTTGACTGAAGGGCACGGTCGATCGACGGGTCTGGTCGACGTACTCGATCGGGTTCTCGATAAAGGTTTAGTTGTCGCCGGGGATATAAAAGTGTCCCTGGCAGAAGTCGAGCTGCTGACGATTCGTATTCGGCTGCTCATCTGTTCAATCGACAAAGCAGAGCAGATCGGGCTCGACTGGTGGAAGTTCGACCACCACCTGTCACCCGGCAGGCAGCGGCTGTCCGCGGAAAATGAAAACCTGCGGAAGCAGGTACGGGCGCTCGAGCGGCAGTTGGCGGCTCTTTCGCGCCGCCGACCGATGGCGAGAACGGCCGAGTGACACGCGTGCAGCAGGCGCCAGCGCAGGAAGTTAAAGGAGTGTTCGATGCCCGTTGAACGTGCGGCCGGTGGCACCAGTCTGATCGATGTCCTCGACCGGGTTCTGGACAAGGGGATCGTCATCGATGCATGGGTACGTGTTTCACTCGTTGGGATCGATCTCATTACCGTTGAGGCGCGTGTTGTCGTCGCGTCGATCGACACGTATTTGAAATACTCCGAAGCAGTGGGACAGGTGGCCCCGGTATCGAAGCCCGCGATCGAGGGCAAGGGGTATGAGGAAGTCATTGCTGAAAATGCGGCCCTCCGGGCTCAGCTCAAGACGGCTGGCGCACGCGCCGCTGCTCGTCGCCGCCCGCGGCCATAGGCTCGGCGCGAAGCGGAACGGCTCGTTCGGGCGCATGTCGCCGGGTCGCGACAATGGAAAGAGCACCCGCAGTCAGATTAGCGATCTCTCCGCCGCGCGCGCCCGGCTGCTCGAAGGTTTGATTAGCCGCACCGATATCGCTGATTGCACACAGCACGCATTGCACTGGATGGGCGACACCCTGGGCGTCCCGCGGTCTGTCTGCGTCGTGCGACAACCGGGCGAGCAGTCGCTCGTCGTCGCTGGCGCGCACGGCTTGCCGGCGTCGGGTCTGGGAAGGTTCAGTGTCTCTGTGGACGACTGGGACAACCCGCTTGTCACCACGCTCACCAGCCGCAAGGAGGCATTTTTTCCGCCGGCCTGCTCGGCGGCCGAGCGCAAACGCCGCCCGGCGACGCCTTTCGGAGATGACGCATTTCACGTGATGCCGCTCGGCGTGTCGGGTTTATCGGCCGAGGCGTGCGGACTGCTGCTCGTTGACGGCGCAGTGGCGCCGCCCGACGAGGTGCACTGGTTCACCACCGTTTTCAGTCAGAAGGTAGATCAGATCCTTCGGATGCACGCGCTCGCCGAGGGCGATCGCCGACAGACTCGCGAGCGTTCGCTGCTCTATAACATCATCAACGCCGTCACCGACCCGATTCTGCTGACCGATACGGAGGGTCGCCTGCTGATTGCCAACGCCCGCGCGCTGACGCTGTTCACCGCGTCCGAAGAGGAGAGCGAGGGTCGGCGCGGCGCCGTGCGCATGAACAACATGCTGCTGTCGTCGGCGCTCGCGAGCAAGGCGATCGAGGAAACCGGCGCGACGCGACGCGAGCTGCTGCTGGTCAATCCGGTCGACGGCTCCGACCTGGTGTTCGAGCTGCTCAGCACGGTGACCGACGATCCGCGGCAAGGGAGCGGCGTCGTCTCGATTCTGCGCAACGTCACCGACCTGCATCGAGCGAGCGAGGAAATCGAGGAGAACTACCGCAAAATGCGTCTGGCCGAGGTTCAGGCACGCGCCGAGAACGACCGGATGAACCTGATCATCGACTCGGTCGCCGATCCGATCGTCGTCACCGACGCGACCGGCGCCACGTCGCTGATGAACGAACCGGCGGAACGTCTGTTCACGATTCAGGATCGGGCGAGCGCCGCCGAGCAGCGCTGGGTGCAGATCAACGATGCCCACTTCTCGTCCTTCATCGCCGGGATGCTGGTGAGCGAGGATCGCCGCCGCGTTGGCGAAATCGGGCTCTTGAGCCCGAAAAATGGCGAGCCGATGCCGGTCGAGGCGATCGCGGGAAAGATCCTCTCCGAGCAGGGCGAGTTGACGGCCGTTGTGACGATCCTGCACGACCGCCGCGAAGCGCTCGAAAAGGCGCAGCTGTACGAACAGTTGAAGCAGGCGTCGGACGAGCTCGAGCGGAAAGTGCAGGCGGCCACAGCCGACATCGTGCAGCAGAACGAGCTTCTGCGCCGGCAGGCCATCGAGCTGGAGCAGGCCTCCGCGTTGAAGTCGCAGTTCCTGGCGAATATGTCGCACGAGTTCCGGACGCCGCTCAACGCCATGCTCGGCTACACGTCGATGCTGCTCCAGGGCGTCGGCGGGCCAATCGAGGCACCCGTCCGCCGGCAGCTCGTGCGCATCGAGTCGAACGGTCGGCACTTGCTGACGATCATCAACGAGATCCTCGACATCTCCCGCATCGAGGCGGGACGCATGCCGCTGCAGATCTCGAAATTCAAGATCCCCGAGCTCGTGGCCGAGGTGAAGTCGGAACTCGAGCCGATGCTGCTTCGATCGAAGCTCGCGGTCGCGCTGCACATCGCCAAGGATTTGCCCCCGTTGTCGAGCGATCGGCAGAAGGTGAAACAGATTCTGCTGAACCTGATGAGCAATGCGATCAAATTCACCCACTCGGGCGGTGTGACGATCGCCGCGCGGCGAAACGCACGGGACCGGGCGATCCTTCTCTCCGTGTCCGATACCGGCATCGGCATCGCTCCCGCCGATCAGGAACGCATCTTCGAAGACTTCCGACAGCTCGACAACTCGCCGACTCGCGCGTACGGCGGTACCGGGCTCGGTTTGTCGATTTGCCGCCGGCTCGCGCAAATGCTCGACGGACGCATTTCGTTGCAGAGCACTCCGAGCAAAGGTTCGACGTTCACGCTGACACTTCCGATTAGGGGACACCGATGACTGCGAAGGCCGCACGCCCACGAGTACTCCTCGTGGACGACTATCCGGACGCGCGCGAGATGTACTCGGAGTATCTGCAGTTCTCTGGATTCGACGTCTCCGAGGCCGCTAACGGGATCGAAGCGCTCCAGAGCGCGATCGAGCACGCACCCGACATCATCCTCATGGACTTGTCGCTGCCCGTCATGGACGGGTGGGAGGCGACGCGACGGCTCAAAGCCGACGAGCGCACGAAATCCATTCCGGTCGTCGCGCTGACGGGTCATGCCCTCGCAGGCATTTCCGAGGGCGCGCGACGGGCGGGTTGCGATGCGTTCGTGACCAAACCCTGTCTGCCCGAAGACCTCGTCAAGGAAATCAACAAGGTCCTCGACGAACGTTCGTCGCCGGCGGTCAGAAAGGCGCGCAGGAGCGGCAAGTATGCCAAGAGCGTCAGCTGACGAAGCCAGAGCGACGCGCAGACGTCCTCCGGTGGCGGTGACGAAAGCCGGACGGAAAAAACAGCCGTCCGCGTCCGCTCGGCGCCGATCCCGTGGAGAGGCGCGGGAAATCTCTACGACGACGCCCGCGCAGCTCTCCAGGGCGGTCGGGCGGCGCGGCTCCGATCTGCCGGTCTCCGACGTACGCCCCGTCGCCACGACGGCGAGCCGAGGGAAGTACGTCTACTGCATCATCGAGTCCGCCGATCCGCTGCGGTTCGGGCCACTCGGGATCGGCGGCGCCCCCTCCGACGTCTACACGGTCCACTACAAGAAGCTCGCGGCAGTCGTCTCCGACGCGCCTCTCGAAGTGCTGGATTCGACGCGCGAGAACGTGTTGGCCCATGAACGCGTCAACGAAACGGTGATGCGCGACCATACGGTCATTCCGATGTCGTTCGGTACGATCTTCAAGACTCGTGAAGACATCGTCGAACTCCTGCGGTCGGCGGCCGAGGCCTTCGGCGATGTGCTCGACAAGATGCGGAACAAGCTCGAGTTCGGTTTGAAGGTCCTGTGGGATCGCGATCAGGCCATCCGCGAGGTGGAAGCCGAGGACGAAGACATCGGCCGCTTGAAGAAGGAGATATCGGCACAGAAAGGCCCGACATATTTTGCGCGCATGCAGTACGGCCGCCTGATCGACGCGGCGCTGCAGTCGCGATCCGAACGCTACGTCGCCGAGATCCTCGATCAGCTGCGCGAGGTATCCGTGGCGTCGCGCATCAACAAGCCGATCGGCGACAAGATGATCATGAACGCCGCGTTCCTGATTTCGCGCGATCAGGAAACCGCGTTCGACACAAAGGTCAAATCGATCGCAAGCCGCTTCGACAGGCTGACGTTCAAGTACACCGGGCCCTGGCCGCCGTATAACTTCGTCAACATTCGGTTGAAACTCGAGAGGGCCTGAATTTCAGGATCTGAGGATCTGAGGATGTGAGGATGTGAGGATCTGAGGATGTGAGGATCTGAGGATGTGAGGATCTGAGGATGTGAGGATCTGAGGATGTGAGGATGTAAAAGGCTTTCAGCTCCTTAAGATCCTTTAGATCCTTAGATCCCTTAAGATCCTTTAGATCCTTAGATCCTTAGATCCTTACATCCTTAGATTCTTAAGATTCTTAGCCTCAAACGTTCAGATTCGAAGTTTCCGCATGTTCATTCTCGACTCCCTGCTCATCGGCAGCCTTCGATTCGTCCTCGACAAAATTGTCGCTGCGGCTGAAGCGGAGGCCGATGACGAAACGGCGCTGCGCGAACAGCTTCTCGAGGCGCAGATGCGGCTGGAGCTGGGAGAGATCTCCGACGAGGAGTTCGCAATCATCGAACGCAATGTCCTCGCTCGTATTCGTGAGATCAAAGGGACCGAGCAGGGCCCGCTGACGGTCGCACGCGCGAACATGGTCAGCGGCGTCGACATCGACATTTATGAAGTGAAAAGTCAAAAGTGAAAAGTTGAAACAAAGCCCTTCCCGGTTTTCACTTTTACCTTTTTACTTTTGACTTCAAAGTTTCTGTTCTACGGAGGCAAGGGCGGTGTCGGCAAGACGACCCTGGCCGCCGCCCGAGCACTGACGGAGGCGGCCAACGGGCATCGCGTGGTCGTCGTGTCGACCGACCCGGCACACTCGCTCGGAGATGTCCTCGATGCGCGGCTGACCTCCGCACCCCGCACGATTCGGCGCAGACTTCAGGCACTGGAACTCGATGGGCCTGGCGCGTTCCGTCGATGGTTGCGGCGTCATCGACCGGCACTTCGCGACATTCTCGAAGAGGGTACGTGGCTCGATCGCGGCGACGTCGAGGCGTTGCTGGATTTGCCGATTCCGGGCATCGACGAACTCGTCGGGCTGCTCGAAATCGCCCGCCTTGCTGAAACGACGCGCGCCGATCGTATCGTCGTAGACACCGCGCCGACGGGTCACGCTCTTCGAATGCTGGCGGCGCCTCAGACCGTCGGCGCTGTTGCCGGCGCTCTCGACGCTCTTTACGAGACCCATCGGATCGTCCGCGACCAGCTCGCGCGCGTCGGAGGTCCCGAGGCCTCCGATCGGCTCATCGCGCTGCTTGCGGCGCAGGCGCGCGAAATTGCCGAGATGCTGCGCGATCCCAGTCGAACCGCCATGCATTGGGTCACTCTCCCCGAGGATTTGTCTGTCGAAGAGACGATGGACGCGGTGGGAGCGCTCGAGGAGGCGGGAATCCGGGTGGGCGAAATCGTGATCAATCGTGTGCTTCCCGATGGCGCATGGTGTCCATTGTGCGGTCCCAGGCGATTCCAGGAGCAGCGTGCCATTGTCAGGATCCGCCGCGGACCGGGGCGAAACCATGTGGTGAGTTCAATGGCCGCTGAGGTGCGCGAGCCGAGAGGCGCCCGGGCGTTGATGAGCATGTCGACATCGCCGGGAAGCACCGACAGGCCGCGGGTCGGCCGCCTTGAAACGTCGGCGCTGCCCGCACAGCACACCATCCGCGATGAAACAATCAACGCATTGAATGGCGGAAACCTGCTTTTCTTTGTCGGAAAGGGAGGTGTGGGCAAGACCACCGTGTCGGCTGCGACGGCCGTCCGCGTTGCGCACGAGCAGCCTCGGAAACGGGTGCTGCTGATCTCGACCGATCCGGCACACTCGCTTGCCGATGTCTTCGACGCGCCCGTTGGCGATGTTCCGCACCGCATCACACGTGCACCGCAGAATCTCGCCCTGCGCGAGATCGATACTCGACGCGCACTGCAGCTGCATCGCACTGCAATCGAATCGGCGCTCGACGAGATCGCGTCGACCCTGGGAGCCGGCCCGGCGAGCGATGCGCGCGCCAGTGCGGCCGACATGTTCGATCTCGCGCCTCCGGGAGTGGACGAGTTGCTGGGCATGCTTTCCATTCTCGACGCGCGCGACCACTACGACCTCATCGTTGTCGATGCTGCACCCACTGGCCATGCCTTGCGACTCCTCGAACTGCCAACCATGATGCGTCAATGGTCGCAGGTGTTTCTGCGGGTGCTGTTGAAGTACCGGGCCGTCATGCGGCCCGGAGGTCTCGCGGCTGAGCTCATCGATTTCTCGCGCTCGGTTCGCGAGCTGATCGCCTGGTTGCGCGACGCAAATCGAACGCATTTCATCGTCGTTACGCGAGCGTCTGCGATGCCGTTCTCCGAAACGGACCGGCTCATCGACCGACTGCGGCGGATGAAGCTCGCAGTGCCGGCGATCGTCGTAAATGCCCTGACAGCGAACCCGGGCCGATGCCGATGGTGTCGCGCGGTCGCGACTGAAGAGCGCAGATGGGTCGGACGGCTTCGCCGCGCGTCGCGCAGCCACCGGCACCGGTGCGCTATCATCCAGACCCCGTTGTCGGCGCCTCCGCCGCGCGGTGCGCGGAGGCTGCGTCAATGGGGCGCGGAATGGGTACAGACCAATGACGGCTGACGGCTGATGGCTGATGGCACGTACGTCTACTGCGTAATCGCATCGCCACAACGGCCGCGTCTTCCACGCAGGTCTCGCGGATTGCCGCGCACCGGTCCCGTCCGGCTGCTCGAGGTCGATCGCGGGTTGTTCATGGCCGTAGTGGATGCGCCCTTGAAGCATTACGGCGAAGCTGCCATCGCGCGGGGCTTGAGAGATCTCGATTGGGTCTCGCGTGCGGCGGTGACGCACGAGGCCGTCGTGGAATCGTTCATTGGTGCGCCCGCGGTGCTTCCGTTCAAGCTGTTCACGATTTTCACGAGCGACCAACGCGCGCTCGAACATGTTCGCAGCCAGCGAGCGCACATCCGCAGAATGATCAAGCGAGTGGCCAACCAGCAGGAGTGGAGCGTTCGAGTGTTTTTCGATCCAAAGCGTGCCGAACGGCCAGCTGTCCGCGCGGCCAGTGGTCGCGGAACGCTTTCAGGCGCGGCGTATCTCGCCGGAAAAAAAGCTCGCCGCGATGCGGTCAAGGAGCGGACGCAGCGGGCTCGCGAAACGGTCGGAGCGCTGTACGGCCGTCTCGCGGCCGGGGCGGCATCGGCGACCCGACGCAGTGCCAGCGAGCTGCCCGCCGATGGCGGCCCGCTGCTGCTCGATGCGGCGTTTCTCGTCGGCCGGGAGCGGGCGAAGACGTTCCAATCGCTGGCGGCTCGTGAGGCGCGCAATCTCGCGCGGCTCGGCTACGGTCTGACACTGAGCGGCCCCTGGCCGCCGTATTCGTTCGTGCAGGATTGAGGATGCCGAAACGCAACCAGACAATTGCGGCATCGGTGCTCGAGCCGCGTGAATCAACCGTGCTCGATTTGGTTGACGAACTCCTGAACAAAGGCGTCATGGCGACCGGCGACGTCACGCTCGGCGTAGCCGGCATCGATCTCATTTACCTCCGGCTGTCGTCGCTGCTCTGTGCCGCGGATCGCGTGATCCCGCAGCCGCCGAACGCGACGCGAAAACCACGGCACCGCGCGCCTGGAGGGCGGAAATAGCCCGCAGGCCGAAGCGATCGTCGTCGACCCGACGGCGTCCCAAATGGCGACGATCTGACCGCGTCGCCGCCGCGCCCGTCACCGCCACGGAGCTGCGTGCGCTTCGCGAAGAGCTCGAGCGCCGTATGCGAGCACCGACGAACGCTCGCCTCCCGGCTCGCGCTCGATCACGTCCTGCCGTGCGGCGCAGCAGAATAGCCAAGGGCGCGAAACCCCCGCCGCTCCATTGGAATCCCCAGCCCGAAGACGTGCAGCGATCGGTGGCTCAGCTCGTCCTAACGATCGTGGAGTTCCTGCGAAGGCTGATGGAGCGTCAGGCGATTCGTCGCATGGAGCAGAGGACCCTGACCCGCAATGAGATCGATGCGGTCGGTCGGGCGTTGATGCAGCTCGAGGCGACCGTCCGCGACATCGGGGCTCGCTTTGGTCTCACGCCGGAAGACCTCAACCTCGATCTCGGTCCGCTCGGCAAGCTGATGTGAATCCGAAAAGGCCGTATCCCTTTCGCAGGACCTCCGCAGGACGACTTCACAGCGAATGCAGGAACGCCATCAATCGACGGCGATCCTCAACCGACAGTTGATCGAATCCGCGCCGCGCGAGCTCCGCTTCGTTCTGGTGCCGACCGATCGCGGACTCGATCGTTGCGGCACTACCGTCGTGCAGCAGCGGTCGTCGCAACCGCAGGCCCCAGAGAGCCGGAGTCCGGATCTCCTCGGGTTCGGCCGCCGCCTGCTTGATCCCGTCACCGGTCCCAACATCGTGCAGCAGCAGGTCTGAGAAGAGCGGCACGCTCCTGCGGTTGAAGAGGAGATTTGTGCTCGGTCCCGTCGCGAGCGCTGGCACGTGGCACGCCGCGCAGCCGAGCGCCTGAAACACACGCTCGCCGTCGCGAACGATCTCGTCGACAGGGCCGCGCGCGACCGGCGCGAGGAATTTCATGAACGCCTCGAAGTTGTCGATGCCGCGACGGTTCGTGAGCGGATCTCTCACGTCCTCGGGCTCCGGGCGCGGATCGCATTGGCGCATCTGGGCCTGGCCGACACCAAACGCCGATTCCTGCGGAAACAGGTCGTTTGTAATCCCCATCTCGTTGCGGTACGCGTCGGCGCCGAACGCTAATAGCGTCGCGTGCTGCGCCTTCCACCCGAATCGACCCACGCGCCGCTCGCGCGTTGCCTGATCGATGACGATCGCGGCGCGCCCGCTGACGCCGTCGCGGTTACGGTCGAACGGATCCTCCAAGGCCAAGAGCATGTCGTCGGGAACCGCTTCGACCAGCCCTGCGCCGAAAAGTGGAATTGGCGTCCGCCTCGCGATCACGTTCACATCGTCCGGGATGATCGGCTGGCAGGCGTGCGACGGCACCGAGAACAGATGCACCAGCGTGTCGCCGGCGTCGTTCAGACCACGGAACGCGCCCGATTCATCTCGATACGCGACGCGTGTTTCGAGGATAACACCGCCGCCCCCGATGGCCGGCACGTTGTGGCACGCCGCGCAACTCGTGCCGTTGAATGCCGGTCCGAGTCCATCTTCGGCCGTTTCGACTTCCATGAAGTCGTCGAGCCCAAGCCGGAATTCGGAGAATTCGATCGGCGTGATCCCGGGCAGCGGATCGCCGGGCTTGACGTTGCGGTCTTGACCGAGGACCGCCAGCGACCCAATCGCGATGCCCGCGACCCAGACTGCGGTCCAGGCGGCGGTGCGTCGTAACCCTTTCCTCATCGCTGTTTCGCTCCCGATCGCTCGCGCACGATGAGCTCGCCGCGCATGAAGTTGTGCCCGGCGCCGCACATGCGCGTGCACTCGAACGGATAACGGCCCGGCGCCGGAGCTGTGAATGTCACGATGGTTTCCTTCATGCCTCGCTTCGGAACGACGACGTTGATGTCGGTGCCCTGGACGCGGAATCCGTGCGCCGTGTCGTCGCTCGAGAGCCGCAGCTCGATCCTCTCGCCGGGCTCGACGACGATCCTCGATGGCGTGAACGTGAACCGCTCGGCCTTGACGTGGATCACCCGTCGATCCGCCTGCTGCGCGCGACCCGTCCCCGCGCCCACACTCGCGAACAGCGCAACACCGATCAGGACCGTTCGAGTCCACATATGCGTGCTCATATCAGAACCACCAGCCGAGTCCGACGTTGAAGCTGTTCGGCGACTTGACGACGCCGCTCTGATTGCGCTGTCGGATGAAGTCGGCTTTGACGGCGATGTCCGGATCCGGAAAGTACGTGACGCCGAAGACGAAGGCGTCGCGATCGAATGATTTCAGCGGGAGGAATCCTGCGGGCATCCGGAATTGCGTATCGAAGTTCTCGTACCGAAGGAAGGCCACGAGATCTCTGGACACACCCGCCGCCCAAACCCGGTAGGCTGCTTCGCCGTAAAACCCCCGCATCTCGCTGGCCACGTTGGGCGAGATCCCCGTGATCCGTCGGATGGACTCGTTCAGCGCGGCCGCGTTGCCGATCGACACATGGGCGAACTGCCCGC
Source organism: Acidobacteriota bacterium (assembly GCA_046728115.1). GTDB lineage: Bacteria > Acidobacteriota > Vicinamibacteria > Vicinamibacterales > CAVVIG01 > CAVSWN01. The sequence goes on along the minus strand of JBKPDW010000241.1, from coordinate 5,962 downwards.
GCGTTTCCAGGCGACGTTGTTTGTAGCGCACATCGACTTCTTCGACGCGGACCGGGACATCGAACCGCACCTCGAAGCCGGATTGTCCACGCCACAGGCTGGCGCCTACGGTGAGGTTCGGCGTACCGACATATTCAGTCCGTCCGGCGAACGCCAGGCTGCGGACGTTCGCCTCGTCGCCCTTTTGTTGTCCACCTCGAAGGCCTTCGTCGGCCGAGAACTCGAGTGCATCAAGCGGCGCCATCGCGTACGCCCGATAGCGGAAACCGCGGCCAATCTCGCCATGCACACCAGCGCCCGCGTCAAACCAGGTCGTGGGCACGATGACCGTGTCCACGAACGGCCGTTCCACGCCATGGAACACCGGCGGCTCGTGGCGCTCGTTGATAATGCCCATCGGCACGAGCAGATTGCCCGCGCGAATGTTGAAGCTTCGCGTCAACAGGAAATCGACGTACGCCTGTTCGAGCTCGAGCTCGCCACTCTCTTCGAGTCCTTCCACAAACGCGTGCTCGAGTTCGACCTCACCGACAAAGCGAATACGCGGAGAAAAGCTGTGGTTGAAGATCAGGACGAAGCGGTGAAAATCCAGCGTGCCGTCCCCGCCCTCGGGCTTGTTGAAATGAAAATCCATGTAGCCCGAGATCGGCCCTGTCGACGAGTCCGTTTGTGCGACGGCGTCGGGCGGCTGTACGCCCAAAAATGCCCCAACCGCCAGCAGGGCTACGGACATCGTCCTGTCAAATTTCATATTTTGATGAGCCATAATAACGGCTTGGACGAGGCTGGTCAAAGGAAAGAAAGGCGGCAATCCGCGTCTCCTTCAGCGGGGCGTGGGCTGTCCGAGCATATGGAGCGTCACGCCATCCGGCGTATGGAGCAGAAGACACTGACCAGAACAGAACTGGACGCTGTTGGGCGCGCGGCGCCGGTCGCCTGCTCCAGACGAGCGAACGGAATCGTATACGACAACTGATGCGCCATGCCGCCGACAGGCCACTCCCGCGTGAAGCTTTCCAGCCAGGTGCTATTGCGTTGGAGGATCCACGTGAAGATGTTCTGAAAGACGCCGGCCTCCTGATTGAACGACTCTTCGACGAGAAAGGAATTATCGAGGATGTCGAACTTGTCGGAATGGCTGCGCACATTCTGAGCTGCCGAAGCATTCGCTCCCACGACAATCGCGACGAGGATCGCAGCAACGCGGATGCTCACGCGCTCATCATAGCCGTAAAGAAACAGGAAAGTCCGGTCTCTCCAACGGGCTGCGCTATGATGGCCCTTGTGCCTGTCGTGAGTACGATCGTGCCTCGCGTCCGATCGATCGTCTCGATCGTCGCGATGATCTGTGCATGCGTGCTGCACCCCGCGGCGGTTCGCGCAGAGGCCGTCCCTTGCGGCGATGTGATGCGGGTCGGGCGCGACGTGGATTCGAGCGCCTTTGCGCGCGCTGTCGCCGAGCGGTACAAGATCCAACTCACGCGCGTAGTGGCCGCCGACATCGATCGCGACGGCGACATCGACGTGCTCGGCGCCACGGATCGTGGATTGGTCGTCTGGGAGAACGACGGCACCGGACGCCTCACCTCGCGGCCGTTGAAACCGACGGTGTCAGGTCCGCTCTGGGATCGGCCATCGGACAGCTGGGACAAACGGCCGCCCGCCGATCAGAGCACCATTCAGAATGACGCGCCGGCGCCCCGAGCCAACAGCGCACGCGCTCACGCTCCGCCGGCCGATCGCTCGCTTCACACAGTTCCCACGAGCAGCGTTCCGCCATCGGACTTCACGCTCGGCACTTCTGTTCCACGCGCGCCGCCCTCCGCCTCATAGGGTCGTTTTTCACATCGGTTTCGACTGGAGCCCGGCGCGTCGGCCCTCGTCCGGTCGCTGAGCGCCGGCGGTATGAGCCGATCGAGGGTTCAACCCGGACGGAGTGTCGGCTTGCGGAGTCATCCGCGCCGAACGGTGGAGTCGTGATGCGTATTCTCACGTTCGTATTCGTTCTATGCACTGTTGCGGTGTCTGCTTCGGCACAGACTACGATCGCCGAGGCGGTCGATGAAGCGGTGCAGCACAATCTGTCGCTGCTGGCCGAACGCAGCAGCCTGACGATTGCCGAGGCACAGATGCTCGGGGCCCGGCTGCGGCCCAACCCGGTGCTGAGCCTGAGCGCTGATCATCTCGACCTGCTCGGCACGGGCTTCGACGAAGCGAACAACGGAGGGCCCCCCGAGCTTGCCATGCGCGTCGACATGCCGCTCGAACGCGGCGGCAAGCGCAATGCGCGCATGGCGCTCGCGTCGGCGGTCCAATCGGCGGCCCAGGCCCGATTTCTCGATGCCGTGCGTACGCTCCGGGAGGACGTTACGCTCGCGTGCATCGATCTCATCGCGGCGCAGACCTCGCGTCGCCTCGTGGGCGATACGCTCCGGACGTACGAGGAGATCGCGAGGGTCAACCACCTGCGCGTCACCGCCGGTGCCATCGCACCGCTCGAAGCGACCCGGTCTGATGTCGCCATGCTGCAGTTTCGCGTCAGCGTCGTCCGCGCGGATCTCGAGGTCGCGACGGCGACGGCCAAGCTGAGGACGCTGCTCGGCAGGCCGGCCGGCACGCCGGTCGAAATTTCCGATACGCTCGACGCCGGCGCCCCGCCGCCGCTGCCGCCGGACGTACCGGCGCTCGAGTCGCTCGCGATGGCAACGCGCGCCGACCTGCGTGCCTTGCAGTTGAACCAGGCGAAGTCGGTGGCCGACCTGCGTCTGCAGGAAGCGCTCGGGCGTGTGGACTATACGGTTGGCGCCGAATATCGGCGCCAGCAGGGGATTGCGGGGAAGTCGAACTCGCTCGGCGTGTTCTTCAGTTCGCCGCTGCCGTTCCTCAGCCGGAACCAGGGTGAGATCGCTCGAGCGATGGCCGAGCGCGAGCAGATCGATCGTCAGCTCGCCGCACGCCGCGCGCAAATCGCGAGCGAAGTGCAGAGCGCCTACCACGAGTACGTCACGACGCGCGATCTCGTTGATACGATCCAGCGCGATCTGCTCGAGCCCGCCGGTCGCGCACGCGACACCTCCTTGTACACGTACACAGCAGGCGGCTCGATGCTGCTCGAAGTGCTCGATGCTCAGCGCGCGTTCAACGACACGTTTCAAAGCTATGTCGATGCCCGGGCGAGCCTGCGGCAAGCGACCGCCCGATTGAACGCGGCCGTGGGAACGGAGGTGGTGAAATGACGCGTTCGTTCGCCGGCCTGGCCTTGACGGCGATTCTGACGGCGGCCACCGCCGCCGACATTGGCTGCGGGCGGGACGGAACCGCCGAGGGTGCGGCACAGGCCGAGGCACCTGTCGCGAAGAAGGTTGAAGGCGTCGTGATCGATCCGGCGATGCTCGCGTCCATCACAATCGCCGTTGTCACGGAGCAGCCCGTGACCCGCGTCATGTCGGTTGCTGGTCGAGTTCAGTTCGATGAAGACCGAATCGTCCGCATCATTCCGCCGATCTCGGGTCACGTGGTGAACCTGCGCGTCAAGGTCGGCGATCGCGTGCGCGCGGGCGACACGATTTGCTCGATCAACAGCCGCGAAGCCATCAACGCCGTATCCGAGTACATCGAAAGCCGGACCGATCTCGATCTCGCAGAAAAGCAGGCCGCCCTGACGCGCGACCTGTACGAGCACGACGCCGCGTCGAGACTCGCGCTGCGGCAGTCGGAAAATGATCTTGGAAAGGCGCAAGCCCGATTCGTGCGTACCGGAGAGGCGCTGAAAGTGCTCGGTCTGTCGGCAGAGATCGATGTCACCAGGTTCAACGGACGCCTCCCGATCATCTCTCCCATTGATGGCGCGGTTGTCGAACGCAAGGTGACGGAAGGACAGTTCGTTCAGCCCGACCCGACGCCGATGGTGACGGTCGCTAGCCTCGACACAGTGTGGGTGATGGGCGATGTGTTCGAGCGCGATCTGCGCTTCGTGAGTCGCGGGCAATCCGCCGTCGTGACCGCCGCGGCCTACCCGGGCGAAAGCTTCCGCGGCCGTGTCGACTACATCACCGATTCGATCGATCCCGCCACGCGCACGGCGAAGGTACGGGTCGTGGTCGCCAATCCATCTGGCCGGCTCAAGCCGGAGATGTTCGTCGCGATCTCGCTCGACGTCGCAGACGACGCGCGCGCGATCGTCCTGCCGGCATCGGCCGTGTTCAGCGAGCAGGGACGCACCTTCGTGTATACCGACGCCGGCGCGGGCCGCTTTGTCAGACGGGCCATCGAAGTTGCCGACGACAACGGCGGCCGACGCCGCGTCGTCGGCGGGCTCAAAGTCGGCGAGCGAGTGGTGATCGACGGCGTGCTGCTGGTCCGTCAGGAAGAGCAGCAGGCGGGCTGATGGTTCGCAAGCTCGTCACATTCGCGCTGCATCAACCCTTGTTCCTGGCGCTGATCACCGTGCTGTTCATCGCCGGGGGTGTCGCGGCATTTCGCTCGCTGCCGGTCGAGGCCTTCCCCGACGTGACCGACGTGCAAACGACGGTCATCACGTTGTTTGCGGGGCATGCGGCCGAGGAAGTCGAGAAACAGGTCACGATTCCGCTCGAGATCGCGCTGGCTGGCGTGCCGCACTCGGTGCGGATGTTCTCGCATACCCAGTTCGGCCTCTCGTTCCTGACGCTGACATTCGACGATCAGGTGGACGACTACTTCGCGCGGCAGCGGGTGCTCGAGCGATTGCAGGATGCCGATCTCCCCGCCGGTCTCCAGCCGCAGCTGGCCCCCTTGTCGACGCCCGTCGGCGAGCTCTATCGGTTCCGTCTGGTCTCGGAGACCGCCAATCCGACCGAACTGCGCAGCATCGAGGATTGGGTGGTCGAGCGCAACCTCAAGATGGCGCCGGGCGTTGCCGATGTCGTGAGTCGCGGCGGCTTCATCAAGCAGTACGAAGTCGGGATCGATCCGACGCGAATGCGCGCCTACGGCATCTCGCTGCAGCAGGTGTTCACGGCGCTCGGACGCGGCAACGCGAACGCCGGCGGCAACTACCTCGAGGAGGGCGAGCAGCAGTATTTGATTCGAGGTGTCGGCTTGCTTCGATCGGCAGCCGACATAGGCGCCATCGTCGTGGCGGAACACTCCGGAACGCCGCTCCTGCTGCGCGACATCGCCGATATCCGCACGAGTGCTGTGCCGCGGCAGGGTCTGGTCGGCCGCGACGATGACGACGAGATTGTCGAAGGCATCGTGCTGATGCGCAAAGGCGAGAACCCGTCGGAGGTGCTGGACGAGATCAAAAGCCGGGTCGAACACCTCAACGCAGCCGTTCTGCCCAAAGGCGTCCGCATCGTGCCTTTCTACGATCGCTCGCAGCTCATCGCGACGACGCTGTCGACCGTCTTTCGCAATCTGCTCGAAGGGGCGCTGCTCGTCACGCTCGTGCTCTACATCTTCCTGAAGAACATACGCGCCGCCGGCATCGTCGCCGCGATCATTCCGCTGGCGCTGCTCGCAACGTTCATCGGTCTGAGGCTTCGGGGCATCCCGGCCAACCTGCTCTCCCTGGGCGCGATGGATTTCGGGATCATCGTCGACGGCGCGGTCATCGTCGTGGAAAACGTGTTCCGCACGCTGTCCGAACACGGACGCACGGACGACCGCACGTCGGTGCGCCAGGCGATTCTGGAATCGACCGCGCAGGTGGGCCGCCCGACGCTCTTCTCGATGCTGATCATCATCGTCGCGCACATTCCCATTTTCACGTTGCAACGGCACGAGGGCCGCATCTTCGCGCCGATGGCGTACACGGTGTCGTCCGCGCTCGTTGGTTCGCTGGCGTTCTCGCTGACACTCGTGCCGCTGTTGTGTTTCCTGCTGTTAGGACACGGCGTGAAACACGAGCACAATCCGCTCGTTTCGTTTCTCACAGGTCTCTACCGACGGACGCTGGAGCATTCTTTGCGCCGTCCGGCGC
>JBKPDW010000240.1:0-7381 GCA_046728115.1 Acidobacteriota bacterium | reverse complement strand
CGTGAACATCTCGCTGCCGGTGGCCGGAATCGTCGAATTCCGAAGGATGATTTTCGAGACGACGCCGCCCATCGTCTCGATGCCGAGCGAGAGCGGCGTGACGTCCAGGAGCAGCAAATCGCGATTGCCGGTGACGAGGATGTCGGCCTGGACCGCGGCGCCAAGCGCGACGACCTCGTCAGGATTCAATTCGCTGTGGGGAACCTTGCCAAAGAGAGCTGCGACCGCCTGGCGGACGAGCGGGATCCGGGTCGACCCACCGACGAGGATCACCTCGTCGATCTGCGCAAGCTGCAAGCGGGCGTCAGCGAGCGCCTGACGGCACGGGCCAAGTGTGCGGTCGACGACAGGCTGAATCATCGCTTCGAATTCCGCGCGCGTGATTCGCCGTCCCAGCAGGTCCGTCTCGTCGCGCGCGGAGAGATCCCATTTGGCCTGAATCACAGCCTTTCGGATTTCCTGCAGTTGCTCAGGGGTTCTTCCGGGACCGCCGTGCAGCACGTGGTCCATCAGCAGCACATCGATGTCGTCGCCGCCAAGGTGCGTATCGCCGTTGGTGGACAGCACCTGAAACACACCGTCCTCGACGCGCAGGATGGAGATATCGAACGTGCCGCCGCCGAGGTCGTAGACGGCAATGAGGCCGGTATGCCGCTTGTCGAGGCCGTAAGCGAGCGATGCCGCGGTCGGCTCGTTGATGATCCGGAGAACCTCGAGGCCGGCGATGCGGCCGGCATCGCGGGTCGCCGTGCGCTGAGCGTCATTGAAGTAGGCCGGCACCGTGATCACGGCGCGATCCACTTCGTTGTCGAGCTCGCCGTGCCCCGCAAACCAGGCTTCGGCGCGCTGTTTCAGCTCCCGCAGAACGAATGCGGAGATCTCTGGCGGCGTGTAGTCGCGATCGGCGAGACCGATCCGCACCACACCTTGACCGTCGCCTCCAATGCGAAACGGAAAATGTCGCGCCTCGTCCTGGACGTCGTCGCGACCCTTGCCCATGAAGCGTTTGATCGAATACGCGGTCCGCTGAGCATCAGTCAGCAGCCGGCGCTCGGCTTCGCGCCCGACGTAAATCGCGCCATCGTCGGCGACCGACACCACCGATGGAACCAACGCATCACCGCCGGCATCGCGAACGACCACCGGAACGCCGTCCTTCACGTAGGCGACGAGAGAGTTGGTGGTGCCGAGGTCGATGCCGACAACTTTGCTCATGGCGTTACAACTGCCGTGGCCTTGCTTTTACTCGGCCAACTCTTTCTCAATCCCTGCCAGGAGATTGTTGATGTAGTTCCGTTCCAGAAATCGTTCGCGCAGGTCGTTCAAGATCTCGAGCCGTTCGTTCCCGCCGGCCGCGCGATCGATCGATGCATCCCACTTCGCCGACAGCTCCTCCAATCCGGCTTCGTGCTCAACGCGTTTTCGTTCGATTGGCGCCCGAGCGCGTTCGAGCCTCGGCTTCCATGTGTCCGCCGGGACGCCGCTCGCGCGTTGATCGCGAATTTCGTCGAGTTCCTCGTTCAGCGCGAAGACTTCCTCGAGGAGCGATGCTGGTGGAGCCGCGCGGCTCGAGCCGGCGGCCTTCGATTCCGGTCGGGCGGACCCTGCGCTCGTCGAACGGTCTTCCTCGCCGTTCGGATTGGACGCACCCTCCAACTTCAACAGGTACTCGATCCGGCTGATTGGATTCTTGAGCGTTCGATACGCGTCGTTGAGATACGACGACCGCTCCAGGCTCGCACGACGCTCGGCCGGCGGCGCGTTATAGAAATAGTCCGGATGCAGCTGCCGACTGAGCGCCCGATACCTCTGTTCGAGGTCGGCCGTGTCGATCTTCAGTTTGCGGGAGAGGCCCAGAAAACTGAAAAAATCGCGAGTGGACGTCGCAGAAGGCATGATGGCTGACGAAAGTCAAAAGTCAGAAGAACAAAGTCAGCAACGAGCTGACTCCTGACTTCACACTTCGGACCGGCTAAGCGCCAAACGAACTCCCGCAACCGCAGGTTGTCTTTGCGTTGGGGTTGTTGAAGACGAAGCCCTTGCTGATCAGATTCGTGTCGTAATCGAGGACGGTGCCTTTGAGATACAGCAGGCTCTTCTTGTCCACGAAGATCTTGGCGCCGTCCGGGCCTTCGAACACTTCGTCGCCAGGCCGAGGCTGCTTTTCCCACGCGAACGTGTAACTCAACCCCGAGCAGCCGCCGCCCTTGATACCGACGCGCAGTCCGCCCTCCGCGATTCCCTGCCTGGCCATCAACGTGCGGATCTTCTGTGCGGCAGTTTCGGAGATCTCGATCATGCGGTCGGCTGCGCCACTTCGGCTTTGGTTTCTGCCGCCTGCTTCTTCTTGTAGTCGGCGATCGCCGCCTTAATGGCGTCCTCGGCCAGCACGGAGCAGTGGATCTTCACGGGAGGCAGGCTCAGCTCGGTGACGATGTCGGTGTTCTTGATGGCGAGCGCCTCGGTAACCGTTTTGCCCTTCAGCCACTCGGTTGCCAGGCTCGAGCTCGCGATCGCCGACCCGCACCCGAACGTTTTGAACTTCGCGTCGTCGATGATGCCGGTCTCCGGATTGACCTTGACCTGCAGCTTCATCACGTCGCCGCACTCGGGCGCGCCGACCAGGCCCGTGCCTACATTCGGATCGTCCTTCGGCAGCGATCCGACGTTGCGCGGGTTCTCGTAGTGATCGATGACCTTGTTTGAGTACATAAGTCTCTAGTGTCCTTCCGTTTGCCACTGCATCGTTGACAAATCGACGCCTTCCTTGGCGAGTTCGTACAATGGCGACATGTCGCGCAGACGGCTGACCACCGACGTCAGCTTCTCAGCAACGTAGTCGACCTCTTCCCTGGTGGTCCATCGGCCAAGCCCGAACCGTATCGACGAATGCGCGAGGTCGTCACCCGCGCCGAGCGCTTTCAGCACATACGAGGGCTCGAGGCTGGCCGACGTGCAAGCGGAACCCGACGAGACGGCCACGTCATTGATGCCCATCAGCAGCGATTCGCCTTCGACATACGCAAAGCTGATGTTCAGGTTGTGCGGCAGCCGATACTCCATCGAGCCGTTGATATAAATCTCATCCAGGTTCTTGTGCAGCTTGTCGTTCAGATAGTCGCGCAGGCCGCGCAGCCGCTCGTTCTCGGCCGGCATCTCCTGCTTACACAGCTCCGCGGCCTTGCCGAAACCGGCGATGCCGGGGACGTTGAGCGTGCCGGAGCGCATGCCGCGTTCGTGACCGCCGCCGTCGATGATCGGCGAGAGCAGCACGCGCGGATTCCGGCGCCGCACGTACAGAGCGCCCACACCCTTCGGGCCGTACATCTTGTGGGCGCTGAGCGACGCCATGTCCACTTTCAGCTCGTTCACGTTGAACGGCACCTTGCCGACAATCTGCACCGCATCGGTGTGGAAGAGGATGCCCTTTGCCTTCGCGATCGCGCCGATCTCCGCGATCGGCTGGATGACGCCAATCTCGTTGTTGGCGGCCATGATCGTGATGAGAATCGTCTTGTCGGTGATCGCGGCCTTGAGCTCGTCGAGGCTGATCCGACCGTCCTTCTGCACGGGCAGATAGGTCACGCGATAGCCGTCCTTCTCGAGGCGCTTACACGTATCGATCACCGCCTTGTGCTCGGTGACGCACGTGATGATGTGATTTCCCTTCTCGCGATACATCGCGGCGACGCCTTTGATCGCGAGGTTGTCCGATTCGGTCGCGCCGCTCGTGAAGACGATTTCCTTCGCGTTGGCGCCGATCAGCTCGGCGATCTGTTTGCGCGCCTTCTCGACGGCTTCTTCCGCTTCCCACCCGAACGGATGGTTGCGGCTTGCCGCGTTGCCGAAATGCTCGCTGAAGTACGGGACCATCGTCGCGAGGACGCGCGGGTCGACCGGCGTGGTCGCGTGATAGTCCATGTAGATCGGAAGTTTCACTGTCATTGTTCTCTCGCTCGCCTGGTTCGCGTGATGCGTCGACCGTCGGCGGACAGGCGCGTTTCCTCTCACAAATTCGTATGAAACACCGCCGCACGCGCGGGCACCGGCGACGGGACATCCGTCGCGAGTTCCGCGATCGTGCACTCACCCAGCGCGGACAGAATCCGCTCACGGACGCGCCATAGCGGGTCGCGCACGTTGCATTTCTGGAACTGCTCGCACTGCCCGTCTTCGGTCGAGCAAGCCGTGACGGTTACAGGCCCGTCGATGGCCTGAATCACATCGGCCACGGAAATCTGAATTGGCGACCGCGCCAGCTGGTACCCGCCCCGCGTCCCGTGATGCGAAGCCAGCAGGCCGCGGCGAACCAGCCGCTGCAGGACCTTCGCCATCAGCTCGATCGGGATGCCATACAGCTCGGCTATTTCGCGGGCGCTCGATGACGCGCGATCGCCCCGCAATGCCAGGTGCTTCATCGCGATCAGCGCGTAATCGGCCTTTTTCGAGAGTCTCAGCATATCCGACCGTTCGAGTCGTAGTTTATCACAATCAGCTCAAGGCGTAGGGATTGGGGCCTCAACCCTCGAGCCCCTCAGTACTTGGGCTGGCTCGGATCCACGGCGTCGATCCAGCCGATGATGCCGCCATTCAGGTTCAACACGTGCTTGAAGCCGACGGATCGCAGGAACTCCGCGGCCCTCGCGCTTCGGGCGCCGGTCTTGCACTGCATGACCAGTTCTTCGTCCGGGTCGAGCTCCGCGTACCGCTTGGGCACATCACCCAGCGGAATGAGCACGGATCCCGGGATCCGGTTGATCTGGTATTCGTTCGGCTCGCGCACGTCGATAATCCGCAACTTGTCGCCACGGTCGAGCCGCTGTTTCAACTCGAGCGGCGTGATTTCGGTCGCGTTGTTCACCCTCACAGGCTCCGGTGCGGCGGGCACGACGCCGCAGAATTGGTCGTAGTCAATCAGCTGCTTGATCGTCGGATGCGTGCCGCACACAGGACAATCAGCATCCTTTCGCAGCTTGAGCTCTCGGAATTTCATGCGTAGCGCGTCGAAGATGAGAAAGCGACCCACCAGCGGCTCGCCGACTCCGAGAATCAGCTTGATGGCCTCGGTCGCCTGGATGACGCCGATGACTCCCGGCAGCACGCCCAGCACACCGCCCTCGGCGCAGCTCGGCACGAGTCCGGGCGGCGGCGGTTCCGGGTACAGACAGCGATAGCAGGGCCCATCTTTCACGCCAAACACCGACGCCTGCCCTTCGAATCGGAAGATGCTGCCGTACGCGTTTGGTTTGCCGAGCAGCACGCACGCATCGTTCACGAGATAACGCGTCGGAAAGTTGTCCGTGCCGTCGACGATGACGTCGTACGGCTCGAAGAGCTTCAAGGCGTTCTGCGACGACAACGCTGTTTCATACGTGTCGATCTGAACTTCCGGATTGAGCGCGCGCAGACGATCTTTTGCCGAGGCGAGCTTCGAACGGCCAACATCCGGCGTTCCGTGCAGGATCTGCCGTTGCAGGTTGCTGAAATCCACGACGTCGAAGTCCACGAGGCCAAGCCGGCCGATGCCTGCCGCTGCAAGATACATCGCGGCGGGCGATCCGAGGCCGCCGGCGCCGATGCACAGGACGCTCGCTGCCTTCAGCTTACGCTGCCCCGCGACGCCGACCTCCGGCATGATCAGGTGGCGCGAGTAGCGTTTGATCTCGTCATTGGTCAGTGGCGGGCCGCCTTCGTCGCTGCTCGCTTTCGGCAAGCCGGGCGCCACGACGGTCTCCACACCGCCCGCGACCGATGGAATGATGCTGATCGTATCGGCGGCACCCACCGGCGTTTGCTCGTGCTGGAGGTACCTTATGTCTTCGTCGTTGACGTAGATGTTGACAAAGCTCCGCAGCTTGCCCTGCTCGTTGTAGAGATGGGCTTTCAGGCCGTTGTGGCGTCGCGTAAGATCGGCCAGCAGTTCGCCAACCGTCGTGCCCGACGCGTCAACCGCGTCCTGCTTATCCGTGTACGGCCGGAGCGGTGTCGGGATGAGGATTTTCGCCATTGAGACTTCCCTCTTCGAAGCTTGTTCGATCATCTCTGAGATACCAGACCGTCATTGCTTCGGCCGCCCCCGCCGGCGCACCGTTCGCCGTCGCGCTGTCGCCGCCCTGGCCGGACAGGTTGGCGCCTGGGCGTGGCAGGCCCGTGACGGACACGATAACGTACGCAAACGTCGGCCAGGCGTGATCGAGGTCGTACTGCGACGGCCGCGCCGGATGATCCGGATGCGAGTGGTAGAAACCGAGCAATTCGCCGCCGAGTTCGGCCGACCGGCGCTCGGCCTCGCGGTAGTCCGACGGACGAACGAGAAAACGTCGTCGCGGCCCTTCTTCTGTCGTATTCGGCAGCGGGACCACTGCAGTAACTCGATCGCCCCGGCCCACGAGCGCGCCACAACATTCATGCGGATAGGTGGCCTCGCCGTGTTCCCGGATCGCGTGATCGACCGCGCGCGTGACGTGCAGTTGACGATCACTCATCGACGGTCCAGAAGCGCTCGCTGAGGTACTTATCCGCGCCATCGGGAAACACAGTCACAACCATACCGTGATCGAGACGGCGGGCCACATCAATCATGGCGGCTACCGCCGCACCGGAGGAAATCCCCGCCAGCAGCCCTTCCTCGCGAGCGAGCCGTCTCACCATCTCATATGACCGCTCTGTTCCGACGCGCAAATCCTCGTCGGCCACCGTCGGATCGTAGATGCCCGGCACGATCGCCGAATTCATATGCTTCAGCCCTTCGAGGCCGTGGAACGGCGAATCGGGCTGGAATGAAATCAGCTTGATGCCGGGATTGAACTTGCGCAGCCGTCGCGCGGTTCCCACGAACGTCCCGCTCGTCCCGAGACCTGCGACAAAATGCGTAAGGCGTCCGCCGGTCTGCTCGATGATTTCGGGAGCGGTCGTATCGTAGTGAGCCCGCCAGTTCGCCTCGTTGTTGTACTGGTCGGGATAAAAATAGCGTTCCGGATCGGACGCGTGCAGCCGACGCGCTTCGCGGATGGCGCCGTCCGTGCTTTCGAGCGGATTGGTCAGGACGAGCTCGGCGCCGAGGGCCCGTAAGATCAGCTTCCGCTCGGGGCTCGCGTTCTCCGGCAGGCAGAGCTTTACGGTGTACCCGCGCGCAGCGCCGACCATTGCGTAGGCAATCCCGGTGTTGCCGGATGTAGCGTCGAGAATCGTCTGCCCCGGCTTCAATCGACCAGACGCCTCGCCGTCGAGGATCATCCGCGCCGCGGCCCGGTCCTTGACCGATCCGCCGGGATTTTGCCACTCGGCCTTCGCGTAGAGCTCGACGCCTGGCGTCTCGCGTTCGAACTTATTCAGGCGGACGAGTGGCGTTCGCCCGATCATGTCGAGTACGGATGAACCA
>JBKPDW010000239.1:0-25992 GCA_046728115.1 Acidobacteriota bacterium | reverse complement strand
GTCGTGGGTGTGTATGGTGTTGTCGCCTATGCGGCCAGCGGCCGCGCCCGTGAAATCGGAATCCGCATCGCGCTCGGAGCCACTACGCGGGAAGTGATCGCGCTGGTCGTCCGCAGCGGTCTGAACTGGGCGACTGGCGGGGTCGTGGTGGGCCTCGCCGCCGCATGGACCGTCACGCGGTTGATGACAGGCCTGTTGTTCGGGGTGACGTCGACGGACCCTGCGACATTCGCCGGAATGGCACTTCTGATGCTCGTGGCGGCGGCCGGCGCGAGCTACATTCCGGCGCGGCGCGCGGCGACGATCGATCCGATTCGTGCCCTGCGTGCCGAGTAGCCGCTTTGGGTGCAGCCTGTAACGCGTCTGCGAAAACGACGTTCAACGCGGAGTTGCGCCGAGCCCGGCGGAATCGACCTCTGCCGACGTAGAGAGGAGGCGGCGATTTGTTGCGAGCGCTGCGCGTTCTGCGTTCAACGTCTAATTCCTCAACGCCTGCTGGGGGTTTTTCGTGCTTTGCCGGACGAGTTCGACGAGCCGGCCGGCGAGATCCGAGAGGCGGGTGAGGAGATGCGATCGGCGAGGAGCGCCACGCCAAGCGCGTACGAGTTGGCGCAGTTGTACGCCAGCAGCGCATCGTAATTGCGATACACGAGAAAGTGACGCGTCGTCCCGGAGACGAGCGACGCCTCGGTGTCCGTGGCTGGAAGGGGCTGTCCGCTCATCGACCGCACGCCCAGCTTGCGCCATTGCTTCAACGGCAGGGCCATCGTCATGTCGCGCGTGGCCTGACACGTTCCGTCACGGCGCGCGATTTCGTTGGTGATCCGACGGGCCACGTCTGGTGAGGCCTTCACTTCCCGGCCCCAGGCTTCATTCGCGCTCCAGCCGTGAGCGACCAGGTAGTTCGAAATCGACGCAAACACGTCGGCGCGAGTGGACCAGATGTCCTTGCGTCCGTCGCCATCGAAGTCTTCGGCGAATTGCAGATAGCTCGACGGCATGAACTGGACCTGACCCATCGCGCCGGCCCACGATCCCTTCATTGCCGGCAGATCGATGTCGCCTCGCTCGAGAATCTGCAGCGCGTCGAACAGCTCGCCGCGGAAGAACGCCGAGCGGCGCGGATCCCAAGCGAGGGTCGCGAGCGCGGCGATTGTCGGCCTGATGCCGGTGAGCTGCCCGTAATTGGATTCCGCGCCCCAGATGGCCACAACGATCGAGGGTGGCACGTCGTAGCGCTCAGCAACGCTCTCGAGCAGCTCGCTGTTGCGGCCCAGCATCTCGCGCCCCGTCGTAATCCGCCTGGATGTCAGGCGCCGCGACAGGTATTTCTCGAGCGACAGGACAGTTTCCGCCTGCGCACGATCGCGCTCGATGACGATTGGCAGCGGCTCGTCGATGTTGGAGAGCGCCTGATCGACGATCTCGGCGCGAATGCCGCGTGCGAGCGCGTCGTTGCGAATGCTGTCCAGAAACTCCGAGAAGGAGGGTCGCACGTCCTGCGCGCCTGCGCTGAAGCTTTGGGAGACGATTATCGACGCGAGAACGATCCGGGCGATGGATGTGAGACGCACTCAAACAAGTTTACATGTGGATGGAGGGAACGGAGGTTCCGGAGTTCACAGATTCACACCGAGACGCAGTCCATGCCCTCGGTCTTCTTCGGTCTCTCGCTCGATCAATGCGCTCCGGCCGGTGCGCCCGCCCCCCTTGGTCGCTTCATGATCAGCACGAGCGGCGTGAACACGAGGAACAGCATGCCGAGCAGCTGAAAGATGCCGACGAACGCGACCATGGACGACTGGCGCTGCACCATCCCGAACACGGCGGCGTACGCGCGCGACGTCGCGGTCGCGGCATCGGCGCCCGCCGCCATGAAGGCGCTCTTCATCTGCGCCAGCATCATCTGCGACGCCGAATCGTATGCCGTTACGTTCGCGCCGAGCAGCGCCGTCGTCGACTGGACGTTTCGAGCCAGCATCGTGCCGGTGACGGCGATGCCGATGCTGCCGCCGATGTTTCGCATCAAGTTGAACAGGCTGGTCGCGTAGCCCATCCGCTCGCGCGGGATTGGATCCATCGCCACCGTCGTCAGCGGGACGAACAGCAGCGACATGCCGGCACCCTGCACGAGCTGCGGCCAGAAGATGTCCCAGTAGCCCGCGCTCAGGCTGAGGCGCGAGAGCCACAGCAGCGTGGAGCCGCCGATGACCAACCCGATCGTCAGCAGCTTGCGCGCGTCGAACCGGCCGGTCATCAGGCCGGTCAACGGCATCATGAAAAACGATCCGATGCCTCGGGGCGCCATCGCAATGCCCGCCTGGAGCGCGGGGTAGCCAAGCAACGTCTGAAGCATGATGGGCAGGAGCACGAGGCTGCCGTACAGGACGAACCCGACGACCGTCATCAGGAACACGCCCACGGCATAGCTGCGGTGCTTGAACACGCGCAGATCCACGACCGGATCGTCCGTCGTCAGTTCATGGATGACGAGCGCGACCAGGGTTACGGCGGCGACGACCGTCAGCATCGTGATCGTCGCAGACGCGAACCAGTCTTCTTCCTGTCCCTTATCGAGCACGAACTGGAGCGCTCCGATGCCGACTGCCAGCATGCCGAGTCCCCAGTAATCCACCTTGCGCGATTCGGTGCGCAGATACGGCGGATCGAAGATGAACAATCTCGTCATCACGATCGATGCGATGCCGACAGGGATGTTGATATAGAACACCCAGCGCCAGCTGTAGTTGTCCGTCAGCCATCCGCCGAGCACTGGCCCCAGAATCGGCGCGACGACGATGCCGAGTCCCCAGAAACCCATGGCCTTGCCACGGTCCTGCGGCGAAAAGGCTTCGAGCAGTACCGCCTGCGACAGCGGTTGAAGCGCACCGCCGGTGGCCCCCTGCACGACGCGGAACACGATGAGCGATCCGAGATTCGGCGCCAACCCGCACAGAAACGATGCGCCGGTGAAGCCCACGACCGACAGCATCAGCAGATTCTTCCGTCCGAACCGGCTCGCGAGCCAGCCGGTCATCGGCAGAATGATGGCGTTGGCCACCAGATACGACGTCAAGGCCCAGGTCGCTTCGTCGATGCTCACTGAGAGGCTGCCGGCGATGTGTGGAAGGGACACGTTCACCACGGTGGTGTCGAGGACCTCCATGAAGGTGGCGAACATCACGCTGATGGCGATGATCCAAGGGTTGACTTGTTTCATGGCATTTGAGGATTTGAGAATGTGAGGATTTGAGGAAGTGATTGGAGGATTTGAGGGGATTTGAGGGGATTTGAGGATTTGAGAATGTGAGGATTTGAGGAAGTATTTGGAGATTTGAGAAGGGGAATGGAGGAATCGATTTGCACATCCTCACATCCTCACATCCTCACATCCTCACATCCTCACATCCCCCATCCTCCCATCTACTTCGTATACACCGTCGGCTCCACCGACATACCCGGCCTGAGCCTGTGCTCGGGGTCCTGTCCCGGATCGAACACGATCTTCACGGGGATGCGTTGGACGACTTTGACGAAGTTCCCGGTGGCGTTCTCCGGTGGCAACAGGCTGAAGCGGGCTCCAGTCGCTCCCGCAAGGCTGTCGACCTTGCCGGCGAGCTTGACGCCGAGCGCATCGACGCTGATGGTTGCCCGTTGCCCTGGACGCATGTGGGCCAGCTGCGTCTCCTTGAAATTGGCCGTGACCCACACCTCATCGATTTGCACGAGAGCCAGCAGCGGCTGGCCGGCCTGCACGACCTGTCCGACATTGACGCTCTTCCTCGACACCACGCCGCGGGTCGCCGCCTTGACGACGGCGTACTCGAGGTTGAGTTCGGCCTGCGCGAGTGCGGCCCGAAATTGCCTGACACGTGCCTCGGCGGATGCCGCGCGTGCCTTGGTCGCGGCAATCTGCGACGGTCCGGTCTGCGCGGCGGTCAACTCGGCGTGCGCCTGCTGCTCGGCGGCGCGGGCTTGCGCCAGCTTGCTCTCGGCGACGCGAATGCCGGCATCGGCTTCGGCAATCTGCGACCGTGCCGAATCCGCCGCTGCCTTCTGCGTCTCGGCGGCTGCGACGGCTGTTTCGAATTGTTGCTGGGAGACTTCGTCTTTGGCGATCAGACCACGCAGCCGCTCGGCATCGCGTGTGGCCTTGACGGAGTTGGCTTCTGATTCGCGCGCTCGTGCTTGCGAGGCGCTGAGCCGCGCGCGCGCGGCTTCGAGTTCGCGTTCGCCGGCGGCGGCGGAGGCCTGCGCCTGCGCCACTCCGCCGCGCGCGCCGGTAACGCCGCTCGTGGCGGTGGCCGATGTGATCGGAACGGTGTGTTGCGCCGCCAGCGCAGACGCCTCGGCATCCGCCAGCTCGGCTCGCGCTTTCTCGACTGCCACCTCGTAATCGCGCGTGTCGAGCGCAACGAGCACGGCTCCGGCTTCGACGAGCTGATTGTCGCTCACGGCGACGGTCTTGACGATCCCGCCCACGCGGGCCGCCACCGGCGTCAGGTGACCATCGACTTGCGCATCGTCGGTCGACTCGCGGCCCGCGGTCAGGATCACCCACGCCGCGACGCCGAGGCCCGCGAGTAGCAGGGTGCCGAGCGCGATGCGAAAGCGGGGGCTGCGCACGAACCCGCCGGCCCCACGTTGGTCGGCCATCAGCGGAGTCCTCCGATGTACTGACGCGCCACTTCTTCGGCGAGTCCGAGCGCGCGAATGAGATTGCCCGTGGCCACGTTCGACGTGAACGTCGCCGAGATGTACTGCTCGCTCGCGAGCGCGACCGCTTCCTGCGCCTGCACGACCTCGATGTTGCCGGCGACCCCTGCCGCGAAGCGATCGCGCGCCTGTGCCAGCTGGTTGGCGGCCAGCTCCTGCGTTCGTGTGGCGACCTGCAACTGCTCGCGGCCGCTCTGGACATCGAGGAACGCCGCGCGGACCTCGTAGTAGATCCCCCCTTTCAGATCGTCGGCCTCGGCCCGGCGGCTGCGCAGCTCGGCGTCCGCTTCGAGGAGACGGCCCCGTGTCTTTCGGCCCTCGAAGATCGGAACGTTTACCGCGCCCGTCACATTGAAGCTCGCGCGCGCCTCGGGGACCGTCAAGCCGATGTCGCCGTAGTCAGCTGTCACACGTATTGACGGCAGGGCCTCGCCGACAATCGCCTGCCGGTTGGCCTCTGCGGCCCGCACGCGCGCGAGCGCGGCCTGGTAATCGCTGCGGTTGCCGTACGCGCGCTCCACCGCCTGCTCCAGCGTCACGTCGGGAAATTCTGCAGTCCGGATCGTGCTCGCCACCGTAAAGGCCTGTCCAAGCGGCAGGCCGATGATGCGCGCCAGCTGCAGTTTGGAGCGCTCGAATTCTGTTTCCGCCACCGTTTGACGCTGGCGTGCGGTGTCGAGCTGTACTTCGGCGCGAAGAACATCGATGCCGGCGACGAGGCCGTTCTGCTTCATATCCCTGGCCTGCTGCGACAGCGCCTGCGCCGTCTGCACCTGCGCGCGCGACGCATCGACCCGCGCGCTCGCGGCCTGCGTCCGCGAATAGGCGGTCGCGGACACCAGGATGACGATCTCGCGCGCATCCTGAACGTCGAATTTCGCAGCCTGGACGCGATGCGATTCAGCGCGCGCATCGTTGATCGCGTGGACGTCGTACACCGACTGGGACAGGAAGACGCGGGCGTCGAACACATTGAAAGGTCCGACGACAGGAGGGAAACCTGGCGGGAGCGGGAACCCGAAAGCCTGCAGGTTGACTATCTGTCGCGATGCGGAGAGGCGTCCGTTCAGATTCGGCAGCAGCTCGCTGAGCGCCCGCAGCCGGGCGCCGCCGGCTTCATCGACACGCTGCTGCGCGAGGATCACGCCGAGGTTGTAGTCGATGGCCCGCTTGACCGCGTCTTCCACGGTCAATGCCACCGGCTCGGTCGTGATCGAGCCGGTTGGAACGCCGCGCTGATACGGACTGAGTGTCTGCGCCTGTACCGGCATGCCCACCAGCAGCGCAGATCCGAGCCACACCCTCAGAACCAGCGGAACGACTCTCACGGATGTCCTTTCTCGTCCGCCCGGGAGGCTCGACGGGGGTGGCAAGCGGGGTTGGGTCGAGAGGCTCACGTTCGAACGGCACGTGTTCGGATCGCGAAGGTCCAAGGGTACTACAGGTACACACGTGTCCGTTTGTGTCGATTCTGGGATTTGAGACCCGACGTGAGAAACTGTTCGTCTAACGCCGCGATGCGGTCGCCTCGGCTATTGGACTGTCTTCGTGTCGCTCTGCTGCTCTTGGGAGCGCCCGCGTCAGTTACCGCTCAGTCAGCTCTGTCGGGCGACACTATCCGCATCTCGCGAGCGCCTGGCGCAATTCAAGTCGACGGCGATCTGTCGGATGAAGGCTGGCGAAACGCGACCCGCATCGATAAGTGGTACGAAACACAGCCGGGCGACAACACCGAACCCAAGGTGCACAACGTCGGTTACCTGACCTACGATGCCAAGTTCTTCTATGCCGGCTTCGAGTTCGAGGATCCGACGCCTCAGGCGATGCGGGCGCCGTTTGCCGATCGCGACAACCTCGCCAACGGCTTCAACGACTATGGTGGGATCATCGTCGATGCCGGCAACAGCGGGCACACCGCTGCGGTCTTGGTCGTCACCCCGCGCAACATCCAGTACGACTCGATTATCGACGATTCATCCGGCGAGGATTCGTCACCTGACTTCTTCTGGGAGTCGGCAACAAAAATCAACGAGCACGGCTGGACGCTCGAGATGCGCGTGCCGTTCACATCGTTGCGGTACAGGACCGGGGGATCGCAGACGTGGGGCATCATGCTCTACCGCAACTACCCCCGCGACTTTCACTATCAGTTCTTTACAGCGAGGTTGCCTCGTGGCGGCAGCTGCTTCGTCTGTCGCGAAAACGTGCTGACGGGCCTCGAAGGGCTGCCGTCGGGCGGGCATCTGGTGGCGGCGCCGTATGTGGCGGCCAGCCAGGAGGCCCACCCGCGCGACGGATTGGGAACGCCGCTTGTGAGCGGCTCCCTCGACGGCCATATCGGCCTCGACGTCAAATTCACGCCCTCGGCCGACAACGCGCTCGATCTCGCGCTGAATCCCGACTTCTCACAAGTGGAATCCGACGTGGCGCAGATCTCCGCCAACGAGCGGTTCGCATTGTTTTACCCGGAGAAGCGGCCGTTTTTTCTCGAAGGCGTGGATTTGTTCCAGACGCCGATCTCGGTGGTCTACACGCGCACGATCGCGGCGCCGAACTGGGGCGCGCGGCTGACCGGCAAGGACCACGGCGTGCGGTACACCGTCGTGGTTACCGAAGACGCCGGCGGGGGAAGCGCCGTCTTGCCGGGCCCGAACGAGTCGTCGCTGGCCATGCAGGACTTCGGCGCGATGGTGGTGATCGGGCGAGCGAAGCGTGACATCGGGTTGTCGTCGGTCGGATTGATCGTCACCGACCGGGAAAACCGCCATGGTGGGGCGGCGGCGACCAGCCCGGATGTCGACAACGGGCACAATCGGGTGGTCGGCCCCGATTTTCTGTGGCGCCCGCGCGCCAGCGAACAAATCTCCGGGCAATGGCTCTACAGTGACACAGTCACGCCAAATCGCCCCGACCTTGCCGATGACTGGACCGGCCGTGCGCTGTCGTCGCACGCGTTGGCGCTCAACTGGAGTCACAGCACCACTCACTACGACGCATACGCCGGGTACCGTGATATCGGCGACGATTTTCGTGCCGACAGCGGATTCCTGCCGCAGGTAGGGTATCGCGATCTGAACGCGGGAACCGGGTGGACGGTCAGGCCGACCGGTTTCGTTCGTCGCGTGCGAACGTTCGTGAATCTCGATCGACAGATCGAGCAAGGCGGCGCAGTAATCAGCTACAACATCGCGCCCGGGTTCGGCATGGATACGCGATACAACGGGTTCATGCAGTACCGGTTCATCGATGATGCGGTCCGCACCGGCGATCGCGTCATCGAGCGGCGCCGGCTCGGCTATGTCATGCAGTTCAGCCCGTCGCGGCGCTTGTCGCAAGTCTCGATGGAGGGCACCACCGGCCAGGAAATTGATTTCGCCAATTCCAGGCCGGGCACCGGCACCACGGTCAACCTCAGTGCCACGCTGAACCCAACGCAGCATCTCGACCTGTCGATCGTTCAGAATCAGCAGTGGGTCAACGTGGACGACGTGAACGGGGAGGGACGCCGCCTGTTCACGGCGCGCGTCTCCCGTCTGCGAGGCACGTACACGTTCACATCGCGCATGTTCTTTCGCGGCATCGTGCAATACGTCTCGACCGATCGCGATCCATCGCTCTACACGTCCACGGTGGCCGCCCGGTCGGCGACGCTCAGCGGGTCGGCATTGCTGGCTTACAAAGTCAACTGGCAGTCCGTGATGTTCGTCGGCTACGGCGACGATCGCAAGCTGAGCGACCTCGAGCGGCTCGAGAAGCTAGACCGGCAGTTTTTCGTCAAGCTGTCGTACGCCTTCCAGCGCTAGTCCCCACAGCGCAATGCCTGTGAGCCGGGTAAGGGAACGGCTTGCAGCCGAGGCTCAGGTGTTTGACACGAATTTACACACGATGTATAAAATGGCGTGTTAATGACGTGCGACACGGCTCGCGTTGTCGACATCGCGGCGTTGGTCGCCGCGCTCTGCGCCGTGGCCGCGTGCGTGCCACAAGGACAGCCGCATGACACACGAGGACTATCGCCGCGCGCTCGACACCGCCATCCGCGAATACGAGGAGCTCGGCGCAAAACGTCAGGCCATCGACACGCGCCTCGCCGAGCTCGCCCAGACCATCAGCACCCTCTCGAAGCTGCTCGGCCTGACGCCGACCGTGCCGATGGGACTGACTGACGCCGTTCGTCTGGTGATGCGCGGCGGGGTGCCGATGACGCCGACCGAGGTGCGCGATCGTCTGCATGCGATCGGGTTCGACACATCGAAGTACGCCAACGACCTCGCGGCAGTGCACACGATATTGAAGCGGTTGAACGATTCCGGAGAGCTGCGCTTCGTCCCTCGCGCCATCGGCAAGCATCAGTACACCTGGAATCGTCCCGTCACGCCGGTCGCGCTCGGGCCGGACATCCTCCGGTACATGCGCGAAGCATCGCACGAGCGCGAAGCGATGCGCGCGACCGAAGAGACCCCGCCGCGCCGGCCGACACGCCCGCGAAGGAGCCGCTGATGGATCTCGATTCGAGACGTCGATTTTTCGCAGAAGAGCTGGAAGCGATCTGTAACCTGCGGACGCCGGATCTCGTCGAGGCGTTCGCCGCCGCGCCGCGCGAGCGGTTCCTGCGACCGGGGCCGTGGACGGTCCTCGGCGACGGTGGCGACACGTTCATGATGGGGGGCGGAGGCACGCCGCGATTGCGGCGGACGGCCGATGCCGATCCAGCGCGCGTGTATCACAACATTGCGATCGGCATCGAGCCCGATCGGGAGCTGTTCAACGGACAGCCGGCAACGCTTGCCGTCTGGCTCGACGCCCTGGCGCCTGCGCGTGGCGCACGTGTGCTTCACGTCGGTTGCGGGCTGGGATACTACACGGCCGTGACGGCGCAGTCTGTCGGCCCTGCGGGACGCGTCGTCGCTATTGACGTCGACGCGACTCTGGCTGACGAGGCGCGTCGAAATCTGGCGTCGCTTCCGTGGGTCGACGTGCGTCACGGCGATGGGTCCGCGCCGCTCGGCGAGACGTTCGATGTCGTTCTGATAAACGCTGGCGTCACGCATCCGCTGGCCGTGTGGCTCGATGCGCTGGCGCCGGGCGCCCGCGTGCTGCTGCCGTTGACCGCGATGATGCCGGCAATGGGACAAAACATCGGGAAAGGAATTGCCTGGCTGCTGACGAATCAGGACGACGGCAGCCTGTCGACACGACCGGTCGGCATGGTGGCGATCTTTTCCGCCGTCGGCATCCGCGACCAGACGCTCAACGCCGCGGTCGGCAAAGCGCTGATGGGCGGTCCGCAGCAGCGGCAGGCGATCAAGCATCTGCGTCGGGACGCGCACGAGCAATCGACATCGTGCTGGCTGCACGGGAGTGGGTGGTGCTGGTCGATCGACTGACAGCCTTTTCACTGTCAGTTCCTGGTGCCTGGTGCTTCGTTCCTGGTCCTTCCCGGGTCTGATGAGTCCTGGCTTCACCTCAGAGGACCAGGGCCGCAGGACGGACCAAGGACCATGGACGGACCAAGGACCATGGACGGACCAAGGACCATGGACGGACCAAGTCCCAGGCACTAGGCACCAAGGACTGACTATGATCCGCCCATGCGCGCCCTGCTCGTCGAAGACGACGCGACGATCGCCGAATTCGTCGAACGCGGCCTGCGCGAGGCCGGGTTCGCCGTCGATGAAGCATCGGACGGCGACGAAGGACTGAGCGCGGCTCTTCGAGAGCCCTACGACGTCGCGGTCGTCGACCTGATGCTGCCCAAGCGCGACGGCCTGTCGCTGATCAACGAACTGCGTCGCCGAAACGTGAGCACGCCGGTCCTGATCCTCAGCGCGCGGCGTTCGGTCGACGATCGCGTGCGCGGCCTGCAGGCGGGCGGCGACGACTACCTGACCAAGCCGTTCGCGTTCGCCGAACTCCTCGCACGCGTGCAGGCGCTGGTTCGGCGCGCGACGCGCGCACCCGAGCCGACGACGCTCACCGTTGGCGACCTGGTGCTGGATCTGTTGTCGCGCCGAGTAACGCGCGCCGGCAAAACGCTCGACCTGCGCCCGCGCGAGTTCGCGCTGCTCGAGTACCTGATGCGCAACGTCGATCGCGTCGTCTCGAAGACGATGATCCTGTCGCACGTGTGGGAATACACGTTCGATCCGCAGACCAATATCGTCGACGTCCTCGTCAGTCGGCTGCGCGAGAAAGTTGATCGCCCCTTCGACAAGAAACTGCTGCAGACGGTTCGCGGCGTGGGCTATGTCCTCCGACCTTGACAGCGCTGGAGCGCGAAGCCCTCAGCCGGGCGTTCCAGGCGTGCGTCCCATCTTTTTCGGGCTGCGGCTCGGACTCTGGTACGCGACGCTCTTTGTCGTCGGATCGATCGCGGTCGTGTTTCTGACGTACTACCTCACAGCCACGTCGCTGGCGCAGCGGGACCAGCAGACCATCCGCGGCAAACTAGGCGACTACGCCGCGGCCTACGCTCGCGGCGGCATTCGCGGGCTGACGGCAACAGTACGTGCCGAGCAGCAGGCCGCGCCCGAGCGGCTCTATGTTCGGGTCGTCGATCGCGGCATTGAAACGATCGTGCTCAGCATGCCCGAGGGCTGGGATCCATCGACGCTCGAGACGGCAGCGGCGACATTGGCCGATGGGACGCTGGTCGAAGTCGGCAAGAGCAGCGAACCCCGCGAGGCGCTGCTGTCGCGGTTTCGCGCCGTCCTCGGCATCGTCACGCTCTCGATTGTCGTCGTCGCGCTAAGTGGCGGCTGGCTGGTGACGCAAACGGCGCTCTTTCCGATTCGCCGCCTGACGGCCGCCGTGCGCCGGATCATTCGGACTGGACGGACGGACGCGCGCGTCCCGCTGGCAGGCTCCAACGATGCCATCGACGAGCTGACCGCGTTGTTCAACGCGATGCTGGACAGGATCGAGGGTCTCGTGGACGCGATGCGCGGCGCGCTCGACAACGTCTCACACGACCTTCGCACACCGTTGACGCGTCTGCGCGGAACGGCAGAGATGGCGTTGGCGGGATCCCCCGATGTCGATCGCTACCGCGATGCGCTCGCCGAATGCGTCGAGGAAGCGGACCGCGTGCTGGTGATGCTGAACACGCTGATGGACATTTCCGAGGCCGAGAGCGGGACGATGCAGTTGCAACGCGAGGAGGTGGCTCTGTCCGACATCGCCACCCGAGCGTCCGACCTGTATCGTGAGGTCGCCGATTCGAAGCACGTCGCGCTGTCGTCGATCGCTGAACAGGTTGTGCACGTCCTGGCCGATAGAACGAGGCTCGAGCAGGTGGCAGCCAATCTGGTAGACAACGCGGTCAAGTACACGCCTGCAGGCGGCCGCGTCGAGGTCATCGTCAGCCGCGACGGTCCACGCGCGCAACTGCGCGTGCGAGACACCGGGCCGGGCATTCCTCCGGACGAGCTGCCGCGTATCTGGGACCGCTCGTTCCGCGGAGACGCCAGCCGTTCGGAACGCGGTCTTGGCCTCGGTTTGAGTCTCGTCAAAGCCATCGTCGAAGCGCATGGCGGAACGGTCCAGGTCGCGAGCGAGCCCGGTCGCGGCGCAACTTTCACTGTTTCGTTCCCGGCAGTTGCCTAACCTCCGTCCCAGGCCGAACCTCCGTCCCCCCAGGCGCAGGGACGGAGGTTGGCGTTGACGCCATTACACGTTTGTAATGTTCCTGCAACGGCCCAGCAAGGGTGGGTGCCGTCTAATCGATTAAGAGAAATTTCGGAGTGCGCGTTACACCGCACCCCAGCTTCACATAAGGAGATGAGAACCTATGAATGCGTTTCACAAAATGACCCAGCGTGCGCGCCAGGCGGTGCTCGCGATGGTCGCGGTGTTGCTCGTCGCGGGCGGCGCCTGGTACGGTGCGTCCGCCAGCGCTCAGCCGGCCGCCGGGCACGTGGCCACGGTTACGACACCGATCACTCACGCGATTGCCGGCGGACGCGACTCGTACGCCGACGTCGTGGACGTGGTGGCGCCCGCCGTTGTCACGATTCGGACGGAAGGCAAAGCCAGAGTATCGCCGACACAGTTCCAGGGTCCCGACGACGACTTCTTCCGCCAGTTCTTCGGCGATCAGTTCGGCCGCGGATCGCGAAGCCCGAGAACCTTCAGGCAGCGTGGACTCGGATCGGGCGTCGTCGCGACGACCGATGGCTACATCCTCACCAACTATCACGTAGTCGACGGGGCGGACGAGATCAGCGTTGAGCTGAACGATGGCCGCACGATGACCGCCAAGGTGATTGGCACCGATCAGCCCAGCGATCTCGCAGTGATCAAAGTCAGCGCCTCGAACCTGCACCCGCTCGCGTTCGGGAACTCCGACGCCGTCAAAGTCGGCGACGTCGTGCTCGCGGTCGGCAATCCTCTGGGCGTGGGCCAGACGGTGACCATGGGCATCATCAGCGCAAAGAGCCGCTCGACCGCGGTTGGTAACGGCGGCTACGAGGACTTCCTGCAGACTGATGCGCCCATCAACCACGGCAACTCGGGCGGAGCGCTCGTCAACACGAAGGGCGAACTCGTCGGCATCAACTCGCAGATTCTCTCGAACTCGGACGGCAACATCGGCATTGGCTTCGCGATCCCCGCGAACATGGCGAAGCATGTCATGGACGATCTGCGGACCAAGGGCAAGGTGACGCGATCGCAGCTGGGCGTCAAGGTGCAAGGCGTTACGCCGGACATGGCGGCGAGCCTCGGCCTGAAGGACTCGGGCGGCGTGATTGTGAGCGAAGTCACCGCTGGCAGCGCTGCCGAACGAGCCGGATTGAAGCGCGGCGACGTCATCAAGTCGTTCAACGGCCAGGCCGTGCACGACACGAATTCCCTCCGCAACCGCGTCGCTGATGCAGGCCCCGGCACGACCGCTGATCTCGTGATCGTTCGAGACGGAAGCGATCGGCATCTGACGGCAAAGCTCGACGAAGCAACACCGGAGAAGATGGCGCGGCGCGGCCGAGGCGATCGCGACGACGGCGAGAGCGGGAACGAGAGCGAGAACAATACTGCGCTCGGCGTTTCCGTTGCGCCGCTGACGCCGGAGTTGGCATCGCGGGTTCGCGCACCGAAGAACGCACAGGGCCTCTATGTCGAGGATGTGAGCCCTGAGGGTCGCGCGGCGGACGCCGGCATCCAGCCCGGCGACATCATCCAGGAGGCGAACCGGCAGCCGATGAAAAGCGTGGAGGATCTGCGCAGCGCCGCGCGCCGATCGGCCAACAAGCCGCTGCTCCTGCTGATCAACCGGCAGGGAAGCGACCTTTTCGTGACGGTGAAGCCTTCGAATGGATAATGGCCTTGGTGATGGCTGATGGCTCGATGGCTAAAGATTCCAGTGAGTGCGGACCATGCGGGATCTTTAGCCATTAGCCATGACCGTCGTCAGTCCGCTACGATAGACGCCGCATGTCCTTTGCCGGCGTCTTCTCTGTTCTCCCCACCCCCTTCACGACGGTTGGCGATTTCGATCCCGATAGCCTGAAGCGCGTCATCGATCTGTTCATTGCCGACGGCGTGAACGGCTTCACGGCGCTCGGCGTGACGAGCGAGGTCGCGCGGCTCACGGACTCGGAACGCGATCGCGTGCTGGATACGGTGCTGACCCACGTGAATGGCCGCGTGCCTGTTGTGGCTGGCACGACCGCTGATGGCCTGCGCACCTGCATCGAATTCACTCGTCGTGCCTGCGGTGCGGGCGCCGCGGCGGTAATGATCAGTCCACCGCGCATGCCGAAGATCAATTCGGACGCCGTGGCGAAGCACTTCGCCGACGTCTCTGCGGCGGTTGACGTGCCGATCATAGTGCAGGACTACCCGCCGATTTCGGGCTACGCCATGGAGCCCGCGCTGCTCGCCCGCATCGCTCGCGATGTGCCGGCCGCACAGACGGTCAAGCTCGAAGATCCGCCGACTCCGTTCAAGACGTCGCGAATTCTGGCGCAAACAGCAGGCATGGATGTCGCCATCTTTGGCGGGCTTGGCGGCGTTTTCCTGCTGGAGGAACTGATGGCTGGCGCCGCGGGCGCCATGACCGGATTCGCGTTCCCCGCGATCCTCGTGGCGATCGTGAACTCGTATCGCGCTGGTCGCGTCGAGGAAGCTGCCGACGTGTTCTACCGCAAGGTACCGCTGATGCGGTTCGAGTTCCAGGAGGGCATCGGGATGGCGATTCGGAAAGAAGTCCTGAGACGGCGTGGCGCCATTACGAGCGCTGCGATCCGATCGCCTGGCGGGACGCTGGACGATCACACACGCGCGGCGCTGGATCGCGTGCTGGCGTGGAGCGGGGAAGTCGTAACGCGCTGACAGCGCGGACATCGCTGGGGGTAGAGGGTATCCGGCCGGATGCTCCGCTGCCTGGTATCGGAGCAAACGTGGATCTCGGGCTGAAGAACAAGGTGGCGATGGTTGGCGGCGCCAGCAGGGGCCTGGGCTACGCCGTCGCGGGCGCTCTGGCGCGCGAGGGCGCACTCGTCTCGCTTGCCTCGCGCGACGGCAGCGCGCTCGGGCGCGCAGCCGATACGATCGCACGCGAAACCGGCGCTCGGACCGTCGCCTTTCCCGGCGACCTCAGCGGTGCGACCGCGATCGCCGAGTGGCATGCCGCGACCGTCAAGGAATTTGGCGGCGTCGATCTGCTATACGCCAATACCGGTGGACCTCCAGCCGGCACCTCCCTTACCTTCGACGATTCCGCGTGGTACTCCGCGTTCGATCTGCTGGTGATGAGCGTGCTGCGCGCAGTACGCCTGGTGGTTCCGACGATGCGGGCACGCGGGGGCGGCGCGATTCTCGTCGGCACCTCGTCAACCGTGAAAGAGCCCGTGCCTAACCTGGCGCTGTCGAACGTGATGCGAGCCGGTGTAACCTCGCTCGTCAAAACGCTTTCGCTCGAGCTCGCGCCCGACCGCATTCGCATCAACACGCTGCTCCCCGGTCGGATCGCCACTGATCGACTGCAGCACCTGGACGAAATCAACGCCAAGCGCAGCGGCATCGCGCTCGACGAACAGCGCAAGCGCGCCACAAGCGCTATTCCGCTTGGACGCTACGGTGTGCCTGACGAATTCGGGCGCGCCGGAGCGTTCCTGCTTTCAGACGCCGCCTCCTACATCACCGGCGCCGCGCTGCAGGTCGACGGCGGTTTAATCAAAGGACTGTTGTGAAATTGTATGTCCCTCGCCAGGAACATTCTGTTGGCGCTGTCGACGAATTCGTGGCTGCGCGATCACGCCACGAAAACTGATTTCGTGCGGCGATCGGTCTCGACCTTCATGCCCGGCGAACGGCTGGAGGACGCGATGATCGCCGCCGCCCAGCAGCAGAAGCGGGGCATTGGCACGATCTTCACGCGGCTTGGCGAGAACATCACCCGTGGTGAGGAAGCGGAAGAAGTTACGGCGCACTACCTCGACGTTCTCGATCGTGTCCAGGCTGCCAGCCTGCGCGCTCAAATCTCGGTCAAGCCCACCCAGCTCGGCTTGGATCTCGACAAGGATGTGTGTTTCCGCAACCTGCAGCGTCTGATCGATCGCGCGACCGAGCGCGACAATTTCGTGTGGATCGACATGGAGAGCTCGATGTACGTCGATCCGACGCTCGATTTGTTTCGCCGATCGCGCGCCAACTCTCCGCGCGTCGGTCTGGCGTTGCAGGCCTATCTGTTCCGGACCGCGCAGGACGTGGAATCGCTGGTACCGCTTGGTGCGGCAATCCGTCTCGTAAAAGGCGCGTACCTCGAGCCGGCGACGATCGCGTACCCGAAGAAATCCGACGTGGACGAGAACTTCTTCAAGCTCGCCTGCCGGCTGTTGCAGGACGATGCGCGCCGAGCGGGTGGACTGCTCCATATCGCGACGCACGATCCGCGGCTGGTAGACCGGCTTTCGGTGTACATCAACCAGCAGGGCATCGGGCGCGACGCGTACGAGTACGCAATGCTGTATGGCATTCAGCGCCCGTTGCAGCAGCGGCTCGTCCAGTCAGGCCTCCCGCTGCGCGTCCTGATCGCGTACGGCGAATACTGGTTTCCGTGGTACATGCGGCGGCTCGCAGAGCGGCCCGCAAACGTATGGTTCGTCGCGAAGAATCTGCTGCGGCCCGCCTGAAGTGGGGCGCGTGCGTCCAGTCGTAGTCGCGGGCTGCGGTCCGGCGGGCGCCATGGTCGGCTACCTCCTCGCGCGCGCCGGGATTCCCGTCGTCGTCTTCGAAAAACACGCCGATTTCCTGAGAGACTTCCGCGGCGACACCGTTCACCCATCGACGCTCGAGATCCTCGACGAGCTTGGACTCGCCGATCGCTTCCTGGCGCTTCCGCATTCGAAGGTCTCGACCTTCATGGGACGCTCGACGTCGGGGCAGACCGTGTCGTTCTCTCTCGAGCGCCTGCCGACGAAGTTCCCCTACATCGCGTTCGTGCCGCAATGGGATTTTCTGGAGTTCCTCACCGCCGAAGCAGCGCAGCTGCCGGCGTTCACGCTTCGGCGGAACAGCGAGGTCGTCGATCTCGTGCAGGCGGACGGCGTCGTGAGCGGTGTCCGCCATGTGGATGCTGCGGGGACGCACGAGATGGCAGCGGCGCTCGTCATAGGCGCTGATGGACGGAGTTCGCTCAGCTGCGTTGCAGCCGGCCTGCAACGCATCGAGTCGTCTCCGCCAATCGACGTACTGTGGTTTCGAATCTCCCGCCGCGGCGACGAGGTGGAGGCGGTCGCTGCTCGCTTCGGCTCCCGCACCGTGTGCGTGATGATCGATCGCGGCGACTATTGGCAGATCGCCTATGTCATTCCGAAGGGAGGGGCCGATGTGATCCGCGCGGCCGGCATCGAGGCCTTCAGGCGCGCCGTGACGGGCGTCGCGCCCGAACTCCACGATCGCATGGGCGAGATCCGCGATTGGGACGACGTGAAGCTCTTGACCGTGCGGGCCGACCGGCTCGCGCGGTGGCACAAGCCCGGATACCTGGCGATCGGAGACGCGGCGCACGCGATGTCGCCGATTGGCGGCGTCGGCATCAACGTCGCGATCCACGATGCCGTCGCCGCCGCCAATCTGCTGTGGCGGCCGCTGCGCACCGGGGGAGTCGCCGACGCGGATCTCGCCCGCGTTCAGCACGAGCGCGAACGGCCAGTCCGGTTGATTCAGGCGTTTCAGTCAGCCATTCAAACGCGGTTCCTCAGGTCGACGATCGACGCCTCGCGACCGGCGTCGGTCCCTTGGATTGCCCGGACCCTCGCCCGGATTCCCGTGCTGCGCGATCTGCCGCCACGGCTAATCGCCTTCGGCGTCGGACGCCCGCACGTCGAATCGCCGAACTTTCCTAGCGCCGGCGCGTCCAAGGATTCGTTGCCTTGATTATCTACATCAGCTGGTGTAGATAATCATAAGAATGAAACCTGTCGACCTCGTTCAGGGAACGCTCGACTTGCTGATCCTCAAGTCGCTCGCCCTCGAGCCGCAGCACGGCTGGGCCATCGCCGCTCGCATTCGACAGCTGTCGAACGATGTCCTGCTCGTTCAGCAGGGGTCGTTGTACCCGGCGCTGCAGCGCCTCGAGCACCAGGGCTGGATTACGGCGAAGTGGGGCGTCTCCGAGCAGAAGCGGCGGGCGAAGTTCTACTCGTTGACCCGAGCGGGGCGGAAACAGCTCGACCGCGAGGCCGCATCGTGGGAGCGGCTCGCGGCGGCCATCACGATGGTCGTGCGGACGGCGTGATCGCGACGTGCAACGCAGAGGGCGCAGAGTCCGCAGAGCACCAGATTCCGCCGAGAACGTTGCTCAGCAGTTCCGCGAGCCCCGCATTGCACGTCGCAGGAAGGTGATCCGATGCGCTGGCTCCAAAGCCTGCGGATGCGTGTCCGGGCGCTCATGCGATCCGACGCGGTCGATCGCGATCTCACTGACGAGATTCGCGAACATCTCGCGCATCTCATTGAGCAGAATCTCGCCCGTGGCATGTCGCCTGAGGACGCGCCACAGGCGGCGCGCCGCGAGTTCGGTCCGGTCACGCAGGTTGTCGAGGAGTCGCGCGAAGCGCGCGGGGTCGCGTGGGTGACCAACGCGCTGCAGGATCTTCGATACGGCATCCGCCTGTCGCTTCGCGCTCCCGGGCTTGCCGTGGCGACGATCCTCACGGTCGCGCTCGGGATCGGCGCGACGACCGCGATGTTCAGCGTGGTGTACGGCGTCCTGCTGCGTCCGCTGCCGTACCGGGACGCCGATCGTCTGGTCAACCTCTGGTCTACCGCACCCAAACGCGGTCTTCCGCGCCCTTACGTCGGCATGGCCAACGTGTACGACTGGAAGGCCCGCAATCACGTCTTCGAGGACATCGCTGTGCTCCGGCCGATCGCCAACTTCAATCTGACGGGCGAGGGCGAACCCGAGCGGCTGAACGCGGCACGGACATCGGCGAGCTTGTTTCCCGTCCTCGGCGTGAGCGCGCTCCTGGGCCGCACGTTCACGGAAGACGAGGACGAGATCGGTCACGAACGCGTCGCGCTTCTCAGTTACGGACTGTGGCAGCGGCGCTTCGGGGGTGATCCGGCGGTCGTCGGCCGCACGATCGCCTTGAGCGGCGTGCCGCACACAGTCGTCGGCGTGATGCGCGGCGACTTCGCCTATCCCACGCGCGACTATCAGATCTGGACCCCGCTGACGTTCGACCCCGAGGAGCTCGTCAATCGCCAGAACTACTCGTACCTGGCGGTGGCGCGGCTCAAGCCGGGCGTCACGGTCCAACAGGCGCAGGCCGAGCTGACGGTCATTTCGGGACAACTCGAAAAGGAATTTCCGAAGAGCAACGAGGGCATTGGCGCCGAGGTCGTGCCGATGCTGGAAGACACGGTGAGCGTGATTCGCAAGCCGCTCTATATCCTCCTGGCCGCAGTCGTCGCCATGCTCCTCGTCGGCTGCGCCAACCTCGCGAATCTGCTGCTCGCACGGGCCCTCGTTCGTCAGCGGGAACTCGCGGTTCGAGCGGCGCTGGGCGCGGGACGTGCGCGCCTCGTCGCGCAATCCATCGCAGAAATCGTGCCGATGCTCGCGGTGGGCGGGGCGCTCGGCCTCGTCGCGACCGCATGGACGATCAACGGCATCGGTCCGCTCCTGCCTGCGGATTTGCCACGCGCCGAAAGCATCGGGCTGCACGTGCCGGTGCTCGTGTTCGCGTCCCTCGCGCTGGTTGCAATCGCCGTCTTCGTAGGCGCGTGGCCGGCGGTGGACGCTTCGCGCAGCGGCCTGTCGACGTCGGTGTCGGAGGTATCGCGCGCCGTAGCCGGCGGCGTGCGACGAGCGCGGCGCCGCGATCTGCTGGTCATCTCCCAGATCGCGGCCACCATCTGGCTGGTTATTGCCGCGTCGCTGCTGATGCGCAGCCTCATCGCACTGCGTCAAGTCAATCCAGGATTCAATCCGGACGGCGTGTACACCGTGCATCTCGCGATCCCACGGTCGAAGTACCCGAAGGATGTGGACGTCGCCACGTTTTCTGCGCGACTCGTCGAACGCGTCCGGGCGCTGCCGGATGTCACGGCCGTCGGGATGGTCAATCGATTGCCGTTGGGGGGCGGCATCCAGACGGGCCCGGTCGAGTTCGAGGGGATCGACGCCAGCCGCCAGATGGCTTTGAATGCCGACTGGCGGACGATCACGCCGGACTATTTCCGCACGCTCCAGATTCCGCTCGTGGCGGGTCGTGTCTTTGCCGAAACCGACGACGAGCGCGCGCTGCCCGTCGCGATCATCGACGAACAGCTGGCCAGAGCGGTCTTTGGAACGGCGCCGGTGCTCGGCCGCCGCGTTCGAATTGCCGTCGCCGGCCAGCCCTGGCTCACCGTTGTCGGCGTCGTCGGCCACATCCGGCACGATCGGCTGGATGCCGACGTGCGGCCGCAGGTCTACTGGAACTACAAGCAGCGGACGCAGGACCGAATGGCGATAGCGGTGCGCACGCGCGGCGACCCCGCAGCGATCGCCCAGTCGGTCGCTGCGGCCATTCGATCGGTCGATCCTGAACAGCCCGTTTACGATGCGCGTACGCTCGCGGCCGTCGTCGATCGATCGATCGCGCAGCGCTGGCTCCAGACAACGCTGCTCGGCGGGTTTGCCGCGATCGCGCTGCTGCTCGCGAGCATCGGCGTCTACGGAGTGATCGCCTACGCGGTGGGCCAGCGTCAGCGAGAGTTCGGCATCCGATTAGCGCTCGGCGCTCGTCGAAGCGAGATTGTGGCGCTGGTTGTACGACGGGGTCTGGCGCTTTTTGCGGGTGGCGCCGCGGCGGGGCTTCTCCTCGCAACCGCTACGGCGCGGGCGCTTGCGAGCCTGCTCTTCAGCGTCGCCAGTTTCGATGTCCTCAGCTTCTCCCTCGCGACGATGATTCTCTTCGCTATCGCGCTGGCCGCGTGTGGGCTGCCAGCTCGGCGAGCAGCCCGAGTCGACCCTGCCTTGGCGCTTCGTGCGGAGTAGCGCTCGCCCCTAGAATGTCCGTTGATGACAACGGACTTTCGTTCGAGTGGCGCTCGATTGACCGCTCGCGCTCGCCTGCAGGCTCGCGCTCCCTCTGACGCGGACACGTTCGCAAATGAAGCGCGAGGCCTTAGCCGAGCGTTCAGCCGTCCGATCGCGTTCTCGCTGATGCTGGCGATGGCGTGCGTGGTCGGCAGCGCGCAGCGCCGTGGCGCCGGTACTCCACCACCCGACGCACTTTCGTTCCGCTTTCTCGGCCCGGCCGTCGGCAACCGGGTCGCGTCGATTGCGGGAGTCCCAGGCGATCCGTTCGTGTACTACGCTGGAGCCGCGTCGGGCGGAATCTGGAAGACGACCGACGGCGGCATCCGCTGGAACCCGATTGCCGACAGCATGCCGGTGCAGGCGATCGGTGCTCTCGCGGTTGCGCCGTCGGATCCCAGCATCGTGTGGGCGGGCACCGGCGAGGCGTGGGCGATACGGGACAGCGACGTGATCGGTGACGGCATCTACAAGTCGCTCGACGCCGGAAAAACCTGGGTACACATGGGCCTCGACGAAACGGGTCGCATCGGCCGCATCGTCATTCACCCGACCAACGCCGACATTGTTTTTGCCTGCGCCGCCGGGCGACTGACGGCGCCTCAGCAGGAACGGGGGGTCTTTCGGACGACCGACGGCGGCGAGCATTGGGAACGCGTGCTGTTCGTGGACGAGAACACCGGCTGTTCGGGCCTGTCGATGGACGCGAAGAATCCGCGAACGCTCTTTGCCGGCACGTGGCAAGTGGAAATGCATCCCTGGGCCGAGATCAGCGGTGGACCAGGGAGTGGTGTCTACGTGAGCCACGATGGAGGTTCCAGATGGGCCCGGCTCGGACCGGCCCTGAGCGAGCCGCAGACGGGCGAGCGGCGAGCCGAAGGGCTTCCGCGCAGCCCGGTGGGAAAATCGATGTGGCGGTCGCGCCGACCGACTCCAATCGCGTCTACGCCCTGATTCAAACCAAGGACCAGGGATCGGTCTGGCGATCGGATGACGGCGGCGGCACCTGGCGCGTGGTCAACTGGCAGCGAGCGCTGATCGGGCGAGCGGGGTACTACATTCATCTGCGCGTCTCCCCAGCCAACGAGGACGAGGTCCTCGTGTCGAACAGTTCGTTCTGGCAGTCAACCGACGGTGGCCGTTCGTTCGACGAGCGCAACTGGGGCGGCGACAACCACGACATCTGGTGGGATCCGAAGGATCCTGATCGCTTTGCCATCGCGCACGACGCCGGCCTGACGATCACCACGCAGCACGGCCGCAGCACGCAGCGCGTGCAGCTGCCGATCGGCCAGATGTACCACGTCGCCGTGGATACTCAGATTCCGTATTACGTGTACTCGAACATGCAGGACGATGGCACGATGCGCGGCTCGATCGTGGCCGCCGAGGGTGCGGGAGCGGGCTACAACGGATCGGGCAACACCTGGGATCACGGCCTGGGAGGATGCGAATCCGGGTTCACCATGCCGGACCCCGCCGATCCCGATATTGTGTGGTCAACCTGCTACGGAAACAAAGTCACTCGCTACGACCATCGCCTGAGGATCGCGCGGTCTGTCGCGCCGAGCATGATCACGCTGGACGCGCCGCCGACCGAATCGAAGTACCGCTGTCACTGGACGGCGCCGCTCGCCATCGATCCATTCGATCACAACAACGTGTATTACGGCTGCAACGTGATTTTCCACACGAACAACGGCGGCCACAGTTGGCGAGTGATCAGCCCCGATCTGTCGACGCAGGATCCCTCAAAGATCATGCCGTCTGGCGGGATCGTCGGCGACAACCTGGGTCAGTTTGCGCCGGAGGTGATCTTCGCGATCGCCACATCGGAGGTCGAGAAGGGGCTCATCTGGGCCGGGACCAACGACGGCAAGGTCTGGTATTCGCGCGACGGAGGCGCGAAGTGGAACGACGTCTCGAAGAACATCACGGGCATGCCAATGTGGGGCGTGGTGTCGAAGATCGAGCCGTCGCATTTCAGTGGCGCGACCGCATATGTCGCCGTCGATGCCCACCTGATGGACAGTCGCGAACCGTACATCTTCAAGACCAGCGACTACGGCGCGACCTGGAAGCGGGTCAACGGCGATCTGCCGAACAAGCACCCGTTGTCCTACGTGAAAGCCGTGGCGGAAAATCCCAACAAGCAGGGGCTGCTGTTCGCTGGTACCGGCCGGGCATTCTTCTACACGCTGGACGACGGGACGCACTGGACCGAAGTGTCGGCGGGTCTTCCGCGCGCGCCGGTGAGCTGGGTCGTGGTCCAGAAGCAGTTCCACGATGTCGTCGTGTCTACCTACGGCCGTGGGTTGTACGTGCTCGACGACATCACACCACTCGAGCAGGGCGGTCCGGCAGCAACAGAGACCGTCCACCTGTTTGCGCCGCGGCCGGCGTATCGCTGGACGCAGCGCGGGCGGGCGCTGATCAACTTTTCGCTCAAGACTGCGCCGCAGGATCAGGTGCAGCTGCAGATCCTCGGCAGCGACGGAAGCATCGTGCGCGAATTGCGAAGCGCCGCGCGAGAAGGCTTGAATCGCGTCTCGTGGGATTTGCGCCACGATCCGCCGCGGCTGATTGCGATGCGGACCACGCCTGCCGAAAACCCGCACATCTGGGAAGAGCCTCGCTTCCGCGGGCAGGACACGCGGCCCGTGACCCACTGGGGCCTCGAGCAGGCGCAAGTCGGCCCCATCGTCGTTCCGGGGCGGTACACCGTCAAGCTGACCGTCGGCGGCCAGTCGCTCACGCAGCCGCTGGAGATCTCGAGGGATCCCAAAGTCCCAACGTCTGTCGCGGATCTGGATTTGTCCGTGCGCCTGCAGCTCCGCCTGCGTGACGACATCAGCGCGGCAGCCGACATGGTCAACGCGATCGAGGTGTTGCGCAAGCAGCTCGAAGATGTTCAGAAGGCCTACAGAAACGATCGGACGAAGGAGGCACTGCTCAAACAGATTGCCGACATGGACAAGAGGCTGCTCGACGTGGAGTCGCGCCTGCTCGAGCCGGCGCAGATGACCAGCGACGACAAGTATTTTCAGCAGGCGTACCGGGTCTACACGAATCTCATCTGGCTCAACGGCGAAGTCGGTCCGGGGGCGGGGGACGTGGCTGGCGGCGCCGATTTCCCGCCAACGGACACGTCGGTGAGTGTGCTGGAAACCATCGAGAAGGACTTGAACGCAGCCAAAGCCGAATACAAAAAATTGGTCGACCAGGAAATTCCCGCCTTTAATCGAGCAGTTGGCGCGCCGCTGATCTCGCGCTGAACCGGCGTGACAAAAGTCTTGATTCCGTAACGAAAGCCTTCTAGTTCGACTTTGTCAGATCCGTAGTTGTAGTTCGCGTTTCGCCTGATTCATCCAATGCATGTAGCGTGGTTTCGCGGCAAACAACAGCGCGGTGAAGATTTCCTGCACGATGGCGCGCACAGCCGGAAACGTCAGGGCTGCTGCGCCCCGGCGCATCCGCTCGCGTTGGATGTACGCGTGAGCGACCGCGGTCAAGACGACGTGGTGCTGCCACCCCGGCCAGGTGCGCCCCTCGAAGTGATCGAGGCCGAGCTCGCTCTTGAGTTCTTGGTACTGCTGTTCGATCGCCCAGCGCTGATGCGTCAACCGGACCAGCGCCCGCAACGATGCCGAGGCCGGCAGATTGACGAAGTAGTACTTCAGCCGGCGCTTGCGTCCCGCCTCTTCTTCGCAGAGCAGCCAGATCTCGGGGGCGAGGCGGCCGCCGCGCCAGTCGTGAGCGGGGGTGACGCGCACGGCCGTGAACCGGGCCCTGCGCTTGGGCTGAGTCCCGTTGCGCCACGTGACCCGTCGCCACGCCGACCGCCGCAGTTGGGCGATCAACGCGCGCACGGCGATCGGAACGATGGGTCGCGCCATCCGCCAGCGGGTACGCGGGCGACCTCGGGGCGGCGGTTCGGGCCGCACGAGGCGTGGCCGGGTCGCGAAGACCGTCAGGTGCGACGAGATGCCGACCGCGTACGGCAAGCGCAGGCGGTGCAGCGCCGCCCGAAACGCGGTCACGTCGCCGAATTCGGCATCGGCCAACACCGCCGTCAACGTGAACCCGCTGGCGCGCGTCTGCCGCAGCAGCCGGAGCGCCAGTCGCCATTTCTCGTGGAACCGCACCGCGCCGGGAATTCGCGCGCGTTCGCGCGCCAGCGGGGTGAGCCACTCTTCGGGCAGATACAACAGGGCGCCCAGACACCACGCCCGCACGCCGGTCCACAACGCGGCGGTGACCGCCACCTGGCAATTGGCAATCTTGCCCAGCGCGCCGCAGTATTGGCGCGCGACGCCCACCGACGCGGGCCCCTGTTTCGGAAAGCTGGTGCCGTCGAGGATGAAAATGCCGCGTCGCTCCGGCAGCACTGCGCGAAGGCGGCGCCAGACGCGGTCGGCATCCCACGGCGCGTGCGTGATGACGTGCTGAAATGCGTGGTAGGCGACTGGCTCGGTGACGCGCGCCAGCATCGCCTGCATCGACTTCCGTTCGCTGTCGCTGAAGACGCCCTGGACGTACGTGCGCAGCGCCATCAACTGCGCGCGATGGCCGAAGCACGACTTGAACTGCTCCAGCCAGCGGACGAGTCGCTGAATGCGCGCCGTGGCCGTGTGGTCGACCACCGCGCTGCACCGTACCAAACGACGACGACAAGTACAATGTCCTCAATTCAGATCACGCGCGAAACGCGAACTATTTCAGCGATCTGACAAAGTCGAACTAGG
>JBKPDW010000238.1:0-18166 GCA_046728115.1 Acidobacteriota bacterium | reverse complement strand
TCGAAGTCGCGCGTCAGAACCACTTTCTCTTCCCAGCGCGCCTGTCCCTGATGCGACTTGAGAATGTCGGCGATATGCCAGATCGGCTTGTTGACTCCGGTGTAGGGCGTTTCCGGCGTCTTCTGGGCCGCCCAGACAATGCGTTCCGGGCCGTTTTCGCCGCCAGCCTGAGACCACCAATTCGTCTGGGGCCCACGGGCGGGTGCCGCTGCCGGGGCGGCAGGGGCCGGGGTCTGGGCCAAGGCCGGCGCCGCGGCAAAAGCCATCGCCAGTGTGATCCATGTGTTGAGTGATTTCACGGGAGCCTCCTGTCGTTATGCTAGAAAGAAACGGCTGTGATGCGCAAAAAATCGCGTCGGCCGTTCGACCCGTTCACGCGGCTCGAGGCGATACTCGTGATGAAGGCCGCCGAGAATCGGGTTGGCGATTACGAAGTGACCGTCACCAATCCGATGATCGTCCAACATGGAAGCGATGTCGGGCCATTGGGAATGCCCGGTCCAAGAACTCGCGTGGGGACGCCCGCGATTGTAGTGCGCGACCCACTCGCGAAGGACGTGTCGGAGGTGACGCTCGTTCAACGGAATCATCCAGTCCAGGCACTCGCGCCGTATCGTGCCAATCAGTCGTTCGCAGAACGCGTTCGCTTGTGGCGCTCGCACCGGCGTCTTGAGGATTGTCAGACCCATCGCCGCGATGGTGCGATCGACATGCTCAGAGTGGATGCGGTCATTGTCATGAACGAGGAATCCATGCGGCTCCTCGCCTGACATCACCATGCCGAACTGCTGCGCCGTCCATTCGTCCCCGAGCCCGCCGAAAATTGCGCCGCGCGGAATTTCTGCGGACGACAGTGGATTCTTCAATCCGCCCTAGATAGGAGGCTGTGGTGAAAGTTGACGCCGTTCGCTAATCACACCGCGTGACCCGGCTGACGGTCGTGCCGCGCGCGTTCCAGCAAACACACGCCTGCCCAGGGTCGTGATCCCTTTGCCCCGGACGATTCGGGGAGAAGCGCTATCAATCGCATCCGAAATGACAACCGCTTGAGCCGCGCAGCCGTCTTGAGCAACGAACGCACGACTGCGGGCCGCCAGCCCCATGGGTCAAAGAAGTGCGGACCCGCACTCGGCGCGAACTTCGGCAGCACGTTTGCTTCCTGCAACGGTCCTCCCATGCGCTTCTGGACCATGCGCAGCAGGCCGGGAGACTGCAGTTCGAGCACCCAATGATCGAAGCCGATGACTGCCGAAAGGTCGGAGGCAAGCGCACCCACCTCCTGCTCGCTAAGATACATGAGCACTCCTTCCGTCAGAATCAGTGCGCGCCCGTCGGATGGTCGAAGGCGCGAGAAGACGTCTCGACGCGCGGCGACGTCCGACAGGTCGCAGCGTATGCGCTCGAGCCGGCACCGTGGAACGGCCGGGGCGAGGATTTCCTCCTTGTAGTCCAGGACGGCGGGAAGATCGATCTCCACCCAGTGCAGCGAAGGGGGCAATGCGAGGCGGTACGGCCGCGTGTCGAGGCCGGCGCCGAGGTTGACGATCTGGTTGACGCCAGCTTGCACCTGCTCCGTCACGAACTGATCAAATAAGTAGGTCCTGGCGATCCACGCCCACTCGTTTTGTTCGGAGAACGGCATCGCGGCGGCGATCTCCGCGCCGCGCGCGCCGGCGAGCTGACGCGCGAACGGATCTTCGAACAGCCGATTCGGCCGCTCCGTCTCGCGCGCCCGGTATAGTGCTGCCCACCGGGCAGTATCCCCGATGTCCCGAATTACGGGTCCGCTCGTCGACATAGAAACCTCCACGAAGGGAGCGATTAAGACCTCGGCTTACGAGAGCAGCCCATGTGATTTTCGCGGGCGCCCACCATGACCGGACGTTTCGCTCGCCATTTTGGCGTCCGGTGTTGCCGCTCATCACGAATCCGTGCCACGTCACGTGGCGGTGAGTCTTGTACTACACTTCGCGCATGGCGATGGCAAACGCAAACGTGAACGACAACCGAGCATGTGGGTCGCGACGACAGACTTTCCCACGACCGCGGGTCACCCGTTCTACACCCGATTGAATCAGCTGCTGCGCCAGCATGGGTTCGACGACTTCGCCGAAGCCCAGAGCGCTACGTTCTACGCCGAAACGATGGGCCGGCCGAGTCTATCGCCGGGAATCTATTTTCACCTGCTGTTGATCGGCTACTTCGAGGGCATCGATTCGGAGCGCTGCATCGCGTGGCGCGCGGCAGACTCGTTCGCGTTGCGCGACTTTCTGGCCGTCGGTCTGGAAGACGCGCCGCCAGATCACTCGACGATTTCGCGCACGCGTCGGCTGATCGATCTCGAAACCCATCGCGCCGTCTTCACTTGGGTGCTGCAGTGCCTGAGTACGGCCGGCTTGGTCAAAGGCAAGACGATCGGCATCGACGACGACGCTTGAAGCCAACGCAGCGTTGCGCAGCATCGTCCGGCGAGACAGCGGCGAGAGCTACGAGGAGTTTCTGACGCGGCTCGCCAAAGCCTCTGGCATCGGGACGCCGACGCGCGCCGATTTGGCGCGGATCGATCGGAAACGGCAGAAGAAGGGCTCGAATGACGACTGGACGCATCCGCACGATCCCGACGCCAAGATCACGAAGATGAAGGACGGCCGGACACATTTCCCGCGCACGTGCGCACGCCGGAGGCCACCGGTCTCATAGAGATGGGCGCAGGGTCGCTCCAGCAACTCCCCGCGCTTCCGGAGGAGTCGTTGCCCGCGGTCGCCGCGGATCCGGCGTCGATTGGCATAGACCGCGTCGCGTTCGGCCTCTTGATCGATCCACGACTGTGGCCCGCGATCGGGTTCGCTGATGTAGGTGCGAATCTCCAGCGTTTCGAGATCGTGAACGGTCCGCCGGCTGTGATAGCCCTTGTCGGCCACGACTTCTTCGATCACCGCCACCGTGTCGTCGGTGACGGCGGCGACCGATCGCGCCGGTGTCGAGATCGATGGCGTGCTCGGCCTTGTGTGCCCTCTCGGCGCGTTGCTGAGCACCCTCTGGACCTTCATCTATGACACGACGGCACGTTGGGGACCATCACGCAATTCAATGAGATCCTCTGCTCCGTTCGCTGGACTCGTCGTCACGGAGTCGTTCGTTTGAAAAACGCGACGTGTACCACGGGCAGCTAGGCGACTACGCTACTGAGGTGTAAAGTCGTGCCAGAGCGGCTCGCTTACTACTCCGCGTCCGGCTGTTACGAGTTCGATGTCGCCATCGAGACCGGCACGGAACAATCACGACCGAGATCAAGAAGGGCCAGGCAGCCAGAACAGGCCGCTTGACCAGACCGGGGCTTCTGCTTGGTCCACAACTGGGCCCCGACTTGGTTTTGTTGGGGGACTATACGGCGCGGCGTCCAAGCGCCAAGCCGCGGGCGGCAGCATCGGCGCTATCATCCGGCCGCGTATTGAAGGCAATCGCCGCGCCTGGGGCAGCCTTACGAACCGAGTTGATGACAGCTTCGAATAATGCAAGGCCCCGGGGCGGCAAGCGGACGCCGGTTCCGATGACAACACATTCGTAGCGCGTCGAACCTAACTGACGCTCCACGGTCGGCCCAGCGGTTTCATCAGGCCGGATGAAACAAACGTCGGACTCCCATCCGCGTTCAGCGAACTGCTTCAGCGCAACCGCGATGCCGGCGTGCACCTTCTCAACCGTCATGCCTGGTGGCAAAGCAGGGTCAGAAAAATCCACAGTCTCCGGAAGGTAGCCCAGCAGCAGAATCCGCGTCATGAGCCCTCCATTGTTGTTTTTCGTGCGTTTGGTGACACCCTCCGCAACCAGCTTCGCTGCGCTCGCGGGGCCATCGGCGACTCCTCGTAGGCAACGTGCCTTCAGCGAGGAACCCATAGGCCGTGGATGGCTCAGGAAAGGTAGAGTGACTATACACCGTTGACCGGGACCGGAAACGGGATTACTCCTGGACGCCGCAGTGTTTACCGACCGGCGTCTTTGCCGCCTATCTCACGGATACGCTGCCAGAACAGCGGGGACGGACAACGCTTGCGCGACTCCCACTGTAGACACGGCTTTTGCCCGACTGGCCTCCGAAGGCCACATCGCTACCGTGAACCGGGTCCGCCGGGCCCACACTCCGTTCGTCAGAAGCGCACAACCGGCCCGACGCTGAGTTCGAACTGTTGCGTCAGTGGCCCAGTCAGGACCACGAGACAGCCGCCGACTCCGACCGTGCCACACGCCCATGCGCCAACTTCTGGATCAATCAGGATTGGCAACCATCTCGCCTCGGCCCGTATCGCGAACCTCGAGCCCAGGAATTCTTTTAATCCGGCGCCGAAACCGAACGAGAAGCGCGTGAAACCATCGTGCGCAGCGGCAACGTGCGTGGCACCGACGCTACCCGTCAGAAACGATCGGAGACCTTTTACTTCGGGGATGACGAACTCACGCGTGAAGTCCGCGTGAAACTGGTTCAACGTGACGTCTCCGAGCGACGCGCCCAGAGGTCCTAATGGCGCGTCGAACCGCAGCGTCGAAGTCGACCGCGTCCATCGGAACTCAATCATGGAGAAATCATCGAAGCGGACACCGGCAGACAGACCATAGCTCGAGGCGTCTTTCCAGGTGGTCTGACTATGCGATGGCTCCTCCGCCCGCACGTCGAAGGTCCCTCCAAACCTGACGCCGACGAACGGCGTCACCTCGAACGAGTCGATCTGGACATATTGCGCACGAGCGGGTGTCGCGAGCGCCAGTAACGCTTGAAGCGTCAGGCAGGCGATCGGTCCTTTCGACCACAGGCCATGGAGGAATCCGAGCGGCATGTTGGTACGTTACACGGTCCGACAGCCGGTTCGTGCCACGGTCAGCGAACCGGACCGAATCGGAGCGAAGCCGAATTGCGCATAGTCTTTTTCCTCGAAGAATCGCCGTTCGAGTTGCGAAGCGTTGTTGATTTCCTGAACAAGCAGTAGTTGGGGAACGGGTGCGAAGAGCGGTTCTTTCACCCTCAAGCATGCCGCCTTATGTCAACGCTCGTTGTTGTCGGTTTTTTCCAATGGTGACCTCACGTTGAACTTCAAATGGCTCAACGAGACAGAACGCGAGCGATCAATCCGGGGTCGTTTCATCGCCTTAGCTCAGGAGCGGATGGGACTGCCGAAGGGCGACTACCGCGACGCGCTCATCACTCACCCGCTCGCCGCGGTCCAGCCGCTCAGCGCCACGCTCGAGACGTCGACCACGGTCGGCGCGTCACCCCCCCGTCGCCGGCCGCTGGCAGCGACGCATACGGGCTAGGCGGCGAGACGCGGCCGCTCGTGTGGTTCTCGATCGCACGGGATGCCGCGGCGGCCGTCGTCGCAACCGTCGAGCACGGCGTCGCCA
This sequence comes from Acidobacteriota bacterium, assembly GCA_046728115.1. GTDB lineage: Bacteria > Acidobacteriota > Vicinamibacteria > Vicinamibacterales > CAVVIG01 > CAVSWN01. The sequence continues at coordinate 12,772 of JBKPDW010000238.1, read as the reverse complement.
GCCCGATCGTGGGGAGATCAGATTCTTATACCATTACGTCCTTGAGCTGACAGAGTTGACGACGCCATATCCGGTCTTCATTTCGTATTCGCGTGCCGCAAGCGCGGCTCAGGCCCGCGCACTTGCTGAAGACCTGGGTCCAATCGCCTTCTTCGATACTGCGGCGATCGACGATGGCGATCGATTTCCTGAACATCTGTTGAACGGCATTCTCGACGCGTCGATTGTCGTGATTTTCGCGACGGAGTCGTATGTCGAGAGCCGCTTCTGCCAGCTCGAGATGCGGCTCGCGCTCGCCTCTGGCGCCGGTGCCAGCTCGCATGTCGTCCTCGCGTTGGGCGAAGGGTCCAGCGGCCTGCTCGAAGTACTGCCATCTGACATTGCAACCCAGAGCTGGCCCGAAGCAGACGCCACCAGTCGTTTGCAGGCGCTTGTCGACCGCCGGCTGAAAACCGGCGTTCCTTCGATTCGGCAACTTCTGAGCGTCGAGGAAGCGCGGCGAATGTCGGCCCTTTTCCTCGACGAATCGCGGTTGCCGGCGCCTCAGTCGCTCGACGGCATTCCTTGTTCGTTTCCCCCCGGTGTCGGCATGCAATCGATCGGCGCACGGTTCGTTGGGCGCGCCGATTTGCTGCGCCAGATGCATCGGATGCTGATCACCCAAAGAGGGGGTGCGAGCGCGAGCGTGCGTCTCTCTGCGACCGGCGGACACGGCAAGACGCGCCTGGCGACCGAGTACGTCTGTCGCTACGGGCGCCACCATGCGGGCGGCATCTTCTGGGTCAATGCGGCATCGACGACGTTCGACGTGGAGCTCTGGCGCGTGCTCAAAGCGCTCGACGAGACGACACCTGAGCTTCCTGACATGCGGGGACAGAATCGGGATGTTCGCGGTGAGCTCGAGCGCGCGCTCCGTTCGATACGTCAGCCTGCTCTCTTCATCGTCGACAACATTCCGGAATCCTCACCGGCGGCTGATCCACCTGCAGTGAGCGATTTTTGTCCGGCGATGGGTGCGGTGACGACGCTGGCGACGTCACGACAGGACGCGCCGGAAGCAGGCGTCCAGACCCTGTCGCTCGAAACGCTGGAACGGGACGCGGCGGTTCTGCTCCTGACGGACAACGTTCAGGGCGCGGCCGCGGTGGCCTGGGACGCATGGGGACGAATTACCGACTGGGTCGGTGCGCTGCCGATTGCTCTCGATCTGTTGAACCGTTCGCTGGCGCTGGGCGCCGTCACTCCTCGAGTTGTGCTGGCACGGATCGAAGGGCGGGAGCAGGCTGGCACCACAGGCGAACTGGATCGGATGCGCGATGCGTTGCGAGGCCAGGTGCCGCGAGATGCGGTGCATGGGATTACGGAGACCTTCGCCATTTCCTTCGAACGACTGGATCCGACTTCACAACGACTCGCCGTCCTTCTCGCGCAGCTCGCTCCCGCCCCAATCCCTGAGCTGTTCATGGAAGCCCTGTCCGGCGACTGGAATGGACCGGGCGCACGCGCCGCTCTCCGGAGCCGCCACTTCGTAACCTCGGGCGACAACGTGTCTTTTGGCGTCATGCACCGGCTCGTTGCTGACTACCTGAGGACGTTGCCGGCGGGCTCGGAGAACGAGCCTCTTGAACGCGCCGGCGAAGCACTCGCCACCCACATGACGGTGCCGCGCTGTCAGGATCCTCGCGAATGGCCACTGATGCGGCTCTGTCGTCCTCACGCGGAATCGCTGTTCGAACGGGCCGCCGCCAGGAACCCGGCATCTCTGGTGTGCGGTGGACTTGCAATGGCTGCTGCGGTTCTCGACGGAGCACAAGGCGACGATGCTGGCGCCCGCAAGCTGAACGAACGCCTGCTCGACGTCTGGACGCGGGCGTTCGGTCCGGATCATTTCGCGCTTGCCATGCCGATGAACAACCTGGCGGCGACACTTTCGAACCAGGGGCTCTACGCCGACGCACTGAAGTTGCAGGAGCGTGTGCTCGCAATCATGAGGCGCGACAGGGGAGACGACGACATGATTACGCTTCGGACGATGAGCAATCTGGCAATGAGGCTGCACAACATGGGTAACTTGACGGAGGCGATTCGAATCAACGAGCAGGTGCTCGACGCACGCATGCGCACCATGGACCAGAGGCGCCGGATACGGTTGCGTCCATGAACAACCTGGCCGCGGCGCTGGAAGAACGAGGCGATCTGGTACGAGCACGCGAGCTTCAGGAGAGGGCGGTGGAAATCAGTCGGCGCATCAGGGGCAACGAACATCCCAGGACGCTCTCGACGATGAACAATCTCGCCGTCACGCTGTCACGCAGCGGCGACATTGCAGGCGCGCAGCGACTCCACGAGCACATCTACGAGGTACGCCGTCGCACCCTCGGCGAGGAGCATCCCGACACGCTGTCATCGATGGTCAGTCTGGCCAAGAACCTGGCGGACCAGCGTTTCTATGCACGCTCCAAATCGCTCTCGGAACGTGCCGTCGAGATTGAGGGTCGGGTCCTTGGCGAGCAGCACCCCGAAACCTTGACCGCAATGAACAATCTCGGAGTGACGTTGTCCGATATGGGCGATCTCGCGGGCGCACGACGGCTCCAGGAGCGTGTGCTCGAACTGCGTAGGCGGCTGCTGGGCGAGGAGCACCCCGATACTTTGACCACGATGAACAATCTGGCGGTGACGCTCTCGGACCAGGGGGATCACGCGGCGGCGACAGCGCTGGCCGAGCGGATGCTCGAAGTCAGGCGCCGGGTGCTCGGTCCGGAGCACCCGGATACGCTGGTCGCGATGAGCAACCTCGCCACCATCATGTCGGCGAAGGGCGACCAAGGCGGCGCCCGCGAATTGAAGGAGCACGTTCTGAAGCTGAGGGAACGGCTCTTGGGCCGCGAGCACCCGGATACGTTGACCTCCATGAACAACCTTGCGGTCACGCTGGAGAATGAAGGACGTTTCGGCGACGCGCAGGTCCTCCTCGAGCGAGTCGTCGAGATCAGGAGGCGAACCCTTGGCGAGATGGACCTGCAGACCCTCGACGGTATGGTCGCCCTCGCGATCAGCCTGTGGCGTCAGGGTGATCTGGCCGGCACCCAGGCCCTCGAGGAGCGGATTCTCGACATCCGACAACGTGTCCTGGGCGAGGCTGACCCGGCTACCCTCGAGGCGATGACCAATCTCGCCGGGACACTTAGAAAACGTGGCAATGAGGAAGAGGCGCGGCGGCTCGAAGCGCGAGCGGCAGGTCTCAAGGCTTCGACGTCCGGCCGTACTCAGGCCGGCGGTTCAGACTTGGAGCGATAAGTTCGTTCGAGCGATTCGTTTCCCTGGCGCACGCCAGTGTTGGAACACTGCTGGCGTCTGCAGAACGCTTCAATCCCGATCGCGCAAGACCTCGCATAATCATCCATCAGTTGATTTGGGATCTCGGGCGGCCGAGTGGAGAAATGCCATGCCGAAGTTGGCATACCGCGCTGCTGGTGATGCGGCTGGTCCTGGCAGCGAGAATCGAAAGGCGCGCCGATCGCGTTCGATTTCACGGTGGACTTCACAGCCGGTCCACTTACTGGCAAGGTGTCCCAGGTAACTCTTCGGTTGACGGTGACGACTGTCTCAGCAGCGCCTCTTTGACCGTGAGCCATTCTTTCATCGGTCCGTCCCCTGAGGATGGAGATGTAACGCGTCACGTTCCTGAAACGCCATCCAGGTCGCCGCCGCAATGAGAACCTCATACATCCCGGAACGCCATCCAGGAGACGAAGGACACCCCGCCCCGTCGAAAGAGGACCCACGTGGGGTCCCAAAGCGACCCACCACCCCCACGCTCACGTCGTGATGACGCGGTCACGATGACCGGGACGTGTCAGTGGTCGACAGTCCCAGTCGCGTGCAGACGGTTGCGATGATCTGCGAGGCGCGGACCTGGTCGAGCAAATCGTCGAGCGCGGCGATGCCGCTCACGTCTTCGAAGTGACGCAGCAACTCCGCGGCCACGCGGGCATGTCGAATACCGAGCCGTTCGAAGACGTGATCCTTGCCTTCGGCGTGCAGCCGCGCATCGAGATCCTTCCACGGAGCAAAGTACGGCGGCTCTACGAGCGGCCAGATCGTGGCTGGCGCCGCCTGTGAGCCGGCGCGCTGGAGAATCGCATTGACCGCGCGGCGCGCCGCCTCGCACGCCCCTTCCATCGATGCGAGATTGGTATTCGTGCGCACATAATCGCCGGCGAGCACCAGGTTGGGAATCCGGGTTGCCGCCTCGGGGCGGATGGCCCACGATCCAGGAGGGTGGACGAGAAGCCGCGAGTGATTCGTCGGCGGCGTGCCGCGCTGGTAGTCGAGATCGTCGTCGAGATGAAATGAGCGCAGCTGCGCGTCGCGCAACACAAGATCGCCCGGCGCGTGACCGTTGAGCGCTGCCTTCAGCTGCTCCCAGATTTCCTGCTGGATCTCCGCCGGCGTGCACTCCTTCGCGGTCTTGCGTACGTGCGTGCCGGGCGCATCCCAATCCGACACGTCGACGGAGATGACGCCACCGACCGTCCCATCGCCGTACCGATCCCGGAACGATCCGCCTTCGGTCCAGAATTGCGCCTGCGAAATCGACGTGAGCGCCCACGGCGCATCCGGATAGAACGTGTGGCCGCGCACCAGCTGCACGTCCTCGGCGAGGAAGTATTGTGCGCCGACCATCCACGACACCAGGTCGTCGGCGTTGCGGGTGCGCAGCGTCTCGAGCGCGGGATCGAGCGCTCCCATCTCGGGAGTGATCATCGCGATGGCTTGATCGATCGGAACGGCCAGCACATAGAAGTCCGCAACCTTGGAGACCTCGTTGCCAGCCACGCGCACGCCGCTGATTCTCCCGGCGGCGACGTCGACGCCGTCGACCGCGACGCCCGCATGCAGCTCGACGCCGCGCGATTGCAGATGGGCAATCCACGGATCAATCCACATCTCGGTGGTCGGTCCGCCCATCGTGCGATCGTTCGTCACGCCCGACGACGCATAGTCGAGAATCAGCTGCATCGAGATCGTGCCGATCGTGTACGCCGAGCCGCGCCTCGGATCCGTCGCGACCATCGTGCGCGGGATCGCACGCAGCTGGCGCTGGAACTTGCCAGAGTAGTCGTCACCCTGGAGGAACTGCCACCAGGACAGCTGGTCGTACGCCTGGAGGCGTCGCGCATCGCACGACGTGAAGAACTCCAGGATCTTCGCGCCGAACAGCTTGAAATCTGCTGCATCGAAGTCGAGCGTCTTGAAGAACAGCTCGAGGGCCTCGAGAATCTCGAGGGGCCTCTGGGGCGCACGTCGGAAGAAGCGGTACCAGGTGTCGTTGTCGACCATCGCGACGGCACTCTCCGTGGTCGGCGTGAGACGATCGGCCACTGACCTGCCACCGCTCACCGGGATGCGCTGCATGGTGTCGATGACGTGCTTGTAGAAGCGCGGATAAAAGCGGAAGCCATGCTCACCCGGCAGCGGTCTGCGGCCGCCGGCAGCAGTACCCGCGACAGGCTGGCTTCGCGCCTTGCCGCCCCAATCGGGCCGCCGCTCGTATACGGTGACGCGGGCGCCACGATCGCTGAGCTCGTGCGCGGCAGTCAGTCCTGCGACGCCGCCGCCGATGACAATTACATGCAGTGCCATGGTCGTGTGGTCCTTCTCGGCTGACGCTCCAAACGTACTCGGACCGCTATGCGGACCCAAATGAGAATTCTGTACCCGCTGACTCGCACGGAACGCAAAGCCGCATAGCGGTCCTCGGCGACGTCCTAGGCGCGTCCTTCGTCAGTTCATCGTCGATGGAACAGTCGAGCGCTTCGCGAAGACCGGTCAGCGGGTCTTCATCGGCCGATCCTGGACGGGCCAGCTCCCGAACGTCGGAAGGTTTGCAGTATCGAACCTGGGGTTCATGATGTGACAAACACGCGAAAGTCTATTGCCCGCGCGCCGAAGCGACCTGCGCCCGGACGCTGGCGGCTCGGGCGTGTGCGAACGCCTTCAGGTCGGCGACGGCCTGCTCGAACTCGTCGTTCGTATACAGGCTCGTATCCTCGAGTCCCGCAGCGTGAATCTGATCGAACTCGCGGTTTGCCTCGGCCTCGAGCCATCCGGGCTGGTCTGGCGTCACACCTCGCCGGTCAAAGTCGGCACATTCGAGCAGCGTGTCGAGATACAGGTTCAACAGATCGGGTTCCTGAAACGCGCGCAGCACCAGCACGTCGCGGCGATCCTCGGGACCGTCGGTGATATTCCGGAAGACCGGCCAATCCGCGCTTGGCGCGTTCCAGAACGTGTTGCTCTTGTCCCACGGCAGGAACCGAAACCGGCTCGTGTTCGCGAAATGGTACAGGTAGTAGTTGTTGGGTCCGTAGTCGCCGGTCAGCCCATCCTCTTCACCCAGAAAGTTCTCGATCGACAGATGCCGAATGAAGGTCGGCAGGTCGAGAAACGCGGACACATTGTCGCGCCACGCCGCGCTGGCGGTGTCGCTGATCGCTTCCACGAAGCGCCCGATCACCTCACCCTGGGGGTCGTCTTTCTGCGTTTTCGGTTTATACAGGTCCGGCACGTATGAGGACGGGGCCGCGCCAAGATACTGAAAGTTGTAGGGTGGCGAGCCCGCGAGCACAGCCTGGTTATCGTACTTGTATTCGTATAAGCGCCCGGTGGTCTCACCGAACGTGTTCTGCATGTAGGTCGTCGTGTCGTACTCCTCGCAGATGGTAAAGAGGCCGTAGAACGTGTCGTTGACGAACAGCCGCGCATGCGCTTCGCGCTCACCGGGGATTCCGAGCGTGCGGAACAGCAGCATGGCCATGCGTTCTCGCATGTTGGTGGGATCCTGCGAGTTGTTGCGAAGGAGGATGTCCTCGAGGCCGAGCAGTGTCTGGCCGGTCGTGTAGTGGTTGAACCCGATTTTGAAACTCATCTTGTTGGCTGCCGGCGCCGTGCGAACGCATCGACACGTTGCGGACCACGTGGCCGTTCCACTTGAAGTCCGCCGGGTAGTGGTCGTCTGCCTGCCAGTTGGCCTGCAACTGCTGCCAGTCGATTGAATTGATGTACAGCCGGATCTCGTGCACTACCGTGTCGTCGAATACGGCCGCCGAGGGATCCGCCGACTGCGCGAACGCGGGCGCCGACACGGCCCCCAGCACAACGGCGACGAGCAGAATCGTTCGGACGTGTCGCATACGTGGCCTCAAAATCCGGTCTGGAAACGGATCACCGTGCTCCAGAACGACCGCGAAAGCGGCGACGGCCCCTGAGTCGGATCGGCGAGCACCTCCCGGATCAGGTTGAACTGGATCTTGAACCATCGATTCGGATACCAGTTCACGCCGTAGGTGAGCACCTGGTCGCTGTTGCGCAGCACCACGTCGGCGCGATAGCTGCGCGAGCCGGGATCGTTCGGCGCCTGCTCGCCCGCTACGCTGCTGAATGCGATCTTTTCGACACGGGCACCTATTTCGACGGCGCCGATGCCGCCCCGCAGGATGGGCCTGTTCGGCTCGTCGAGCCCGTTGGTCTTCATTTCGCCGGTCAGTGCCCACGTGCCGCTCACGTACCAACCGGTCGCCGTGAGCGGCGACAGATCGGTGTTGTAGACGCTCTGGCCCAGCCGCTCCTCGGTGACGCGGATGTATTCCGACTTCAGGGAGAAGGGACCAGGTCGAAACCGCATCTCGAACTCGCGGCGACTGCGTGCGCCGTTGACGAAGTACTTCGACTTGTAGAACTCGAACCCGGCGACGGTCTTGCCCTTGATGCTCGAGAAGCCTTCAGCGAGCGTGCTGTTCGTTTCCGCGTACCCGACCTCCAGGTCGGTCCAGATGGAGTGACGTTTCGAAGCGGCTCGCTCGTCATGCGCCACGCCGTTGTCTGGCCGCCCGTGACACGAAGCGGATCTTTCGTGCCCGTGTGCGCGTTGTGGCCGTCGTGATCGAACACGCCGTATTCGAAGCCGAAGGCATGGTTGACGACCTGCCCGTGCGCCGTCCAGCCCTCGTCCCGGCATGGCGCGAGGGTGCTCGCCGCGAGGGAGCGGTACGCGAAGTCCAGATTGGTCGCGCCGGTGTTCTCGTCCACGCTGAAAGGAATCTTGAACAGGCCGTACTTCGCGCGCGCGAACGTGAATTGCTGGTACCCGACCCACGCTTCGCGCCACGGCTCGACGGTGAACTTCGAGCTGACCGTCGTGAGCACCGTCGGCGAGGTTGAACCCAGCGGATCGTCGCTCGTATCGGGCGGCTCGGTCACGACGAGCGTCTTGTCCCCGCCCATTTCACGGCTCAGTTGGAAGGCGGACGGCCTTGCCGAACAGCTCGCCTTCCACGCCGAGGCGCCGCTTGGCGATGTCGAGCTCAGCCTGATTGGCCGGCTGCGTCTGAGTACTGTCGTACTCCTCCATGATGCGGCCCCTGAACTCGATGCGAGCCTACTTGCCCACGTGGATCGCGGGATGCGGCACCCAGACGAACTTCACCTCTTCCTTCTTGCGTTTCTTCTTCTTCTTCGTCTCCTTCGTCGCTTTGTCCTTCGGCGCCTTCTCTTCCTGCCCTTCGTCTTCTTTCTCTTTTTCCTCCTTCCCCTTCTCTTGCTTCGGCGCGCTCTCCAAAGTCTGCGGTCCTTCGACTGCGGCCGTCGGCGTCGCCTGGTCTTGCGCCGCCACGGGCACGCCCGCGATGGTCAACAGGGCCGCGAGCGTCGCCGGCACGATCCAGCGGCGAGCGACCCAGAAACTGTGAGACCACCTCGCAGCGATACCGTCAGAAGGCATGATCCAATTCCGCATCTACGGCCGGCAGCTGGAGATCTGCGAGATCAGGGCATCGAGTGCGTGCGACGAGTACAGCTCGCTCCGGATTCTGGTCGCGCGCGCGCTCTCTTCCGGCGTGACGGCATTGCCGGACGCCACGTCGAGGTCCTCGTCAAGCGCTGCCTCGATTGCGGCGTTTCCCTGCGCGTCATCCTTCAGATGGCCGAGGTCTCTGATCGTCTTGGACACCTGCCAGAGCAGACAGCACGAGATGGCGCATGGGTGCGAAGCCGGAAAGCGCAGCGCCGGATTCGCGTATTTGTGCCTCGCGGCGGATGTGCCGGCCAGCGCCTCGAGCGCGGGTACCGGACACTTTCCCGGCGGATCGTCGCGCACGACGATCATCCCGTCGAGACCATCGATGGTCATCGGAAACCACCGCAGCTGTCGCCGGAGCTCGTGAATGCCGTCTTCGAGCCTGGTGAAGTCGTAGTTGGCGTCGCGGACTTTCTTCAGCATCTGCTGAAGTTCCCTTTTCACGAACGGCGTGTCCTTGACGGTACCCCAGCCCCTGAACCGTGGACTGACCTGCGACCTGAGCGACTGCAGATCCCCGGTTAGGGCGCTCTTCTCCAGGAGTGTTGCGAGGACGCTCCGCGCCGCCGCACGCTTTCTCTCGAGACCGTCGAGTATCTTCTCCTGATCCGACGGCGCAGAGGAATCGGGTCCGTCTGCCCGGTTCTCCTTCTTGAATTTGTCCTTTGCGAAATTCAGCGAATCCACGGCATAGGCGTACTCCCCCCAGTCCGTCTTCGATCGACTTGACCCGCTGGAGGTGCTCGGTGAGATTCGGAAACTTATGGCGGTACAGACGCAACAGGCTTTCCATTCGAAACAGCTCGCTGCGCGCATCGCCGGCAATCAACGAGTCGATGAGCGCGTCGGAAGCCATGGGGCCCTTGGGGCGAAAGAGGACGAGCAGTCTATCGATCCGTCGCGTGAGGCGAGCCGTGACCCGTCGCTGCCGGGTTGAAAGCGGCTCGAACCTGTCAGTTGAGGCAGCGCAATCGCGGCAAGCGGTGCCAGCAGGCATGCGCAGACAGCCAGTGCGACAACGACCGTGCGCCCACCCGATGCATATGGCCTTGTACAGAAATCTGAGCTATAAATGCTCGCAGATTTCGAGCGAATATTCGTAAAGAACAGAAGGGCCGCTCCGGACCCATTCGCGTGTTTCATCCGCCGACCGTCGTTCGAGATCGATGTCCTTGACGGGCAACTCCAGACATTCTTGCAGACGCAGCCCGGCCCCGTACAGAACGACCTCGCGCGCCTCGAGAGAGACCTGCGCCGGCGCAGACGGTTCGCCAACTTGACAAAGCGCATGTATCTGCTTATAAATGCGCGCATGCGCCGGAAACCGGGTGCGCTGCTCCCGCTCGAGACGGCCATCTGCCTCACGGCGGCGGCGCTCCTGCGCCGCGGCACGCACGAGTTCCACGGCTATGAAATCGCCAAGCGCCTGGGCGACGCGGCGGATCGCCGCCTGCTCACCGCCTACGGGACGCTGTATCGCGCGCTCGGCCGGCTCGAACAGATGGGGCTGCTGCGCAGCCGCTGGGAGGATCCGGAGATCCCCGCGCGCGAGAACCGGCCCGGTCGTCGACTCTACACGCTGACCGCCGCGGGTGAGGCGGCGGCTCGCGACGCGCGGAAACTCGCGGCAAAACGGACGGCGCGTCGGACGCGGCGCCGGTTGGCCCCCGCATGAGATGCGAGCTGCTGCCGATCGCGACGAGGCTGGTGCGCGCGTGGACGCGGGTCTACACGCACGGCCTGCCGCGAGCGGAGCGGAGTGCACGCCGGGCGGAGATCGACTCGGATCTCTGGGAATTCGAACACGATCCCGAGGCGCCGCAGGGAGGATGGGCCGCGACGCAGGTATTGGCCCGACTGTTCGTCGGCATCCCGGACGATCTCGCGTGGTGCATGGAGGTCGGCGCGAACGCGCACCGTGCGCCGGTGAGGGCGCTCGCCGCGGCTGGCATGATGACGGGGCCCCGCCGGGTATCGGCATTTGGCCTCGCGGCGACCATTCACGTCGTCGCCATTCCGGCGGTAGTGTGGCTGGTCTCGCTCGGTCCCGTGCCTTCGCCGAATGCAGGTAAAGCCGCGCCGGGCAGGGCTGGCATCGAGCACCGTCTCCCTCCCAACGCATCGTTGTGGAATCAGCGCGTCACATACGAACGCCACAACGGGTTGGTCACGAAGATGCCAAAGCAAAGCGTGGCCACTCCAGGGAAGGCGCGAGCATTTGGCATGGTGAGCGCCGCCGTGGTCGCCGTGGCGGCGCGCCTGGGCTTGATCGCCCCGCCTCGTCCCGCAGCGGACACTCGGTCCTCCGCGAGCGGACTGTCACCGGCGAACAATGAGTCGGTCACGAAGATACCTGTGCAGAGCGTGGCGACTCCAGGGAAGGCGCGAGCATTTGACATGGTGAGCGCCGCCGTGGTCGCCGTGGCCGCGCGCGTGGGCTTGATCGCCACGCCTCGGCCCGCCGCGCAAGGCCCGTCACAGCCCGACAGATTTGTCGCGAAGGTCCTGGAGAACCGCTATTCCCTCTCCGTACGCAACGGACAACTCTCGGGGACCGGAGCGCAGGTGCTGCAATCGGCGATCGCCGAATCGCACTTCGTTCTTCTGGGCGAGGACCATGGCCTTGCACAGACTCCCGAACTCGGAGCCGCTATCTGCAACGCAGCCGGTCCCGAGCGATTCCAGGCGATGGCCATAGAAGAGGGCCCGGTCGCAGCTGCGGAGTTGCACAGCCTGGCGCGGCGGCAAGACGGTCTCGCTCAGCTCGCGGCGTCTGAAAAAGCGTTCCCCAAATCCATCAACGTGTACAACGCGCGCGAAGAATTCGAGATGCTGCAGCAATGCGCTCGTGCCGCACAGGGCGAATTCCATCTGTGGGGTTTGAACCAGGAGGGCCTGAATGCGGGAGGTCTGATCCTGTCCCGCATTCTCGAGAGTCGGCTTGGCGAGCCAGCCCGTCTGGCGATGCGGCAATTGTTCCAGAAAAACGAAGACGCGTATCGCAAGGCGCTGCAAAGCGGACGCATCGAGGATCTGTTCATGCTGTCAGCTGACGATCAGGATCTCGCCCATGGCGCTGCGTCCCTTCAGCGGGATGGGAGCCCCGAAGCCCGGTCGCTGTTTGCGTCGCTCGTCGAGAGCCACGAGATCAACCGGGTCCCACCGGCGGATTACGACAACGCTCGCCGGCGCGAGCATCTCATGAAGACACGCTTTGCGGCCGACTACACGCGAGCGGCCCGGACCGCAGCCACGCCCCCGAGGGTTCTGTTGAGATTCGGCGCCTATCACATCTACAGAGGGCTGAACCCGGTACGGGGCCGTGGCATTGGCAACTACGTGGCGGAATTCGCCGAAGGCCGCGGTGCCCAATCGCTGCATATTCGTCTCATGCCGGTCAAAGGCTCCAGTCCGTTTTATCCGAGGGTCGGTCAGCCCGCCCAGCTGCGCCCATTCAACTACGACGATGACCCCCGCTCGCAATATCTGCGGCCCATGCTGGGCAATCGCCTGAACTCGGACTGGACCATGTTCGATCTGCGCCCGCTCCGACATGACTTCAACGCACTGGCGGGAGCGACGAACCCGGACCTGGCCACGCTCGTCTTCGGCATCGACATTCTGGTGGTGGTTCCCGAAGGCACACCTTCGACGGAGATTCACTGAGCGCTGACAATTCGGATCGTTTCGCCCTGGTCCATATTCGGCATCTATGACAGCAACTTGTTCGACGGGCTACCGGACGTGAGGCGTGGCGTCAGTCGTAAGTGGCTCGTTGCGGGCCGAATTGGTTCAGCATCTGGAGGCTTGTGATGTCAAAGTCGGTGCCACGAGCGCCTCAAAAAGGAATTGAGCTCTCCAAAAGACTAAAGGTCCGCGTTCAAACGCAGCGGTTCGAGCGGAGGCCCAGAC
>JBKPDW010000237.1:0-4662 GCA_046728115.1 Acidobacteriota bacterium | reverse complement strand
GCTAAACTGATCCTACCTACAGGGTCACTCCGACACATTATGAACTCGTCAGGCGCCGGAACCTGTCCACTGCCCTGGTGTAGACAGACGTTGATCGGGAAGCGCCTCCGGTACCCGGCCCGGCGGCGTAGGGAGGGGAGCAGATGGACGACGTCGTGAACCGGTTCGCGAGAGAGCTGGCCGACGCGATTGCTGCCGCGGTTGCGGAGAACGCGCAAGTCGAAGCGTGCCGCGAGAAAGCCCGTGCAGCAGGTTTCGAGATGAAAGTCACGCTCGAAGCCGTGGTGGGATTCGTTAGCCGCTCGCAATCATCGGCACTCACGAAAGTAACCGCGTCCGCGAGGCCCGCTCGCGAATCACAGCCCAAGCGACAATTTGAAGTCACCGCAAACGACCGCCGTTTCCTGCGATCGCTGAGGATCGCCGCGGACGAAACGGCTGAACCCGTGGAGTAGGAGGCAGAAGGCTCGAGGCTCAAGTCTCAGGTCTGAAGTCTGACGTTGAGAGGCCGGTTCCGCTCGTGCGGGCCGGCCTTTTTTATGTCGTGGCTAGGTCGCCTTCGTTTGACTGGCCACGCGCGCCGCGGCGGCTGCGGCCGCCGCCGGATCGCCCATGTAGCGGTGGCCCAGAGGCTTCAGGTTCTCATCGAGCTCGTACACCAGCGGAATACCGGTCGGGATGTTCAGCTCGACGATGTCGGCATCGGACATGTTGTCCAGATACTTGACGAGCGCTCTCAGGCTGTTGCCATGAGCGGCGATCAGCACGCGTTTGCCCGATCGAACCGAGGGGGCAATCGTGTCGTGCCAGTATGGAAGAAACCGCGCCACGGTATCTTTGAGCGATTCCGTCAGCGGCAGTTCGGCGGCGCTGAGCGCCGCATACCGGGGGTCGCGCGATGGATGCTGCGGATCGTCCGGCGTGAGCGGCGGCGGTGGAATGTCGTAGCTGCGCCGCCAGATCTTGGTCTGGGCCTCGCCATGTTTGGCGGCAGTCTCGGCCTTGTTCAGGCCCTGCAGCGCCCCATAATGCCGTTCGTTGAGGCGCCAGCTTTTCTCCACCGGAATCCACAGCTCGTCGAGCGCGTCGAGCGTAATCCACAGAGTTCGGATCGCGCGCTTCAGTACGGATGTGTACGCCAGATCGAATATGTAGTTGCCGTCGCGAAGCAGCCGTCCGGCTTCTGCCGCTTCCACCAGCCCGCGTTCCGAGAGATCGACGTCGGTCCAACCGGTGAAGCGGTTCTCCTGGTTCCAGGTGCTCTCGCCGTGCCTGAGAAGGACAACAGTGTGCATTTCAGATTTCAGGTTTCAGAATTCAGAGTTCAGAGCGATTTCAGAGTTGCGGATTTGATGGCGCCTCGGCCCGCGAACGCGGCAGCCTTCCCGAGCTCCTCCTCAATGCGAAGCAGCTGGTTGTATTTGCAGACGCGATCCGTTCGACTCGCCGAACCCGTTTTGATCTGTCCAGCTGCCGTGCCCACCGCCAGGTCTGCGATGGTGGAGTCCTCGGTTTCTCCGGAGCGGTGGGACGCGATCGTGGCGTAGCCGGCGTCTGCGGCCATGCGCATCGCGTCGAGTGTTTCGGTGACGGTGCCAATCTGATTCAGCTTCACGAGCAGGGCGTTGGCCACGCCATCGGCGATGCCCTTCTTCAGGATCGCCGGGTTCGTCACGAAGACATCGTCGCCAACCAGCTGCACGCGGCCGCCGATCTCTCTGGTCAGCATCTGCCAGCCGTTCCAATCGCCTTCTGCGAGGCCATCCTCGATCGACACGATGGGATACTGCGCGATCCAGTCCTCGAAGAGCCGGATCATCTGCTCGGAAGTACGATCCGGTTCGCCCGATTTCTTGAACGTGTAGCGACCTGACCCGGGCGACGTCGAAGAACCGGGACCAGCCCAGAGTTCGCTTGCCGCCACGTCAAGGGCCAACCAGACATCGCTGCCCGCTCGGAAACCAGCCTTGCCGGTTGCCTCGAGGATCACCTCAACTGCCTCGCGGTTCGAGGCGAGGTTCGGCGCGAATCCCCCTTCGTCGCCGACTCCCGTGGACTTGCCGCGTCCTTTGAGAATGCCCCGCAGCGCATGAAAAATCTCCGCGCCCCATCGCAGCGCTTCCTCGAACGACGGCGCGCTGAGCGGCATGACCATGAATTCCTGGAAGTCCACGCTGGAATCGGCGTGCGCACCGCCGTTGAGAATGTTCATCATCGGCACGGGCAGGGAAAGGGAACTCCCGTCGCCGTCCTGCCGCCGATACAGCGCGGCAATGTGCCGGTAGAGCGGACGCGTCGTCGCCACGCTCTCGGCTCGCATGGCCGCCATCGAGACGCCGAGCAGCGCGTTGGCGCCCAGTCGGCTTTTCGTCGGTGTCCCGTCGAGCGCGATCATCGTTTCGTCGAGCGCACGCTGCGTGAGCTCACGTTTCACCACGGCCTTGGCAATCTCGCCATTCACGTTCGAGACAGCCTGACGAACGCCTTTGCCGCCATAGCGAGCCTTGTCGCCATCGCGCAGTTCGAGCGCCTCGCGCTCGCCGGTCGATGCGCCGGAGGGGACGGCCGCTCGGCCCATCGCACCGCCCTCGAGCACGACGTCCACTTCCACCGTCGGATTTCCCCGCGAGTCGAGGATCTCGCGCGCCTGCACCTTGATGATCTTCACGAGGCCTCCCTGAGCTCACCGGCATGGACACGGCAGCGAACACGGTGAAAATCATTGCATTCGGAGTTCGCGTTCGTGTCCGTCCTCCGTGTGGTAGCACAGTTCGTGCATCAAGTTCCACCCTTTCGATCGGCCTCCGCTTCGAACTGCAACGCGTCTTCACTCAATTCGCCGATGAGCGGCTCGTCATCCGTCGTCACGACGACGATCCCCCCTTCGCTGACGGTGTGGCGGCGGCGGTCTTCCTCCGCGTTGTAACCGATGAGCGCAGCGCGCGGGATCAGCACGTCGCGGTCGATGATCGCCCGACGAATGCGCGCGTGCCGGCCGACGCGCACGCCGGGCATCAGGATGCTCCGTTCGATGCGGCAGAAGCTGTGCACGCGCACGTTCGGGCAGAGCACGCTGCCGTAAATACTGCTGCCCGACACGATGCACCCCGGGGAAATCACCGAGTCCAGCGCCTGGCCGCATCGGCTGCCCTCCTCGGCGAACACGAACTTCGCGGGCGGCGCCTGGGACTGATACGTCCGGAGGGGCCATTCGGGATCGTAGAGGTTGAACTCGGGATTGACCTGACACAAATCCATGTTGGCTTCGAAATACGCGTCGAGGGTCCCGATGTCGCGCCAGTATTTCGCCGCCTTCTTGTTCTCGTCGTGGAACCGGTAGGCATACACCGGCGCCTCGTGGATCAGCGCAGGAATGATGTCCCTGCCGAAATCGTGCGTCGTCGGACCCATCGCGTTGGCCTCGAGCGCACGAACCAGCGGGTCGGTATTGAAGATGTAGACGCCCATCGACCCGAGCGCAAAGTCGGGCGAGCCCGGAATCGACGCAGGCGTCCCCGGTTTTTCCTCGAATCCGGTGACCCGATCGGTTTCATCGACGGCGACGACGCCGAATCGGGGCGCATCCGCAATGGGGACCTCGATCGCCGCGAGCGTCGCGGCCGCCTGCTTGTCCAGGTGGAATCCCAGCATGCGCGAGTAGTCCATCTTGTAGACGTGATCGCCGGAGAGCACGATGAGATGCTGCGGGTTCTCGCGCGTGATCGAGTACAGATTCTGGTACACGGCATCCGCGGTTCCCTGATACCACTGCTCGCCGATGCGCTTCTGTGGAGGAAGAATCTCGATGAACTCGCCAAGTTCCTCCGAGACGATGCCCCACCCCATGCGGATGTGCCGGTTGAGCGAGAGCGATTTGTACTGCGTGGCAATGAAGATCCGGCGCAAGCCGGAGTTGATGCAGTTGCTGAGCGCGAAGTCGATGATGCGGTACGGCCCGCCGAAATAGACCGCCGGCTTCGCGCGTTCTTTCGTCAGCGGGTGGAGACGTTCGCCCGCGCCGCCGGCAAGCACGATGACGAGGCTGTCGTCGAGCAGCGCCGACATGATCTTCGCTCAACTCTTTCGCAGGACGACGCGCGCGGGAGCGCCGTCGGATCCGGCGAGCAGAAGGGGAAGGCACAGCATGTCGTAGATGCCGGGTTCGACATCGCGGAGATTCAACCCCTCGATGACGATTGCGCCGGCACCGAGCAGGACGTGGTGGGTCGGCGCGCCCGGCGTCTTGAACGGTTCAACCGACAGGTAATCGACGCCCACGACCTTCACGCCGTGGCCCACCAGGTGCTTCGCGGCGGACTCGCTGATGCCGACGTAGTCCGTGTGGAACGTCGGGTCGCCCCACAGCCGCGAGTTGTGTGTCTTGATCAGGACGCGCACGTCCTCGGTAAGGTCGAGTTTCGCGAGATCGGCCGCCGTGACTGCCGTCCGCGAGGTCAGTTCGATGACGCGCGTCCGCCCGCACAAAAGCTCGAGAGAAAGCGCCTCAGCACCTGGACCGTCGTCGAAGAAATGCCGTGGCGCGTCAACATGTGTTCCTGCGTGCGCACTCATGTAAAGCGTGGACACGTTCGAACTGTCGCCGCGCGCAACACGCTTGACGGCTTCGAGCCTCACGGCCGTGTTGCCCGGATAGGTCGGCAG
>JBKPDW010000236.1:0-7383 GCA_046728115.1 Acidobacteriota bacterium | reverse complement strand
TGCTCCGCCGCACGCGCTACGGCGACCGCCATCGCGCGTTCGAGCTTCTCTATGCTCTCCGGGATCCGTGGCAGATGAAGTCGGCGCGCGAGACGCACCGCTTCGAGGCAGTCAATCGGATTATCGAAGAGGAGATTGGTCGGTCAGGAACGTTGCTGGAAATCGGCTGCGGGGAGGGGCATCAGACCGCATATCTGGTCGACGTAGCCGATTGCGTTCAAGGCGTGGACATCAGCGAGTTGGCCATTGCTCGCGCTCGCCGCTCTGTCAAGAACGCGAAGTTCGACGTGGCAGATCTCTTCAGCTGTCCACGATTGGCGGGTGGGAAGAAATACGACCTGGTGGTCGCCTGCGAGATCCTGTACTACATCCGGGATGTCGAGGCCGCGATCGCGACGCTCAACGCGCTTGGTCGCCGGTGCCTGGTGACGTACTTTCAAGGAGAGATTCCCCGGCTCGACGGATTTCTGCGGCGTGTACCGCACACACGCTCGCGCATGATTGGGTACGAGGGAACAGGCTGGAAGGTCGTGTGGTGGAGCAGCGACGACGCCGAAGCACGCGCCCTGTCCAGGGTATCGTGAGCGCAATCCTACACACCCGCCGCCGATAGCTTCCCTCCCGCGACGAATCTGCCGATTCCGTCCGCGATCTGCTGCTGCTCCCCCGATGACAGCGTCGGGAACATTGGCAGCGACAGCACCTCCCCTACCACACATTCGGCAACCGGAAAATCTCCCCGCACGAAACCTAACCGCTTGTAGGGCGGCGACAGATGAAGCGGGACCGGATAATGGATGCCGGTGCCGATGCCTGCCTCCGCGAGGTGCTGCTGCAAGTCATCCCGCCGGTCTACACGCACGACATACAAGTGATATACGGGGCGCGACCACGCGGGAGTGTGCGGGCAGACGACCTCTCGAATCTGCCCCAGCAGGGTGTCGTACTCACGCGCGACCGCGCGGCGCCGCTCGTTCCATGACGGCAGATGGCGAAGCTTGGTCCGCAGAATCGCGGCCTGAATGGCATCGAGGCGACCGTTATAACCTTCGATTTCGTGCACATACTTTCGTGATTGTCCGTGATCGCGCAGGAGTCGGCACTGTCGGGCAATCGTCGCATCGTTTGTCGTAATCGCGCCACCTTCGCCGCAGGCGCCCAGATTCTTGCCCGGATAGAAGCTGAACGCCGCCGCCTGACCTATCGTTCCCGCCCGTCGCCATTGCCCGTCTTTCGTCGAAAGGTATTCCGCGCCGTGCGCCTGACAGGCGTCCTCGATCACGAGAAGGCCGTATTGCGTCGCGATCTCCAGGATGGCATCCATGTCCGCCATTTGCCCGTACAAATGCACCGGCACGACGGCCGAGACGCGGCTACCGGTGCGGTTGCTGACGACACCGCCGGAGCTCGGGTCCCTTCTGCACTCCGATTCGAGGTACTCGCGCAGCTTCTCGGGATCCATCGTGTACGTGAGCGCGTCGACGTCGACAAACGCCGGCCGCGCACCGACTTGCGTGATCGCTTCAGCCGTCGCAATGAATGTGTTCGGGACGGTCACAACGGTGTCGCCAGGCCGCACGCCGGCCGCGCTCAATGCAAACCGTAGCGCGTCCGTGCCGCTTGACACGGCGATACAGTGCCGTGCCGTACAGAACCTCGCGTAGTCTCTCTCGAAGTCGCTGACCATCGGGCCACCGACGAACGCGGCTTCTCTGAGCGCTGTCTTGAAAACTGAAATGAGTTCCTCTTCCAGCTCGCGGTGCATTGTCACAAGATCCAAAAACGGAATTTTTGTTGTCACCATGTCCTCAGGCTTTCATCAGCAGGTCAAACGTCGTTACCGCACTCGTTCACTTACAGCGGTGAGCTCTCTGGTCAGATTCCTTCGGGCCCGGATAACAAGGACCGTCGACGCAGGCCAGTCACTTCATCCGTTCTGAGCGCGCCCACCGCGACAACTGGCAGGTGTTGCGGTGCGGTCGGCACACTCGCCTTACCTCAACGGTCTGCGCGCGTGCTCAGATGGATCGGGATCGGATCCCGCTGCGTCGAAGCGTGCCAGAGCCCGCACCGACTGAATCGGAGCCTTTGTTGAATCCGGCGACCTCGAGTTTGTGCAGCGCCTTCTCGATGCTACGCGTGATGTGTTGAACATCCGAGGGCGTCAGGGCTTCATGGTTCGGGACGACAAGGACCCGTTCGGCAATGTGTTCCGACGCAGGACAATCACCTGCATATCCGTAATGCATTCTGGCAATTCCGGCTATGTCGCTGTACGGTTTCGACGTATCGATACCGCAACGATGCAGGTCGGCGGCCACCGTGTCACGCCACGCCGCTGAGGGAAACAGCATCGGATACTGATAGCGGTTGTAATACACATGCGGCGGTTCCGCGCTCAGGGTGAGCGACGTGCCGTCCAGTAATCTTGCGTAGAGTTCCGACTGCGCTCTTCTCGTCTCGATGGCCGAACGGAACGTCGCAAGCCGGCGAACGGCCAAGGCGCCATCGGATCGATACATGCGGCCCATCACAAGCGGCGATTTCGTGGAATAGCTGACGGAACGGTTGTAGGCCTGCCACAGCGGATACCCGACGAGGCCATACAGTGGCCGGCTGCGCAACTTCGACCGCGCGTAGGATCGGAAAACGTGACCGCACTCTTCGACGCGACCGGCGCCCATCAGCCTGGCCGTCAGCTGCTGCAAGCGCACACGACGTGCCGGACTCGCCGAAAACAACGCGCCTCCCTCGCCCACCGATAAGTACTTCCCAGACCGAAAGCTGAAAACCGAGACGTCGCCGAGGGTGCCGGTCGGCTGCCCGGCGATCTTACTGCCGAGCGATTGCGCGCAGTCTTCGATGACGGGTTTCTTCCCCATCAAACCCCGAAGTTTCGACACGTCGCAGACGTTGCCGAACATGTGAACAGCCATCAGACAATCGATGTCGGCCTGCTTCTTGGCGAAATCGTCGATGGAAATGCAGAACGTCGCCGGATCAACATCGACAAAGCGTGGCACGCAGCCGGCGGCGACGATGGCTTTGAACACAACCGGGCAGCAATACAACGGCACGCCGATTCGAGCTCCGGGAAGGAGATCAAGGGCTTGAAGCGCTACTACGAGGCCTGCCCTGGCCGATCTGATTGGTATGCATTCGCCCAGTTCCGGCAAGGCAAGCGGCGGGATCGACGACCTCTCGGACAAAGCGTCCTTGACGCCTCGAACGAGGTCACCGAGTCCGTACTCCCAGAATTCGGCTGGAATGAGGCTCGGCCCGAACGTCATGGGTATTTTCGCGGCGCCGCGTTGCCTGTCATGCGCGTACTTCAGAACGATCGAGAACGATGGCCTTTGCCTTGTCCAATTTGTGCCGCTCGAGGTCGACGATGTCGCCGCCCCTGAGACATCGGATGCCAAACGAGTAGGCGAGCGACTTCCAAGGCCGCAGCGGATACTTCCACATGTATCCCTTCACCAGCGTCGCTCCGAAGCGCTGCTTCAGGGCATTGATCGCGTCGTGCTTTGACCCTTTTGGCGGGTCGACGCGTGCGCCATAGAAATCAAATCGAGACACGCCACGATTGCGAAAAGAGCTCATGGCTTCCCAGTAGATCAACTTGTTCGCTCCCTGGTGCTGCTCGGCAAGATTTCCACCGTACACGGCGTAGACGCAAGGGTCGCTGAAGGCGAAGACAACGGCGCTGTGAGCGATACCGTGGTGCTCCGCGACCATGAGTTGTCCGTACTCACCAAGTGCCATGACGAACCGTTTGAAATCGTCATACCGCATGAACGGCAGCTTCGACCGTCCGAACGTGTCATGGATCAGTCGGTACGCGGTTTCCAGATACTCGAGCCCGCTGCGGATGCACACACCGTCCTTTTGCGCCGTGCGGATATTCTGACGCGTGATCCTTCCAATGCCCCGCCAGAGACTCGCCTCCGGCTGCGTGAGGTCGATCACGTATGTGCCATACGGAGCGGCGTCGGCACCGTCCGGGTATGTGCGAAAGACCGCATTGTTGGTCGCCGGAACGATCGTATCGGCGCCGAGCGATCGTAAACACGCCACGGAGCTGTTGAGAAACGATGTTTCCTCACGGATATCGAGGGGTGGACCCACGGGAATCGTCTCGACGCGAAAGCGAGCCAGGCGGACAATCGACTTTCGGATGATGGTGTACGGCAGAATGAATCGCAGCTCGCCGGACTGATCCCTGCCGCCCAGCCACCCGTACTCGTCGCCCGTCGCCTTCAGGACGCTTTCGGCAGCAAAAATCGGCAGCCCGGGGTGCCACTTGATCTCAATCGGTTCGGCCTTCATCGAATCTGCTCCCGAACGCCTCGTCTCGTAACATCGTCCGTCGGACCAGTCTGGACGCGCAGCCACTGTTTGACATAGGTGGCCAGCCATTGCATCTGTTCCTGCTTTCTGAACCGGACGAACTCTTCGGATACCGGCTTGTGCGCACGTGTGAGGAACGCCCATGCGTATCCCGACAGAAGCAGGCCGCCGCCGACGATGTAAGGACGTCGGCTCATCTGATAAATGCAACGGGAGATCTGCCATATCGGGTGTACTCCCAGACAGTAGTCACCGTGGCCGCTTTTGAAAAGTCTGGTGACGAAGCGGTCGTTGGCAGAACCCATCGGCCGATGGTGAGTGCAGAACTGGTCGGCAAACGTTTCGGTCCTCCACCCTTTCATCCTGGCGCTGATCACGGCGATGACATCAATTCCCCCGATGCGCTGAGGGACGTACCCCCCTATCATTTCGAAGCATTGGCGCCTGAACAGCTGACACGCACCCGAGACGTGATCTTTTCTCGAGAAACGAATGTCGTATTGGGCCGTTCCCTCTCGGAACGGCGACCCGGCAACACCGAGCGCCGGATCGCGCACGAACTCCGTCAGGAGGCGATGAATGTAGTTCGGTCCGAAGGAAATATCCGCATCCACGTTCCCGATGATGTCGTATCGGAGCCCCCGCAGCCTGGCGTAGCCCTCACCGAACGCCCGGGCCTTGGCTCCGAAGTGTCTGCCGGAACGTTCGGGCAACGCCAGCAGCTCGATCCATTCGTACGAGCGAGCGTAGCTGTTCACGATGTCGTTGGTACGATCCGTCGATCCATCGCTGACGATGACCCATCGCACGGGCGTGACGGACTGTGCAATGACGGAGCGAATGGTCTGCTCGATGAACGCCTCCTCGTTCCGCGCGGGCGTCACGAGGGCGTACTTGAGATCGGTAGCCTGACTGTCGATGGATTGGTCGCCGATCGAGTTCATGCGGTCAGGCACGTCGACTGAGTTGCCGGATGCAGCGAGCCGCGCAGCGCCCGAAGGCGCGGCATGATCTCCAGTTCCGAGAAGAGATCTGCGTCGCTGCCTGCCTGTATGCTCACGCGATAGAGATGACGGGCGTCCGTAGCGCTGGTGTTCATCAATCGTCCGCCCAAAAACACGGCCTCGTACCCGCGCTGCTGGATGTGGCTCGCAAGAGAGGGCGGCAAATCCTCCGAAGAGCCGTAAGGCACGCTGAAGGCTCGAACCCGCTTTCCCGTCACCGATTCGAGCACCAAACGATTGCGATCGATCTCCTCGGCGAACTCGCTCTCTTCGAGGACCCGTCCGTGCACGTGCGAATACGTGTGACTCCCAATCTCGACGTTCGACACCGCGAGCTGCGACAGCTGATCGGCCGAAATGTAGAGCTTGGCTTCGGCTGCCGTCTCGCGTGAATGGATGCCTGCCGCGTCTGTCAACGCGTCATAGAAGGTCTGCCTCAACTTCAGTGAGAGCGACGGAACGAAGCTGCCAAGGACCTGCCGACGCGACCTCAGATCCTGATCCGAACCGATGACCTCAGCTGCCACTGCATTGATGGTGCGATATCCAAACGTGTTGGCAACATGGCACAGCAGGTTGTCGAGCGCGAGTTCGCGGTTGTTCAGGAACCGGGCATTGACGAGAAACAGCGCCGGGACGCCGTATTTTTGACAGATAGGCGCGGCATTCAGCGCCACCGATGCGTAGGCATCGTCGAAGGTGACGAGTACGGAGCGCCGAGCGCTGGCGCCAGCGATTCGTGAGCGCAGCACTTCCTCGAGACTCACCGGTGTGTAATGCCGGGCGAGGAAACGTATCGCCTCTTCGAACGCTTGTGTCGTCATCGTTACGCCCAAGCCATCCGTGAAAGAAGACAACCGATCCGAGACGTCGTGGAAGACGACGCAGCGAAGCGAATACGTGCTGCCCAGCATCTGGACCACACCAAACGGAAAGGGCAGGTGCCACAGAATGCGGCCCGGCAGGCGTTTCAGGAAATCTGAGTTCACACCGACCGGCAACACCGCCTACGTGGAACGGCGAGACGCGGGCCTCGGCGGCATCCACCGCGTCGGTGGCCTGACAGGCCGCAACGGCGGCCTGGACCAGCCGGCAACTTGCCGGATTGGCCGCCCAGAGGTCGGCTGTGCGGCGCGAAGCGCGACCCTGCTGTCGCTGTCGGCGAAAATAACCGTCATGAACACCATGATGGCGCCCATATACACGTCGAAAAAGGCCGTCTCTGAGATGTTGTAGATCAGGTTTATGAAGAAGAATGCGATGCCGAAAATTCCCCAGCGACGACTGTATTTGAATTGCCGTCCGACTCTGGCAGCGAATTCCAGAAGAAACAACGCCAGGAGCACACATCCGACAATGCCGAGTTGAAGATAGACATCCAGATATCCGTTGTGGGCCTGTTCCAATCGAAGGGTCGTCGACAGCGGGCCGCCGAGCCCCCACACGCCACCGTAGCCCGATCCCAGAATGGGGTGCGTCGCAGCTTCCTGCAGGACCAGCGGCCAGATCTCGGTCGATCTTCCAGTCAGGTCGCTCCGACGGCCGAGCATCGCCGCGCCCGTGCTCGTCATGAGGGTGCCGAGCACAAAGTACGCACCCACGGAGGCGATCGCTATGCTCGGTAGATGAGGCGCAATAAATCGACCGCCTCGGCGCCTCCAGAGCAAGGCGAGACAGATGGCGACGCCAAGAATCGTCACCACGGTTGCGGTCGCGCTGTACGTGCCCACCTCCGCCCCCCGAAGAATGAAAATGGCGACACCCAGCGTAAAAAGATCAGCAGCCTTCTGACGTCGTGTCGGAGCGAATTCATCCTGTTCCCGTTTCGCGATCAGTCCTGCGATGACTACAAGCACCGACACCGCGCAGAGTACGCCGAGGTTGTTCTTTTGCGTCGTGACCCCGGTCCACATCACGAGCCCGTCCCAACGGCCGTACGACCGCCCGAGCCTTGGGTAGTACTTGATGAGCACGATGGACAACGGAAGCAGAATGTAGGCGCACCGTCGGAGGATGCGCTCGAATGCGT
>JBKPDW010000235.1:0-14879 GCA_046728115.1 Acidobacteriota bacterium | reverse complement strand
CAGCTGGATGCCGGCGCGCGGAAACGGCGGCCGAAAAAGCCGAACCGCCGACGCAGAACGTGACGCACTGGACCGGAAAAACGGAGCTCTATATGGAGTATCCGCCGCTCGTCGCCGGCCAATCGGCGCGGTTTGCCGTGCACCTCACCACACTAAGCGACTTCCACGCGCTGGCGGCCGGCACTCCGTCACTCGAATTCACGCCCGAGGCTGGCCGAGCACCCATTGTCGTACGTGGATCGCCACCGTCACGACCGGGAGCATTTCGGATCGAAGGAACGCCGCCTGCGCCAGGGCAGTATCGATGGGCGTTGCTGGTCAACGCTCCTGGCGTGACGGATCGCCATGATCTCGGCACTGTCACAGTCCACCGCGATGAAGCCGCCGCGGAAGCCGACGTGGCAAAGCGGCCCGCGGAAGATCCGGCCGCCATTACGTACCTGAAGGAACAGCAATGGACCAACGCATTCACGACGGCGGTTGTGCAGGCCGCGGACTTGCGCGCCTCGATCAAAGTACCGGCGTCCATCGAACCCCTGTCGGGCGGTGAGGCCATGGTCACGGCGCCCGCAGCCGGTCGGTTTGCCGCAACGTCACTGGTCGCGATCGGGACGACCGTTCGCGCCGGTCAGGTCCTCGGACGTCTCGAACCTCGTCTGACAGCCGGAGACGATCGTGCGACGCTCGCGGCGGAAGTATCGCAGGCGCAGGTCGCGCTTGACAGCGCCCGCGCTGAACTCACCCGAGCCGAACGCCTGCTTGCCGATCGGGCGGTCCCTGCACGGCGCGTCGAGGATGCTCGCAGAGCCGTCGCGTCTGCGGAAGCCAGGCTCCGCGCCGCGGAAGCACGCCTGGCGCAGCGCGATGAAACCTTGCGCAGCGGCGGCGGAGCGGCGGCCGGCAACGCGTTTACGATCCGCGCGCCCATCGCCGGCCGCGTCGCCGACGTGCTCGCGACGCTCGGCGCCTCGTACGACGAGGGCGCACCGCTGTTCAAGATCGTTCGCACCGATCGCGTCGAGTTGCGCGCGCAGATCCCGGCGGCGGACGTTTCGGCGGCGCGCCGCCTCGCCGACGTGGCGTTTCAGATCCCTGGTCAACCGGATCCGGTTCCACTGCGCAGCGAGCACATGCACGACGCCGGCGTGCTCGATGCCAAGACCGGCGCGCTGCCGATTCAATTCGAAGTGGTCAATCCAGGCGGTCAACTGCTCGTCGGCCAGAGCGGTACGGCCATTCTCTTCGGTCGGAACCGTGTGCGCATGCCGACGGTGCCGAAAGCCGCGGTGCTGTTCGAGGCGGGACGTCCGTATGTGTTCGTCCAGACTGGCGGCGAGCGATTCGCGCGCCGCTACGTCGACATCGCCGTCAGCGACGGCGACCAGGTCGGACTCAGAAGTGGGGTCGCCATCGGCGACCGTGTCGTGATCAAAGGCGCGTACGAGGTACAGCTTGCGTCCGCGGCGAAGGGACTTCCTGCGGAAGGCCATGTGCACTGAGGGCGAATCGCGATGAAGCGACTGGTTCAATGGTCGATCGATCACCACTGGATGGTGATCGTCTTTTCGGCGCTGTTGCTCGCGGGCGGGCTCTGGACGGCACGCGACATGCCGGTCGACGTGTTTCCGGATCTCACGGCGCCGACGGTGACCATTCTCACCGAAGGCCGCGGCATGGCGCCGGAGGAGATGGAATCGCTCGTCACCTTTCCGATCGAGAGCGCCATCAACGGCGCGTCGAACGTCCGACGCGTGCGCTCGGCGACGGCGCTCGGCATCGCTGTGGTGTGGGTGGAGTTCGACTGGGGCACGGACATCTTTCAGGCGCGGCAGGTCGTGGCCGAGAAGCTCGCACTCGTTGGCGGCACGCTGCCGCCGCAAGTCGAACGGCCGGTGCTCGCCCCGGTCTCGTCGATCATGGGCGAAATCCTGTTCTTTGCGATTTCGTCTGACACGCAGGACCCGCTCGAGCTGCGGACCGTCGCCGACACGGTGGTCAGGCGGCGACTCCTGGCCGTCGCCGGCGTGTCCCAGGTGACACCGATCGGCGGCGCCGAACGTCAGTACCAGGTCATCGCCTATCCCGAACAACTGCGTGCGAACCATGTCTCCCTGACCGAACTGCTCGATGCTGTGAAGGGCGCAAGTAAGAACACGTCGGCCGGCGTCTACACGGAAGGTCCGCAGGAGTACGTCCTGCAGGCGGTCGGACGCGTTCGGCGGCCCGACGAGATCGGCGAAACAGTGGTCGCCTTGCGAGGTGGTCGATCGGTATTGATTCGCGATCTCGCCGATGTCCGTGAGGGCGCCGCGTTCAAGCGCGGCGAAGGGTCGCGAAACGGCAAGCCGGCGGTCATCGTGGGCGTTCAGAAGCAGCCGGGCGCGAACACGCTCGAGCTGACGGCGCGCCTCGATCGGGAGCTTGATCGACTGCAACAAGAGCTGCCCAAGGGCATGACAATCGATCGAAAGATCTTCCGCCAGGCGGACTTCATCGAAGTGGCCGTCGACAACGTCGTCAAGGCCTTGCGCGATGGCGGCATCCTCGTCGTCTTCATCGTGGTGCTCTTTCTCGCGAACCTTCGCGCCGCGGCCATCACCCTGACGGCCATGCCGTTGTCGCTCGCCGCGGCCATTCTGGTGCTGCGCGGGTTCGGCGCGACCATCAACACGATGACGCTTGGCGGGATGGCGATCGCCATCGGCGCACTCGTCGACGATGCGATCATCGACGTCGAAAACGTCGTCAGGCGACTGCGCGAGAACCGCGCGAAGCCAGTCGACCAGCAGGTCTCCAGCGCTGAGGTCGTGCGCGAGGCGACGCTCGAGATTCGCACGTCGATCGTTTTCGCAACAATCATCATCGTGCTCGTGTTCCTGCCCGTGTTCGGCCTGAGCGGTGTGGAGGGGCGGCTGCTGACGCCGTTGGCGTTCGCCTACATCGTGTCGCTCCTGGCATCACTGGCCGTCGCGATAGTCGTCACGCCCGCGCTGTCGTACGCCTTTCTTCCACACGCACGCTCCATCGAACGTGGGCACGACGGCTGGCTGGCGCGCACGCTGAAATCACGTTTTGCCAAAGACCTGCCGCGGGCGTTGGATCATCCGTTTTTCGTCATGGCGACGTCTGTCGTCCTTCTGGTGATTGCAGTGGTCGCACTCGCTCGCGTGGGCACGGCATTCCTGCCGGAGTTCCACGAAGGCAGTCTGACGGTGCAGGCCAATACGCTGCCCGGCACGTCGCTGGCGAAATCCGATGAGATCGGCCGACGCGTCGAGCAGATCATGCTGGCCGAGTCGGACGTGGTCGCAACGGCGCGGCGCACCGGCCGCGCGGAACTCGATGAGCACGTGCAAGGTGTCGAGGCCGCGGAAATCGATGTGGGCCTACGCGAAACCGGGCGTCCGCGGGCGGAGCTGCTCGCGGCGCTCCGACGCGGATTCTCGACGTTGCCCGGCACGAACGTGACGATCGGCCAGCCGATCTCGCACCGGATCGATCACATGCTCTCGGGCACGCGTGCCAACATCGCGGTGAAAGTGTTCGGCGACGACCTTGGCACGCTCCGCCGATTGGGGGAACGCGTGCGCGAGGCGGTCAGTCGCGTGCCTGGCGTCGTCGACCTGTCGCTGGAGCAGCAGATGGATGTGCCCGTGCTGCGATTCGTGCTGAATCGCACCGCAATCGCCCGCTACGGCCTGCATCCCAGCGACGTCGGCGAGGCGATCGAGACGAGCTTCGCCGGCGCGACGGTGGGCCGGATCTTCGATCGCGGGACGGCGTTCGATCTCACGGTGAAGTTCGATCCATCGACGAGTGAAGATTTCGAGCGCATCTCGGATCTGCCGATCGACACGCCCACGGCGGGTCAGGTGCCAATTCGGCTTCTCGCCGACGTGCGACGAGAGGAAGGACCGAACATGGTCCTACGGGAGAACGTACAACGCCGGATCGTCATTTCCTCCAACGTTGCGGGCCGCGATCTCGGAAGCGTCATCGACGACATCCGGGCGAACATCGCGCAGTCGGTGCCGATGCCGGCGGGGTATCGGGTCGAGTACGGCGGCCAGTTCGAGAGCCAGCAGAGCGCGTCGCGGCGTCTCGGCGTGCTCTTCATCGGCGTCGTCGCGGGACTCTTCATGCTGCTGGTGTTGGCGTTCGGTCGGGCACGCGACGCCGTGATCGTGATGGCAAACCTGCCGCTGGCACTCATCGGCGGAGTCGCCGGCGTGTACCTGGCGGGAGGGGTCCTCAGCGTGGCGTCGATGATCGGGTTCATCACCTTGTTCGGCATCGCCACTCGCAACGGAATCATGCTGGTATCGCACATCCAGCACCTGATGACGAACGAGGGCGTCACCGACTTCCGCGAGGCCGTCGAGCGGGGCGCGCACGAGCGCCTGGTGCCGATTCTGATGACTGCAATGGCCGCCGGCCTCGCGTTGATACCGCTCGCGCTCGGCGGCGGCAAGACCGGCAGCGAGATTCAGACGCCGATGGCGATCGTGATTCTCTGCGGACTGACGACGTCGACATTGCTGAACATGATCGTGGTTCCGACGTTGTACCTGCGATACGCGAAGCCATCAGCAGGAGGCGAGCGAGTGTGAGACGTGTCATTCGGATCGCATCCGTCGGCTGCTTGATTGCCCAGTGCGGCCGCCGCGCAGACGGCGCCGGTGGCACCGCAGTCGCCAGCGGTGAATCGGACCGTGTACACGCGCACGACCGAACTGTTCGCCGAATGGCGACCGCTCGTTGTCGGCCAGGCCACCCATCTTACAGCCCATTTCACCCACAGTGGCGACCGCTTTCGGCCCTACACCGAAGGCAAAGTGACGCTTTCGTTGACGCCACGTAATGGATCGAGCTCTGCCCCAGGTCGCCGCCAGGTTCGCTGTCAGGGCTGCCACCCTAGCGGCCCGGCGGCGCGGGTGCCGTTCGAGTTCGATTTTTCCTTGATCGCTTGGTCGTTCACGGACCGGTGAAATCGTCTCGAAGCACTCACACGCGAACTTGCCACGCCGGGCGTCAGCGGCGCCGTCTCGGTATCCCCTGAACGCTGGAGTGCGGCTGCAGGGCGGCACGTCACAATCCCTCCTTGGCGGGATGCATGCTACCGTCCGACGTCTCAGGCACGTGTGAGGTGCCCTGGGGCCCGACAAGTACGGCGACTGGCGCCGTGGAGTTCGCTTCGAGTCTCCGGACGCGATGCAGTAGCTGCTCATTGACGTGCAGCTGAAAGATATCAGGGCGCGAGTAATGACCGCCGATGTCGTTGGCGGACTTAGCCGCGAGGAGGGTTTCCTGACTGCACTGCGCTAGCAGGATGGTCTCGCCTTTCGCGGGCCCTGCGATGACCTCCCCGCGCGGGTCGATGATGACGCTGTCGCCGGTCAACTCATATGACCGTCCCAGCTCGCGATAACGCTCGGGCACAGAGTCGGGTCCGAGCAGCCCAGCGACGCTGATCACGTACGCGCCAGCCTGGGACGCATAGGCGCGAGAGAGGAGAAGCTGCCGCGTATACGCCTGCTCGTTCGGCGGCACCGTGGTCCTCTCCCTGCCGGGCCATGCCGCGACGTGAAACTGCGTGTCCTGCGCTGCAAGCACGTAGCCGGGCAGCATCATGTTGTGTTCCCAGCAATTCAGGCCGCTGAGCCGGCCGTACGGGCGCTCGTGGACGCGCAGGCCGTATGCGTCCCCTTCACCCCAGATCGTCCGCTCCATGTGTGTTGGCTTCAGCATGCGGTGGCGGCCCAAGATCTCCCCGTCGCGCCCGATGAAGACTAGCGTGCTATAAACCGAGGCTCGCGTGCGTTCATCCAGTTCTACAACGCCGATCACCACATCGATCCCTGCGGTCTTCGCCGCCGCGCAGAGCCGGTCCGTCGTGGGACTCGGAATCTCCACGGCACTGGCGATGTACTCGGCGGCGGCCTGCCAGAACAGGCTCCGGTTGTGCGCGAACCCCCACACGAAGAACGGATACCCTGGCAGCCACGTCTCCCCGAACGCCGCGAGTGTTGCGCCACTCTTCGCCGCTTCGTGGATCAGCCGGCACGCCTTATCCGTGGAGGACTCCCGATCGAAGTAGACGGGAGCGGCCTGAACCGCCGCCACCGTCACGTCCACGTAATGTGTCATTGCTCGTTCCTTCCGCTAGGTATATGTAACAATTATTGTTACATCAATTCACAAAAAAAATCAGCCGAGTGTTTCCGCGAGCACTTCGTCGACGCTGGTGCGGGCGAGCTGCCTGCGTAGCTCGCCCTCGAGCGTGCCGTATACTTTGCGCAGCGTTGACGGCAGCCCGCGCCCGATCGGGCATTGCGGGTTGGGCGGCGAGGCGTGCAGGCCGAAGAGCGGGTCGTCGTGCATGGCGTTATAGACGTCGAGCAGGCTGATCGCCTTGGGGCTCCGCGCGAGCCTCCAGCCGGCGTTCGCGCCGCGCTGGCTGCGTACCAGGCCGCCCTTGCGCAGCAGGCCGAGCAGGCGGCGAATCACCACGGGATTGGTGCGCACACTCTTCGCGATCTGCTCGGACGTAACCGGGTGGGAACGCTCGCGCGACGCGAGCACGAGGTACGACAGGATGTGCACGGCCACGGTCATGCGGCTGTTGGCGCTCATTGCGACCTTGTGTAACAAGATAGGTTACATCAAGGATCTTGTCAAACGCCGGGTTCGGCCGCCGCAGGTCGGCAGCGACCGCACTCGCGAAACGCGCCGCTCGGTCGTCGGGCCGGTGGCCTCGCCGCGCTCTTTGCTGTCGACATGGCGAGCGCCCGCCGAATCGTCTCGCGGTCCATCCACTTCACGTTCTCGTGCAGTTTTAGCGAGGGGATGCTAGCCGTCTGCACACTGACAGCGCCCGTCGCGTCGAGCGTAATGGCACACGAGTAATGGTGGAGCCGGTCGTCAAGACAACGACCCGCTCGATCGTGTTCACCTGGTTGCGGTCGCTCACCGGCAGGTACGTCGATTTCTTCGCGGTTACAGAGGATGCGCTGGTGTTTGCCACCAATGCAATGAAGCTCCCGTTATCAGCCGATGAAAAGCAGCATCTACTCGACGCGTATCTGCACCTGAGACCATGGCCGGACACCGCCGACGCTCTTCGAAGGTTGCGGGAATCTGGCGTTCGCGTCATCGCGCTCGCGAACTTCAGTCCGGCGATGCTCCGCTCTAACGCGGAGAATGCGGGCCTGATTGGGTTGTTCGACGCTCTTGTCAGCACAAACGCAAATCACACTTACAAGCCGGACCGCGCGCATATAAGCTGGGCGTCGACCGCCTGCATCTCGCGAAGCAGGACATCGTGTTCGCGGCATTCGGTGGGTGGGATGCTGCTGGCGCGAAGTCGTTCGGGTATTCAACGGTCTGGGTGAACCGTTTGAATCAACCTGTCGAGCAACTGGGCATTCACCCGGACCACACCTCGACAGACCTGAATGGTCTTCTCGAGTTCGTGCTAAGCGAGAAGCCAGCGCGCCAATACTGACGCGTCATTCACGCGGCGCAGGGCACGTTAGCCGTTAGTAAGGACTTTCCCAGCGGCGAGCTCTATGGCCCGTAGAAACGGAAGGTCGTTCGGCCGTGCCGCCGTGATTCTGTAGGTCGGTCTCACTTGCTTCCAACGCCGTCTGGCGAACCTGCTTAATCTGCGGACGCGGACGAAAAGACCCGCCTCAACCCGATGAGCAGTCGAAAAGCCGGAGTCACGGCGCGATGTCCCGTTACTTGAACGGTGTTCAGCCCGGGCCAAGTGTCGCCTGCAGAGCGACGCGATTCCGTCTTCACGGAAACGATCGGCTGCGTCAGGATGTCTTGTTGAAGGCGCCAGGATGCAGCCTCGCGCGCTTCTGGCGTTAGCTCGAATCGTTGGCATCACGTTGACGAGGCTGGCCGGATCTGAGACTGGAGCGTCTCTCAAAAGGACGGCGTCGACGGCGCTGAAGATGACCGAGTTCGCCCCGATACCGAGAGAGAGTGTCGTAATGATCGTCGCCGTAAATGTAGGCGCGCGTAGCAGTGCTCGGAGTGCGTACCGAAAATCGCGATTGAGATCGGACAACATGAGTGATCTCCCTGTGCAGCACCCGTTCAGCAGAGCACTTTCGCGGAATGATGACAGGTCTGAGCGCGGTCGGCGTACGCTACACGACCTTGGAGTTTAGACGAGCGAAAGGGTGGTCCAGTTAGCGTGCTCCTTAAACCACTCGGACATCTCTCCGCCTTGGAATCAACGGTTTGCGAGTGGTCTGAAAACGAATCATCGCAGAAATGTGTCGGACTTACTAATCGTCAGGGATCACTTGCGTCCCAGAACGCGGCGTTCGCACCAACACGATCCGGTTTAATCTGTCGGCGGTAGTGCGGATGCAGATTCCCCGCGGCCGGCGCTCGCAGGATGTCGCGATATCGCTTCTGCGTGACGGTGCCTGGGCTTCGCTGCCCGCAGAGACGGTGGAGCTTCTCGCTGGGGGCGGCAAGCTCTCCGATATCCCGGGAGGAACCCTCGTCTATACCGAAGCGGATGCGGAGCGCTTCGGCGTCCTCGTTCGAGGTCTTCTCCGCGTGTACATGCACACAAGCGACGGCCGCCAGGTCACCGTCCGCTACGTTCGGCCCGGTGACCTGCTTGGTGCGCCCGCCCTCGTCGGCGGTCCCGCGCCTGTGTTCGTCCAGGCGTTGACCGATAGCGCGATGTATTTCATGGACGTGGATCATGTGAAGCGCCTGGTCCGCTCGGACGCGGCCGTAGCTTGGGTCTTTGCCGAGGAATCCGTTCACCGCTTGTACGATGTCCTCGAAGAACTCGCTGGAAATACATTCGCCACCGTTCGGCAACGCGTCGTTCGCCATCTGCTGGACTTGGCTGCATCACGACCCGCCCATGACGGTCGCCTCATAGCCCTCGTGAACCAGCAGGACCTCGCCAACAGCGTTGGATCTGTTCGAGAGGTCGTGGCGCGCGTCCTCCACGAGCTTCGCACCGCATCACTGGTCCGCACTTCGCCAGGTCGCGTCGAAATCCTCGATCCCCTGAAGATGAGTTCGGAGCTTTGGTCGCGCATGGCGTGACCAAAGTCACATCGGCAGCACGACCTCCTTCAGCAGAATGAACTCGCCGTCAGAGCCTGGGCCGTCCAGCGTTCGGTCCTCGGACACCTCACGGCGAATTGGAGGGAGTTCATGTTTGCGATCGACCACGCCGCAACGGCATTGCTCGTAAAACGCCGATATCCATCGGTTTCGCTGATACCGTTGTTGATCTCGGTTCAAGCGATGGAACTGGCTTGGGTAGCGCTCAATTACCTCGGCATTGAGCGAACGACGACCGAGGCGACGGTTCGAAGCGTTGCGGACATCCACCTTGCCTACATGCCCTACTCGCACTCGGTGGCCATCCCGATAGGCATCGGGGTCCTGACGTGGTTGATCATCGAGAAGGGATTCGGCAGGGCCGCTCTCGGCCGTGCCGTAGGCCTCGGCATTGTGTCGCATCTGTTCCTCGACCTCGCGACGCATGCTCACGACATCGTGCTCTGGCCAGGGTGGTCGACGCCGAAAATGGGACTCGGTCTGTACGAGGCGGCGCCGCTCGCTGCGTTCGTCATTGAGTTTCTGTACGGGATCTTCTGTTGGTACATCTACAGGGGAGGAGTCGGCCTCTTCGCTCTCATCAGTCTTGGAAACCTCGCGAACCTCTCGTTCCTATCGCCGGGCATTCCCGGCCCAGAGGAGTACCTGGCCGGTCGCCCACTGCTTCTTGTGACGGTGATTTTCGTGCAAATCGTGGTCACCTTGGCGCTCGTCGGCGTACTCGCGCGCCGAAGGCAATCCGTGGCCGCCGCCGCGAGCGCAGCGGTATGAAGTACGCTCACGACGGCTAAGTGCGCTGGAATGGCCGGCCATTCGCCAACAAATGTGGAACCGAATGATCCGCTGCTTCGGCGAGACCTCCATCGGCTGTTTGATTGGGCTACATGATCCGTGCTGTGCAATCCGAGACATCGCGGCCGTTGGGTCTGAACGACACTGTCTTCGGATAGTCAGAACATGTTCAGACTGATCGCCACGATGAGACGCGGATCGGCGACAGGACTCGTCGCGGCCTGGGCCCGTTACGCCACCCTTGAGGCCGCCGGTGCAGGCACCGCGACGCTCCTCCACGACGATCGTGTCTTGCGTGATGATCGTGCGCAACGAAGTTCCGCCGGCATTCGTCGAGTGGGCGGAGCGGTGAATTCCCACCGTCCCACTGTCGCAGAAGACACGGCCGCGATTGTTCAAGAGGCGGGACACCGCAGCTTGCCCCTGATGATCCAAGCGCGTACCGCTCGACGTTTAGCCGGGTGATCAGATCGTGTTTGGCAAGTATACGAGTCAGGAAGTCAAGCTGGATGGCGAGGAACGAGTCGGCTTGGCGGGGACACATGAACGCAGAGCCGCAGGAGATACCTCATGGCAAAACAGATTGTATATGGCGATTCCTCGCGTCAGGGGATTCTTCGCGGCGTCAACAGCCTGGCCAACGCGGTCAGGGTGACCCTCGGGCCGACGGGGCGCAACGTCATTCTCGACAAGACATTCGGATCGCCCACGATCACCAAGGACGGCGTGACCGTCGCGAAGGAGATCGCGCTGAAGGACGCGCTCGAAAACATGGGCGCCCAGATGGTGAAGGAAGTGGCGAGCAAGACGTCGGACATCGCCGGCGACGGCACCACGACGGCCACGGTGCTGGCCCAGGCGATCTACCGCGAAGGCGCGAAGAACGTGACCGCGGGGGCCAACCCGATGGCCGTCAAGCGTGGCATCGACAAATCCGTCGCCGCGATCACGGTCGCGCTCGAGGCAATGTCCAAGCCGGTGACAGGGCCGATGATCGAACAGGTTGGCACCATCTCGGCGAACCATGACGAAACCATCGGGCGGATTATCGCCGAAGCGATGGACAAAGTCGGAAAAGATGGCGTCATCACTGTCGAAGAAGCCAAGAGCATGGAGACCTCGCTCGACGTGGTCGAAGGGATGCAGTTCGATCGGGGCTATTTGTCGCCGTATTTCGTCACCGATCCCGAGCGGATGGAAGTCGTGCTGGAGAATCCGTTCATTCTCATTCACGAAAAGCGGATCAGCTCGATGAGAGACCTCCTCCCCGTCCTGGAGCAGGTCGCACAGGCCGGCCAGCCGCTGCTGATCATCGCTGAGGACCTCGAAGGCGAAGCGCTCGCGACCCTCGTCGTGAACAAGTTGCGTGGCACGATCAAGGCGGCGGCCGTGAAGGCGCCCGGCTATGGCGATCGCCGGAAGGCGATGCTCGAAGACATCGCCATCCTGACCAACGGCAAGGCCCTCACCGAGGACCTCGGTCTGAAACTCGAGAATGTGAAGATCGACGACCTCGGTCAGGCCAAGAAAGTGACCATCGACAAGGACAACACCACGATCGTGGAAGGCGCCGGCAGCTCGGCGGCGATCGCCGGGCGCGTCAAGCAGCTCCGTGCGCAGGTCGAGGACACGACGTCCGACTACGACCGCGAGAAGTTACAGGAGCGACTCGCCAAATTGGTTGGTGGTGTCGCGATCATCAAAGTCGGGGCGGCCACGGAAACCGAGATGAAAGAGAAGAAGGCGCGGGTCGAGGACGCGATGCACGCCACCAAAGCCGCTGTTGAAGAGGGCGTCGTGCCAGGCGGTGGTGTGGCGCTGCTGCGGGCGTCGAAGGTCCTCAAGAACCTCCAGGCCGTGGGCGACGAGCACATCGGCGTCAACATCATCATGCGAGCGATCGAAGAGCCGATCCGATGGATCGCGACTAATGCAGGTCACGAAGGATCCATCGTGGTGCAGCGCGTGAAAGAGATGACGGACGATGAGGGCTTCAACGCACAAACGGAACGCTACGAGAACCTGGTCCAGGCCGGTGTGATCGACCCCACGAAGGTGGTCCGTTCAGCCCTGCAAAACGCGGCGTCGATTGCATCGCTCCTGTTGACGACCGAAGCCGTGATCTCACAGATTCCCGAAAAGCACCAGCCGGTTGCGCCGTCGGACGGAGGCATGGGCGGCATGTACTGACGTTACATCGGCGCAAATGACACAGAGAAACGACCCTGGCGGCCGCTCCTGCAAACGGCCGCCGAGGAGGTTGTATGGCAATCACGACCACACATAAGCTTTTGACGGGCTCTTGGACGGCGGAAGTGGCGACCCTGGAAAGGGCCGTCGGACACTTCAATGCAGACGGTGCCATGAAGAACGACTGCAAGGTCGCGTTTTTCGAAATAGTCCGGGACGGTCATCTTCACGTCAACATCACGCACAGGTATCAGACAAGGACCGCGCATGGATGGGCAGGACCGGCGAGCCTGTCGGAAGGATTCGTCCACAATCGCACGTTCGGCGATTATACGCAGCCGAGCCAGATCATCCGACACGTTCGGGACATGGTCTTTGCCTCTCGGATTAGTTAGGACGGCAGATCGCCCGGCCCTCTGGCAAGATGCGGATAGCGATCACGTGCCAACGGTGATTGTGGCTCAAGGAGCCATTCTCGACCGTGCCCTCGACGTGACCGGTCGGACCTTTCGCGCCGGACTGAATCGCCAGACGTATGGCAAGTTTCACGGGGCCCGGATGAAAACGTCCTGGGGTGGCCGTTACCAACGAACGTTCGCTCTGGTCGACGGTGAGGAGATCCTCGGCAGTGCGGAGCAGTACGACCTGACGGGAGTACTCGACGGCCGGGCGGTGCGTGTCTGCGGTATCGGCCCGGTGCACAGTGAGGTGGCAGGCCGCGGCCTCGGTTACGCGCGCCAGCTCGTCGAAACGCTCCTCAGCAATGCCGCACGAGACGGTGCGGAAATGGCCCTCCTCTTTCCGCAAACAGGCAGCGACGATGACATGGGAGGAGGGTTCGACGCGTTCCATTTCGCCGATCTGACGCTCAATGTGGCGCAATCGCCGCGTCATGGCGCCCCGATGACGATGGTGCGCGGAGGCGAAGAACGCGACCTCGCCGCGATGGTCGCGATGGGAAGATCACGCGCAGAACCGTTCCGCTTCCACCTCGATCGCGACGTCGACTTCGTTCAGTACGCGATCACGACAAAACGACTGCTCGCGGGTCTCGGATCGGCGAACGCGCGCCAGCTGCATTTCTTCATCGCCGAAGAAGGCATCACGGCCGCAGCCTACGTGATCCTCACTGTCGTCGGGGAGGTCTGGACCCTCGAGGAATGCGGCGACCGCGACGCGTCAGGCGCCCGCGTCGGAGCGCTGCTGCAGGCGTTGATCGCGCGCGAACCGGTGGAGCGGCGCCCGACGATCCGTGCCTGGCTGCCCCCGCGCTTCCTGCCTCCGCAGGTCACCATCGCGTCCACGGCGCCTTCCACAGAAACGATCGGGGTACGTATGCTCGGCTCGCATGCGACGGTGCCGCCGCTGTCCGCTGACGACGTCCTGTTCTGGCGCAACGACCTCTTTTGAGGCTTGGATCACGGCTCGCCAGAGTACGCCGAGTGTCATCGGCCATCATCCCTGGGATCCGTCTGCTTGTGCGCCAGGCGCATCTTCGGCGATCGCGGTCTCATCGTTCGGCAACTCGTCGTCTAACCCGGGTACATTTGTCGTCGCGCACGGACGCTTGTCTTCCATGGCTCCCTTGCGGCCGTCAGCGTCGCGCGACTTCACGATGGTCCTTCGCGTCGCGTCGTCGAAAAGTCCGCTCCGGGTCGTCACGATCTGAGAAACGCATAGACGATGGCCCCTCCCAGCGCGAGCACACCGGCCCAGACCACAAACCTACGTCGGACGCGCTGCTCATGTGCACGTCCGCGCTCCACCCAAGCGGCCCAACGAGTGTCGAAATCGGCATCCGGTGCGACTGCCGGCGCCGCGTGATACGCGGCGCCAATCGAAAGAGGAGTCAGTAGTTCAGTGTTGCCCATGTCTATCACCTGATTGTTCGGGAACCGAACGCCGCCGATGATCGCGGAACCCAACTAACTATGAGCGCAATGGACCGGCCGGCGCTGTGCAATCGGGGACAGAGCGCGGTACGGGTCCGAGGTACGCTGAGCGCGTGATGATGATCGATGGGACGGGCCGGGCGGAACGCCTTGCGCGCATCGAGCAACTGATCGACGAATATCGGGCGGTGAAACACCGTCGGATCGTCCGGCGCGCGATGAGGTTGTGGCGCGCCGCGGAAGCCCATCAACGCCTTGCTAAGTTCGAAGAACAGCCAGAACGCGTCCATTAAGACGCGTCCGCGCGCCGACCGCAGTAGCCGCCGACTCTCGGAAGGATGAGTGAATTTCTTTCGGAACAAGTTCAAACAACTCGCCTTCATCGAGTACGATGGTGAGCTCCCCCTCAAAGTCAACAGCTCGCTCTTGATGGCGGCTCGAATGCCTCGGTCGAATATGCAAGGAAGGAATAATATGAAGATCGTCGTGATTGGCGGAAGTGGGCTCATCGGCTCAAAACTCGTAGAGAAGCTCGGCGCGCATGGCCATCAGGCCGTGCCGGCATCACCGAATTCGGGCGTCAACACTCTCACGGGCGAGGGACTGGCCGAAGTGCTGAAAGGTGCTGCAGTGGTCGTTGACGTATCAAACTCTCCCTCCTGGGAGGACGCAGCAGTGCTGAAGTTCTTCGAAACATCAACTCGTAACCTCCTCACCGGTGAAGCGGCCGCAGGGGTAGGACATCACGTTGCGTTATCGGTTGTGGGAACCGACCGGCTGTCCGAAAGCGGTTACTTCCGCGCTAAGATCGCTCAGGAGAAACTGATCAAAGAATCTGCAATCCCCTACTCCATCGTGCACGCGACGCAGTTCTTCGAGTTCCTCAAGGGGCTTGCC
>JBKPDW010000234.1:0-4409 GCA_046728115.1 Acidobacteriota bacterium | reverse complement strand
GACTGGAACTACATCACCATGCCGTTCGCAGTGCAGGACACCCAGTCCATGGATCACGCCTTCTTCATGGCCCCGACCGCATCCGCGGCGGCCACCGCCGCGACGCCGTCGGATCAGATGAACTTCAAATGGCTGCGGCCGTGTCGGGACCGCGAGGTGTTCAGCGAGCACTATCAGAAACCGATGCCCTACACCTGGGATGCCAACTGCTTTCGAGGCGATCCCGTCGCGCCTGCCAAGCCGGCCGGCGAGATTCGAATCTTCATCATGGGCGGATCGACGGTCGAGGACGCACAGCCGGATGTCGACACGTGGACGATGCAGCTCAAGGCGCAGCTGGGCGACCGGCGTGTCAAGGTGGTGAATGCGGGCGAGACGGCCATGGGCAGCGCAACGATCGCCAACCTGTACGAGAAGAAGATTCGTCTGTTCGCGCCGGACGTGGTGCTGTACTACGAAGCCTGGAACGAGCAGGCGCAGTACTGGCAGGGCCCTATGGTCGATGCGCAGATTGGCGCGCTCACCTACAGGCTGCATGGGCTTCTTCATTACCGGTCGGCGCTGTACACGTACCTGGTGGAGAAATATGCGTTCAGCAGAACGAAGGACCTGAAGTTCTGGAAGATCGACGTATCGCGTCTCAACGGAAGCCTCACACGCTTGTCGCGGTCGGTGCAGCAGTCGGGCGCCCGGCTTGTCTTCGTCACGCAGGTGATCAGGTTCCCGCGACGCTGGAAGGGGATCGACACATTCGATCCGAACGCGGTCGAGGCGCTGCTCGAACACCTTCGACGCGATCCGTCCTATGCGTACGACACGCAGGAAATCAGCGCGCTCAACCAGCGGCTGGCGGTATTCCGCTCGCTCGAGTTGTGCCCAACCTTGAACGTCCCCGTCATCAATATCCTCGATGATCTCGAAGCGCTCGGGGAGGATGCACGCAAACCGCTCTTCCTCGATCTTGGGCATCTCACATGGCAGGGCGACCGGCTGGTCGGAACATTGGTAGGGAAGAAGCTCGCCGCGCTGGGCATTCTGTAGTCGCGCGGCCCGCACGGCAAGATGCATGTCGCGCGAGCCCTGAAGGCGAGAGCTCTGGCGTATTTCACCTCGGTGTCGCGTCAGCTGTTGGGCCTTGGGGCGCCATGGGGCCGTGTCCGTCCCCGGCCCAATGCGGTCAACACAAAATTCATCGGGCCCGCTCGACCACGACGATCTCCGCAGGCGACAGCCGGCGCCGCCACAGGGCGCGGCCCGATGAAGCGTACAAGCCGTCGCGTTGTGCGACGATTCTGAGCGGCTTGCCCTGGCCGACGAATTCATCGAACGAGCGGCGATACATGACGCAATAAAAAACCGGAGTGCGATCGAAGAAGTTTCCGGCCTCCGTCGAGTCGTAGAAGGAGGTGACATGACGACTTACGTAGAAGCGGAACACCGGATCCCAGCGGTTCAGTCGAAACGTCGCAATCCGATCTTCGGCGGCCGCGCGCGCGTTCACGAGCCGGGCAAGGTCGGGGACGACCTTGCGCCGCTCGAGTGCTGGAAGCGCGAACAGAATCAATCCCGCATACGCTGCGGCGAGCGCCGTCAGGCCGAACCACGGGATCCGCGGCAGCGCGCCGTTAAACCGTCCCTGCACGTTGACGAACGCGGTGA
Organism: Acidobacteriota bacterium; assembly: GCA_046728115.1. Taxonomy (GTDB): domain Bacteria; phylum Acidobacteriota; class Vicinamibacteria; order Vicinamibacterales; family CAVVIG01; genus CAVSWN01. The sequence goes on along the minus strand of JBKPDW010000234.1, from coordinate 2,750 downwards.
GCGCGGCGCCGCACAGGGTGATCGCAACAGGAATGAGAACGGCCACCCGCGGCAAATCGAGTCTCGCGACCAAGAAATAGCCGATCCCGACGCCCATCACGACCAGAAACGGTCCGACCAGATGCGCGCCCAGGCGTGTCGCGGCCGTCCACGGCGATCGCGGATTCGCGCGCAAGGCCACCCATCCACGCGCGCACAACAGGCACAGTGCAGGTGCGGTGGGAAACACATAGTGGTCCAGCTTGAACGACGAAAACGTGAAAAACCCGACGACGGCTGCAATCCACGCCCACAACAGCGTTTCGAAGTGATCGAGATGCCGTCCGCGTGCGACGCCGACCACATCGTCGACCAGACGGCCGATCAGGATACCGGTCCACGGCAGCAGACCGGTCGCAAGAATTTGAAAGTAGAACCAGGGCCCTGGCTGGTTCGCGAAGCGGCGGCTCGCGAACAGACGGATGTTCTCGTCGAGAACGTAACCGTTGACGAACGCGTCGCCGAACCGGTGGTACATGTACAGGAACCACGGCGCACTGACGGTCGCAATCAATGCAAGCCCCACGATCCACCGAAGGCCCAGGAGGCGGCGGCGGAGATCGCGTGACACGGCACACGCCAGCAGCAACGTGAGCCCGCACAGCGCGACCGCCAGCGGTCCCTTGGTCAATACGGCCAGAGCGATGCACGCATAGCCGGGCCACTGCAGGCGACGCCGATCCTTCAAGGCGGCGACGGCGAGGCACGCCGCGCCCGCGAACACGAACGCCGTGAACACGGTATCGAGAATGGCGTAGCGTGCGAGAGCGAAGACGCCCGGGCTCGCGGCGAGCAACAGTCCGGCCACGAGGCCCACATCTCGCGAGGCGAGGACGCTGCCAAGCCACGCGGTGACGGCGATAAGACAGAGCGCCGCGAGAGCGGGCATCAGACGCGCACCAAACTCCGAGGCGCCGGCCAACCTCATGGCGGCGCCCTGCAGGACGTGAAACAAGGCGGGCTTGTCGAAGAACGGTTCGTCGTTGTAATGCGGCGCCAGCCAGTCGCGGCTGGCGATCATCTCCCGGCTGGTTTCGGCGTAATGCGCTTCGTCGGGATCCCAGAACGTCGGTCCACCCAGTCGCCAGAACAGAACGACATACAGTAAGACCGCAGACAGCGCCGCGATGGCAACGGTCTCGAGGCGCTGCCCACGGCCGGCACGCGGACGTGGCGATCGCGCGAGAGCCCGCTGGTCCTCAGCCTGGACGAGCGATGCGGGAAGCGTGGACACTGCGTTGGGTTGTCGACGTGTGCGGATGAGCTTACACTAAACGGCTTCAAGGCGGAGCGACTTCTGGGCAAGCCGGCGTCCGCGGCAGGGTCGAGCGTTTCCCGCGCAGTGCCGCGTCAACGTCCCGTGGGGCCGCCCTCGACCACTTTGCCGTTGATGCGCACGTTCCGCAGCTCGAGACCTTCCACGTGCTCCACGAGATTCGGCTTCGCGACGCCCTCGAACCGGCAATCGCTGAGCGATACCCCGCGGATCGGCGCATTGGCGAAACCCCGCAGATAGAGCGCGTACTGCGCCTTGTTCATGCGCACGTTCTCGAGCACCACGTTTCGTACGATCGGCGTGAACCGGCCGTTGTCCGCTTCCTCGTAGTAGAAGTCGATCGCGAGCGCGGCCTGCGCCACCTGAGCGATCTCCATATTGCGTGCGTAGATGTTCTCGATCGTGCTGCCGCGCATGGCGTTGTTCTTGATCCGGACGGCGATGTCGAGCTGCGGGCTGTCGAGCCGGCAATCCGATGCGAAGACGTTCCGGACTCCCGCCGATGCTTCGCTGCCAATTGTGATGCCGCCGTGCCCGTTCCTCATCCGGCATCGATCGATGACGATGTTCTCGCACGGTGTGTTGACGCGACGTCCGTCGGCGTTGCGGCCGGCCTTGATGGCGATGCAGTCGTCGCCGGTATCGAAATGGCAGTTCGTGATGCGCACGTCGGTGCACGACTCCGGGTCGCAGCCATCCGTGTTCGGACCGTCGGATTTGATCACCAGATCCTTCACCGTGACGTTCTTGCAGAGAACCGGGTGGACCTGCCACATCGGTGCGTTCAGGAGCTGCACGCCTTCGATCAGCACGTTCTCGCAGCGGTACGGCTGAATGAACATCGGCCTGAGGTAATGACCGGGGCCGAAGCTGCGCTCGGCAACGGGCACACCGCGCTCGACCATGTCGATGAGCGCGTTGCGATCGGCATCCTGGTTGACGTCGCCCGCCTTCCATCCGCAGCTGGTGCGGCCCTTCCACGGCCACCAATGGGAGCAGTCGCTGTTGCCGTCGATCGTCCCCGCGCCGGTGATTGCCACGTTCTCCTGCTCGAACGCGTAGATGAACGGCGAGAAGTTCATCAGCTCCATGCCTTCCCACCGCGTGAACACGACGCGATACTTGCGCTCATCGCGCGTGAAGCGAATCGTCGCATGCTGCGAGACGTGAAGATTGACGCCGCTCATGAGCTCGATCGCGCCGGTGACGAACTCGCCGGCTGGGACGACGACGCGGCCGCCGCCGGCGCGGTTGCAGGCGGCGATTGCGTCGCGAAAGGCGTCGGTGTTGTCGTGCGCGTTGTCGCCGACGGCGCCGTAGGTCGTGACGTCGAACTCGCGCGAGGGAAACACCGGTGGCTTGATGCGCGCAAGAATGCGCGGCACGTCCCGCCACGGGTCGGTTCCCGTTTGGGCCGCGACCGAGCGCGCCAGCG
>JBKPDW010000233.1:0-5896 GCA_046728115.1 Acidobacteriota bacterium | reverse complement strand
GCCGCGCTGTCTTGCCGTTCGATGCAAGTGCGCCGGAGAGCGACAGACAATATCCAACTCTGACCGGCGATGTGTCCATGGGACTCGTCTCTCTTAGGCCACGGCAGTGCGAGGGAAGGCGACGTTACTCGCGTATGCGCTGAACTCGTTGGACATATCTAAACCACATGAAGCACGATCTTGCCGTGTTACGTGCGTCTGACCGATCCCAGCCCGCTGGGCGACGTTCCATGAACCCGTGGCAGGTTCCCGGTGATGTCTTTCCAGGCCTGTGCCGCATCCTCGAGTGCATACACGGTCGCGACGTCTGGTCGAATCGTACCCTCTTCCAGCAGTCGCGCGATTCTGCCGAGGACGTCGCCTGACGGCGCGAGCCGCATCATCTCGCCCGACACGTGGTGGCTCGCGGCCACTTCCGCCGATACGGGCTGGGTGGCGGAGACGAGATGGCCGCCCTCCTTCAAGACCAGGAACGACCGCTTCTGTGTGTCGCCACCGATCAAATCGAAAACCACATCGACCTTCTCTTGCAGAGCCTTCTCGAACTGCGCCTCTCGATAATCGATAACCCGGCTGGCTCCGATGGAGTTGAGGTACGCCGCATCGTCGCCGCTTGCCGTTGCAATGACGGTGGCACCGGCATGCGATGCGAATTGCACAGCATAGCCGCCTACAGCGCCGGCACCACCATGGATCAGGATCGTTTGTCCCTTTTCCAGGCGACCGTGGGTGAAGAGTCCCTGCCACGCAGTTTGGGAGGCCACAGGCACTGATGCCGCCTCCTCAAAGGAAAGATTGGATGGTTTTCTTGCGATGGTCGCCAGCTTGACCGCCAGATACTCTGCGTACGCGCCCATTTCGCTGGTCCCGAACACGGCATCACCTGGCGCACAATCCGTTACGTCACTGCCAATCTGTTCGACAACTCCTGAAAACTCATGACCAGGTATCCACGGCAAATCGATCGGCAATATCTGTTTCGCCGTTCCGGAGGCCTTCACAAGATCCAGATGATTGACGGCGGTACTCTTGACCTTCACCAAGATCTCGTCAGTTGCGATCATCGGCGTCGGCACATCGCTGAACACCAACTGCCCACCGTATTCCAACAATCTGACAGCGTTCATGCGCCCTCTCCTCGAGTGTGGTTCTCTCGCTTTCAGCGCCCATTTCCTCGCGCGTGGTGGCGCGCCCAGTCGGGTAGCTTCGTGAGCGCGCGGCCGAACTCGCGCTCCAGGCCAGCGATGTCGGCGCTATAGCCGACGCGCTCGAACCATTCCAGCATCAACGCCGTATCCTCGCTGTACTGCCGGACCTGTTCGATCGGCGTCTGCGCGAACCTAATCGGCCGACCGAGCGCCTCCGTCAGGATCTCCGCCGCCTCCGGCATCGTTCGTAGGTCACCGGCGATATCGATCTCGCGACGGTTCAAGGCCGCGGCGTCGGTGAATGCGCGGGCGCCGAACCAGCCGATGTCGTCCACCGCAATCATCTGCAGCTTCGTACCCGGCCCGAGCGCCGAGGACAGGGTGTCGCCCTGAAGACTGTAGGGCGCCAGAAGGTTCTCCATGAAGAACACAGGACGCAGGATGACGTGCGACGGGAAGCTGAGGCCACGCACGGTTTCCTCGATGCGCCACTTGTTGTCGAAGTGCGGGACGCCTGTCTGCTTGTGCGCCGATCCAACGGATGTGTAAACGTAGTGTTCCACACCGACCTCGCGCGCCAGCGTCGCCAAACGTTTGCCTTGCGCTTCTTCCCGGTCGACACCGGCCTCCCACGTGTTCTGCACGCCGAAGACGCCCCACGCGCCGGCCAATGCTCGGCGCAGAGTCGCCTCGTCATCGAGATCGCCCTCGACGACGTCGACGCCATTGCGCGCCAGCGTCGCCGCCTCCTTGCTATCGGGCTTGCGCGTCAGGCCGCGCAGATGGAACCCGCTGCTCTGCAGGGCCCTCGCGACCGCGCCGCCCTGATGGCCTGTCACTCCGGTGACGAGAATCGTTCGATCGTTCGCCATACTGAAACCTCATCGAATCGCGGCGTGAGGCCAATGACTACGCGCGCTGTGCTTCGTTCGCCAACTCCCACGCCAGTACGGTGCCGGAAGCGCCGGCATGGTCGAACAGGATCTGAGCGACTGCTCCAAGCCTTTCTGTGCGCGCCCAGTCGCGCTGCAGTTCGCCGGCCATACCGAGCCACGTGATCGGTTGCGCGCCCGCGGCCACCAGACGGCGGATCGCCATGTCATGCGCCTCCGGCGAGACACCGCCTGACGCGTCGGTGACGATGTACACGTCGTAGCCCTCGCCCATGGCGTGGATGGCGGGCTGCGCCAGACACATCTCCGATCAGAGCGCCGCGATAACGAGCTTCTTGCGGCCGGTCTTCTTTACGGCTTCGACGACGCGGTGGTCCTCCCAGGAGTTGATGGAGCTGCGGTCGATGGGCTTCTGATCAGGAAAGACCGCCTGGACCTGCTTGAAGATCTCGCCGCCGCGGGCCGCGCCGATCGTCGTCAGAATTTTCGGGACGTCGAACGTCTTCGCCACCTTGGCCAGTGCCGTGACGTTGTTGATGACCATCGTGGGGTCGTGACTGTTGACGTTGGCGAGTTGCGATGGCTGGTGATCGATCAGGAGAACGACGCAGTTCTCCGGCGTCAGAAGCGCGTCGAGACCAACTTTCGTGGATGTCGGCATTGTCCATGTCCTTCCTGGATGGGTCAGTGGGCCCGCAGCTTTTCAGAGGGCCTCACGGCGGACGATCGAGGCAATTTCCGGTCCCCCCGCAAGGCGTTGAATCTGCGGGTCTTCACGCCGGCGATTGGCGGCGAAATTTCGCCAGTGGCGAAATGCTGGACACGGAATCGCTCGTCACTCGAATGTCGTCGGTCCCCGCTCGACGACGCCCAGTGCCACCGAAGGCACGAGCGGCACGCGCCACACGGCAAAGGCCTTAGCCCGCGCTCACGCGTGTCGCTCACCAGGCGACTGCACGCGTCGCTCGTCATCGCTCGCAGGATGGCAACGGCCGTGCACTCCTTTTACTAAGGCCTCGCTAACCAACATTCGTAGGGAAGCTGTCCAGCGAAAAGGAGAGACGTTCACATGACCGCAAATGAGGCGGCGATTCGGAAAGCGTACAAAGTGGCCGAAGACACGTACGTTGCCGGGTTTGTCGGCTGCTTCACCGCAAGCGGCACCTTCACGGATGAATCGATCGGGGTCACCTATCGCGGCCGGGACATCGGCCGCACAGTCGAGATCTACGCGACAGCGTTTCCCGACATGCATCGGGAGCTGTACCGGTTCTATGAGGACGGAGACACGGTCATCGTCGAACTCGCTCTTCAGGGAACCCACAAGGGGCCGTTGGCGTTGCCGTCTGGGACCATACCACCGACTGGTAAGCGTATGGATGCGCCGTGCTGCGACGTCTTTCGCCTCGAGAACGGCAAGATCCAGTCCTTCAACTGCTATCCCTCGGGCACGATCGTCCTCGCACAATTGGGAGTACTGCGCTCCGCTCCGTAACTGAAGTGTCGCTCTACCATGTCGGCTTCATTGCTCCCAGCCGCCGCCGAGCGCGCGGTAGATCTGCACCAGCGCGCGTAGTTCGTTCAACTGCGCTTGGGCGAGCCCGAGCTGCGCAATGAAGAGCCGCGTGTCGGCGTCGAGCACTTCGAGGTAACTCGAGGCGCCGCCCTGGTACCTGACGGTCGTCAGCCGCAGCGCTTCTGCGGCCGAGCGCGCCAGCAGCTGCTGCTGTTCACGGAACTCGCGGTCCTGCCGATACGCGATGAGCGCGTCGGACACATCACGCAGCGACTGCCGGATGGTCTCTTGATACGCGAGCAGCGCTACGTCGCGCCGTACCTCGGCCAGCTCCACCTGCGAACGCGTGCGACCGGCCGTGAACACCGGTTGGAGCAGCGTAGCGCCGACCGTGAAGAACGCCGCTGGCCCTGTCAAGAGCGACGATAGCGATGCGCTTTGAAAGCCACCGGACCCAGTCAGCGAAACTTCCGGAAAGAAATTCGCACGCGCGACACCGATATTGGCGTTGGCCGCCACGAGCGTCTGTTCCGCTTCGACGATATCCGGTCTGCGCTCCAGCAGCGCCGACGGGAGCCCAGTCGGCACCTGGGGAATCAGCGGTTGATCTGTGAGCGTTCGGCCACGCGGAACCGCACCGGGATCGTTGCCTTGCAGAATGCTAATCAGGTTCTCCTGCTGCTGCGCCTGGCGCTCCAGATCGACGATTGTCGCCGAGGCGCCGAACACCAGCTGTTCGGCCTGGCGCACGTCGAGCTCCGACGCGGCGCCGCCCGCAGCACGGACCTGCGTCAGGCGCAGCGACTCCCGTCGCGAGGCAAGTGTCTGCCTGGAAATGTCCAAGTTGAGATCGATTGCGCGCAATGCGAAATACGCTTCGGCGACCTGTGCAACCAGGCTCGTCACGATCGCACGTCGCCCCCACTCCGTCGCCGCGAGCGTAGCCCGCGAGGCTTCGGTTGCGCGGCGGAACCTTCCCCAGAAGTCCACCTCCCAGCTCGTGGACGCTCCAACCTGGAACACATTGCGCTCGAACGCTTGCGAGGGAAGCGGCACCGGCGAGGCGGAAACGCGCTTGCGGTCGGCGAGGGCCGACCCGTCCACTTGTGGAAACTGATCGGCGCGTGTGATCCCCAACTGTGCTCGCGCCTCTGCGACCCGCGCGGCGGCGATGCGCACGTCGAAGTTCTGGCGCAGCGCTGTCCGAATCAGCCCCTGAAGCTGTTCATCCTGAAACACCTCCCACCACTTCTGATCGGCGAGTGACGGCTGGTCGGCGGCAAGTGCGCCGGTCGGTGCGGCGCCACGATACGCCTCCGACAGGTGCGCGACCGGCCGTTTGTAGTTAGGCCCGACGGTGCACGCCGACGCCGCCAGCGCCAACGCGAACGCTGCACGGCGCATCATGCGCCTTCTTCCGTCGGCTTCGGCTGCATCGCAGCCGCCGACCGGTCAGCCCGACGCGAGGCGATCCGTTCGACGATGACGAACAACACCGGGATGACGAAGATCGCGATGGTGGTCGCTGCCAGCATGCCGCTGATCGCGGCGGTGCCGAGGATCCGCCGTGACGCGGCCCCGGATCCGGTCGCCACCCACAGCGGGACGCAGCCGAGGATAAACGCGAACGACGTCATCAAAATCGGTCTTAACCGCAATCGTGCGCCTTCGAGTGCCGCCTCCACAAGCGGCCGCCCGTTCTCAAATTCCTCTTTCGCGAACTCGACGATCAGGATCGCGTTCTTCGCCGACAGGCCGATCAGCATAATGAGCCCGATCTGTGCGTACACATCGAGGTCGTAGCGCCGCAGATACAGTCCGACGAACGCGCCGAAGACGGCGATCGGCACTGACAGGAGCACCGAGAACGGCAGCGACCAGCTTTCGTACAACGCCGCGAGAATCAGGAAGACGAACACGAACGACAGCACGAACGTCCGAACGAGGGTTCCTGACTGTTTCCGCTCCTGGTACGACAGGTCACTCCAGTCGTAACCGATCTCGCTCGGCAGCGTCTCTTTCGCGACCTGCTCGAGCGCGGCCATCGCCTGGCCGGAGCTGTAGCCGGGCGCGGCGGTGCCGATCACCTGCGCGGCGCGGAAGAGGTTGAACCGGTTCGTGAACTCGGGTCCACGGATGTCGCGCGTGGTGACGAACGTCGACAGCGGCACCATCGTGCCGTCGCCGTTCCGGACGTAGAAGCGGCCGATGTCGGTCGCGGCAAGCCGCGCGTCACCTTCCGCCTGCACAAACACGCGCCACTGCTTCCCGAAGCGGTTGAACTGGTTCACATAGAGGCCGCCGAGGAACGCCTGCAGCGTCTGATAGACGTCGCCGAC
>JBKPDW010000232.1:0-7173 GCA_046728115.1 Acidobacteriota bacterium | reverse complement strand
TGCCGCGCCTGTCTGCGACACAGAACAGTGAGTTCCTACCGTTTCTCACGTCCGCGATGGCCGAGTTCGCCATCGAAGCGCCTCAGCGCGCCGCAGCCTTCCTGGCGCAGGTGGCGCACGAGTCCGGCCAGCTCCGGTTCATGGAGGAAATCTGGGGACCAACGGATGCGCAGCGCCGGTACGAACCGGTTACCACGTTGTCGCAGAATCTCGGCAACACCGAGGCCGGCGACGGCAAGCGGTTCAAGGGACGCGGTCCGATTCAAGTGACCGGACGCGCGAATTACAGGCGCTTTGGCGATCTTCTGAACGTCGATCTCGTGGCGGATCCTCCGCGAGCGGCGCTGCCGGATGTTGCGTTTCGAATCGCTGGACTGTTCTGGTCGAAGAAGGGTCTCAACGAGCTGGCCGATCTGGTGACCGCCGACGCGTTCAAGGAAATCACCAGGCGCATCAACGGCGGCACGAACGGGCTGGCCGACCGGCAGGCGTTCTACGAGGTCGCGTGCAACGTCCTTGGCGTTGCCGATGCGCCGGTCTCGCGCGGCGCCACTCGAAGCGTTGCGCCGATGCCGACTGACGAACCGATCTTCGAGCGCGGCGCGGAATCGATTCGTGCCCACAAAGGCAAACTGAAGCGTCGTGCCGCACGGCCTGGACGCGCGGGCAAGAAGCGCGCGGCGAAACGCACGACCAGGCTGACCCGGAAGACGGCAGCGGCGAAGAGACGAACGCGCAAGCCGTCGCGATCATTACCGCCACGATCGTCGAAGACACGACGGCAGAAGAAACGGTAACGGGCTCGCCTGACTACCTCTTGGTCGATGGGGACGACGCGCTCGGCGGGAGACTGTCTGACGGCGCCAGGTACTCGATCAACCGCGGGTTATCGATCACGATCGTGGCGTTCTCCACTTGCGTCGGGCCGGCGGGCATGCGCAGCCTTCCAGCGGGCGCAGCCAGATCGCGCGGCAGCGCCGCGGCGGGCTCGAGGGTCACAGTCAGTTCTCCCGCAGGCAGATTTCGGATCATGAAGCGGCCATCGTCGTCTGTCAGTGCCTCCGACGCGTGCGCGCGCACGCGAATGCCTCTCAATGGAATCAGACTGCCATTCGAGGCGCGCAGAAACACGCCGCCGGCGATCGATCGGAGCGCCCGAACGGCCATGCTGACCGTCGTGGTCGACGATGGAGCCAGATCGACAGCTACCGTAGCGACCGCCGGTTCATAGTTGGCCGGCAATGTGGCGGGATCGATCGAGATGCGATAGCTGCCGGGCGCGAGATCGTCCACCTCGAATTCGCCGGCGCCGTCGGTTGCAATGCGGCGGTCGACGCCCTGGCCCTCGATCGTCAGCGCGACCTTCCGCAAGCCCAGCGCGTCCGCCTGCCGCACGCCGTCCAGGGCGTAGTCGTTGAAGACCGCGCCAATCAGCCGCGAGAAATTGACGACGCCGAAATTCACCTGCTCGATGCGGTGCTCGTACAGGCGGAGGTCGCGCTCGATCGGTGTCGTCAGGCGAACACCCGAGCCCAGTTGCTCCAGCGGCAGGACCAGGCGGTACTCCCCTGGCGACAGACCGTCGAACTCGAAGCAGCCGCGCACGTCGGTCCGCGTCGTCCGCCCGTTGTTCAGTCGGACGGTCAGACCCGGCAGGCCGGGTTCCGATTCGTCAGGAATACCATCGACGTTCAGATCCCGGAAGACGCGCCCCTGGACGCGATAGCCCGCCGACGGCGCGATCCAGCCTGGAGCGCCGTTCAACGTCTTCCGAATCCCGATCCCGAAAATCGTCGTCCGCGTCAAGTCGGTCAGTCGTGGATCGAAGATCAACGCGTTCGAGAGCGTCGACTGCAGCTCGAGCGTCGGCGTCGCGCGCCATGTCAGCGAATAGCCGAACATTTCGTTCCGTGAGTGAAGTGACGACGATTGCGCGCGGTGCAGGTACGAAGCGGTCGGGCTCATCGTCAGGCGTCGGCCGATTTGAAACTGACCGGACAGCGAAACCTGAGCGTCAACGGGCTCGAGGGCGCTGAGGAGCTCGCGAACGTCCGCCGGCATCAGCGAGGATGAGACGAACGTGACGGGATTTTCGAGAAACAGCGGCTGCAGTCCGGGAGCCAGCAGATTCAGCTGCTGACGGAGTCGTGACACGAGCGACGGTCTCAGGCGATCGTGCGACGCGCTCAGATTGATGGATCCGCCTCGAACCATCAGCGTTGCGTTGTCGCGAAAGCTCACTTCGCCGCGCGAGTTGAGCTGCAGCGGATCGGCCAGCGATCCGGCCGAGAGCTGCAGACTGTTCGCGACGCGCCGGCCGAACTGTGAGCTGAGGCCGATGTCGACGCGGCGTCCCAGCGTCTGGCCGGCAGCCCCCAGACCGCCGATGGTGCGGTTCCATGTCGTGTTCGCGAACAGCGTCTGGCTGCGAACCGGCGACAGGTTGACGGTACTCGATACGTAGTCGGACGTGGAGCTGGCCGGGAACAACGTGGTCGCCTGCATCGTCGTGTGGCTGTAACTGACACCCGTGCGCAGGCGTCGCACGACATTCCAGTTCGCGCCGCTCGAAACGGCGGCGCTGGGCGCATATACGAGCTGCAGCTGATTGAGCCCGAACTGCGGCGATGAACCCGTGGCGGTGACGAATGCCGAGACGCGATCGGTCTGCCACGCCGTCGCGCCCTGGCCGTAGAATCCCGTGCTCCCGGCGCCGCCGTGGACTTGGACGGCCGCGCGATCCGTCAGTCGGTCGGTGACGCCAACGGTCTGGAATGCGCTCACCTGATGACCCACCGCGATGCTCTTGTCCAGCAGCGGCGCTCGCACAGCGGCAGTTGTCGCGTCGATGTAGATCCGATCGCTCGACTGCCTGCTGAAGTTGACACCGGTCAACTGCCGCGATGCCGCGAGGTAGGGAAGCGTGGTGCCGCCAAACGCTTCGATCGTATTCTTGCCGCGCGAGACGATGGCGTCGGCGCCGCGCACGGCAAAGCCACCGACGGGTGCAGTCGGTGTAATGCGCGCGGGTGCGCCGCCGTCCAGATTCACCACCACGTCGAGGACCTGTACCGTCGTGGTGCCGCGAACCCATTGCGCCGACAGCGTGTCGAGGTTGAACGTCGACGCGTCGACGGCACGGTTACCCTGCACCTGACCGTTCATCGTGAAGCGGCGTTGGGCAGTCCCCTCGGTCCACGCGAACGGCGTCAGCATCGAGATGGTGTGTTTCCCGGAGCGCGACGTCGTGCCGATGTGCGCCAACGTCCCCACGGTGCCGTGGCCAATTGCATCGAGCTCCTCACGTGTGGGCTGGACGTCGCGCTTCGGCGGCGCGGGTGCAACAACGCGGACGAGCAGGCTCTCGGGTGTGTCGTTGCGCCAGACCACGACGATGGTTTCGCCGCGGCGGAGGCCGACGATCCGCAGCGTGTCGAGCACGACATCCACGCGACAGACAGTGTCGTCCACGACCATGGCATGGCTGACGCCGCTCAGTTCAACGCCGACCGTCTCGGCGACGGCGACCTCTATCAGGCGGGTAGACTGTTCCTGCGCGAGTCCGATCGCAGCGTGGCCGGCGAGAGCGACGAGCAGAGGCGCTGCTGCCAGGCGGAGGCGCCGGGCCTGGGCGGCAGCGCAGGTCATCGAACGGGAGGCGACGAGCTGATGTCGACGCGCATCGGAAGAATGTGCGTGTAGACCTGGTCCTTGCCGTACGCGATGGTCAGCACCCCGGTGTAATCGCCCGGCGGCAGTGTGCCAGCCCATGTCAGCTTCATCGAGTCCTTCTGGCCGGGGAAGAACCGCTTCGTGTCGGCTTCGGTTCGCGCGACGACCTGGCGACTCGCGTTCAAAACGCTCAGCCGCGCCTCGGGGAAGATGTGAGAATTGCCGGTGTTCACGAGCTGAAACTGCAGGTCGAGTCCGTGCGTCGCCGTTGGAGGCGTGAGCTCGGCCTCGGTGACGTCGATGTGGAAGTCCTGGTTGCCTTCGGCGCCGAGCAGCACGATTGCGCCCAGACGAACGTTCGTGTAAATCGGCTTGCCCGCAACGGTTCCATCCCGGGCGAGCTCGGGCTTGGACTCGACGAAGACGACCGCATAGGATCCGCCGCTGGCGTCGGGCGGGGGCGTGATCACGACCTTGACCTTTCCCGTGCCGCGCGCCGGGACGGTGAAGATTGGTGGAACGAAAGCGACCCAGTTCGACGCGGATCGCGGAAGCGTTCCAGGCGCCCCGAAGACCTTTTCGTTCGTGGCCGGGTCGAACCAGAGATCCATCACGCTGGCGCGCATCGGGACCGGCACGTCCCCGTCGTTCGACACTGCAAGCTCGAACTGCACGACCTGCTGCGGCTTGAACGTGGCTCGGACTTCGGCGGGCGTGAGCCCGAGGCTTTGGGCCCGCACGCCGTTTGGCACCGTCAGACCCACGGATGCTGCGAGAGCCAGCCGAATCGCGCGCGTTTGGTTCGCAGGAATGAATGGCATCACGGCACCACGAGCGTGAATGTGACAGTAGCGCTGTCGCTTCCGGTGAAAATCGTCGCGCCATTGGCGTCCGATACGAACAGGCCGATGTATCTGGTGATCGACGAGCCTGATGATGCCGACGCGCTCAGCGTAGTCTGTGAACCGACGGTCTTCGAGATCGACGAATAGGTGGCGCCAGTACTCGAATCGCGCAATTCGAGCTGCGATGGGTGACCGAAGTCCGTGCTCACGTACGCCTTGATGGCGCCGGTCGTCGACGAAAAGCTGGAGAAGCTCGGAACCAGCACATACGGCGTCGAGTAGAGCTCGCCGCCGGCGATGGTCGTCGCGATCAAGCCGGTGCCCGGCGCGATGCCGAGACCGTTGACGTTTCCGAACGCGAGACTGAAGTCCGATGCCGCAAGAATCGTGCGTCCGCCCGGCGCCGCCGACAGGATGAAGCTGAGCGCGGTCTGCACGTTTTCGTTCGGGTTGTTCAGTGACAGCGTATACGTGTGCAAAAGACTTCCGCTCTTGTCGTCGTACACCAGCACGCTCACCGTGGCGGAATCGGCGCCAGTGAACGCGGACGCGCCGTTCTGATTGCTCACGAACACGCCGAGGGAACGTGTGACCGTCTGGCTCGACGAAAGGCCTGGTGACGGGATGATGTCGGTCGGCGTCGCCGGGCTCGTCGACAATGCCGAATAGCTCGATCCGTTCGAGCAGCTCGCCGAGCAGCTGTAGACCTTCAAAATCGAAGGATGCGAGAAGTTCGCGCTCACGTACGCGCGGACGACTCCCGGATGTCCGTTATTGACGCCGCTGACCACGATGTTGTACGGCGATGTATAGAGCGCGCCGCCGCCACCGCCGGGCGTGAGGATCGTGACATTGGCGGCGGGTGTGCCCAATCCGAGACCGTTCAGGGCGCCGAAGCCCGTCGACCAGCTTGGTTTGCTGCCGCTTATCGTTAGGCCGCCGGCGTTCGTCGCAAGCACGATGTCCTGCGCGGACACGGGCGCGCTCGTGACGACGATCGCCGCGAACACACGCGCTGCTGGAAGAAAACGCCGACCCATCGATCCTACGGAATCGTCATCGTGTACGTGATCGTCGCAGAGTCCGATCCGGACACCGGCGTGCTGCCGCTGTTGGTTGGCTGCACTTGCACGCCGATGTAGCGCGTCGCCGGCGTGCCGCTGGCCAGACCCGTTCCGAGGGACGTCGGCGAACCGGAGATCGTCGACATCGCCGCCAGGGCCCCGATGCCGCCCGGCGCTGAGTTCGCCTGCACGATGCTCAACACGTTGTTCAACGTCGCGAAGTTGGCTGACACGTACGCCGTCACGGTGGCAGACGTGGCCGCCTGGTTCGTGAATGTCGGCGTCAGACGATAGTCGGTGTAATACGCGGCCGGAGACGTGCCCGGGGTCGTCGGATCGAATTTGGACCCGCAGGGCGCGTTGATGCCGAGCGCATCCACGTTGCCGAAGTTCATCGAATAATCGCTGGCCGCGTTGACCGTGCACGTCGTGCCACTGGTGCCGGTGCTCAACGTCAGCCGAATGGCTTTCTGCACCGTGACGCTGACTTGCAGGGTCGGGCTCACCGACGTGGCGTTGACCGCATCCGTCGCCGCGGAAGCCGCGCGCGGCCACGCCGCCAGTGCCGCCGCACACACACAAAAAACACCAACTCGATTCCGCATTGCTCTCTCCTGAATTCGCGGCGAGTGGACGTCTGGGTCTGACGACATGCCAGGCGAGACGCCTCCGCACTGGCCGAGGAAAAAGACCTCGAACCAGCGGACGATGTGCGAACGGCGTTCCAACCTCAGCCGTGGAGACCCAAATCCATGTAACCAAGTCACGACAAAGGATTTGCTGGCTGGGCTAGTCCATGCAATCTCAGCGTCCGAAACACCAGCTATGGCGTTCGCACCTGACTTCTGGCGTCGTCACCATGGCGAGCACTCCAAGAAGGACACGCTGCTGGTCATCGACGATGACGCAGTCAACTGCAAGCTTGTAAAGGCGATCTTCGAGCAGGGGGGACTGCAGGTGGTTGCGACAGCGGACGGCCCATCGGGACTGATTCGGGCGGCGCGCGAACGGCCTCAGGTCGTTCTGCTCGATCTGAAGCTGCCCCACGAGAACGGCCTCGAGGTCCTCGCTTCGCTCAAGGCTGCGGATCCTGGTCTGCCCGTGGTGGTATTTACCGCGGAACACGATCCCAAAACGGCCGTGCGTGCGATCAAGCTGGGCGCAGCCGACTATGTGACCAAACCCGTGGACGGCGAAGAGATCGTCGTCGTCGTGCGCCGAGCGCTCGAGGCACGTGCAATCCGACGGGAGGTCGAAGCGCTCCGCCGGCACGTCGGCGACGAGCGCGCGAACAGTCTGGTCGTTCAGATGGGCCCGGGCGCGCAGGTTGCGCAGGTCATCGACCAGGTACGCACGGTCGCGGCATCGGACTTCACGGTCCTGGTGGTCGGCGAGACCGGCACGGGCAAGGAACTGGTGGCGCAGGCGATTCACCAGCTGAGTCCCCGGAGTGGCAAGGCGTTCGTGGCACTGGACTGCGGCGCGATCCCCGAGCCGCTGCTCGAATCAGAACTGTTCGGTCATGAAAAGGGCGCCTTCACTGGCGCCGAGCGCCGCAAGCACGGCCGCCTGCGGCTGGCGGAGGGCGGCAC
>JBKPDW010000231.1:0-7374 GCA_046728115.1 Acidobacteriota bacterium | reverse complement strand
ATCGAGGGGCGTCCGACTTCGCCACCTGGACAGAACAACAACACCGGGGTCAGCGTCTGCGACAACGGTTTTTTCGCGGCGATGAACATTCCGCTCAAGCGAGGACGCTTCTTCAGCGAACGCGAGATGCGCGAAAAGTCGAACGTCGTGATCGTCAGCGAGTCGCTCGTGCGGACCTATTTCGCCCATGAAGATCCGATCGGCAAACACCTGACCATTGCGATGACACGGCCGAATGTACCGACGGAGGTCATTGGCGTCGTCGGCGACCTCAAGTTCGAGGACCTGAAGGCCCAACCGCAGCCGACTTCGTATTGGCCGCACCCTCAGCTGGCGTACAGCAGCATGACGTTGACCGTCCGGACCGCGGGCGAACCGCTCGCTCTCGCGCCGGTGGTCGAGCGGACAATCCGCGCACTCGACAAGGATCAGCCGGTGTCCGATGTGCGAACGATGAATCAATGGGTTGCGCGGTCGCTGGCAAGGGCGCGCTTCAGCTCGATGCTTCTCACTGCGTTCGCGGCCGTCGCGCTCCTACTTTCAGCCATTGGCATATACGGCGTCTTGTCCTATGCCGTCAGCCAGCGCACGTCTGAAATCGGCATCCGACTCGCGCTGGGGGCCGAAACAAAGGACATCGTGCGCATGGTTGTGGGAAACGGCCTCAGGCTCACCCTGCTCGGGCTTTCTATCGGAGCGGCTCTTGCTCTCGCGCTGAGCCGAACGCTTGCCGGATTGCTGTACGAGACGACCGCATCCGATCCGATCACGTTTGCGGCCGTCATGCTGACGCTCGGCACGATAGCGGCGCTTGCGAGCTACGTGCCCGCGCGGCGCGCATCGCGCATTCCGCCGGTCGAGGCGCTGCGATATCAGTAGCTATTGCTGCCACTGAGCCTTCTTTGCGGCCGGGATTGGAATCGCCATGGCTATCCAGCGCCATGTGAGCCTCCGTTGACACGCGAACGGGTACGCAGTCGGGAAGACCGCTGCCAAACAGGTCACGGATTCTACCGGAAGGCTGTCATCCTGGCATCTATTCGGCGTTCGCGGCGGGCTTGGCGGAAACCTATGGGGTTGGCCGACGGAGGATGTCGGCGCCAGCGAGTTTGTGGCTCCTCGCTTCGGCCGATACACTCTGCAGATAGTCGCTGATTTTCACCGCAGTCTTGACGACGAGACGGCCGAGCGATCCGAGGCCGTTTGATTCCGATTCGGGGCCGAAGACCGCATCCCCAACTTCGTCCACCTCGCGATCCGCCAGGGTACCCAGCGTCGCAACGACATGAACGTAGTACTTCTCGGCGAGTGCCAGACGACTGCGGTCGCCAAGGTCCACGACGACTGGCATCGCGTTCGGGAACGTGGCGTAACTCGTGGCTTTGCCGTCTGAATCGGTGACGGCGATGTCCCGGCCGGCCGTCGATCGGCCCAGGCGGAACACGCGCACGATAGCCGGATAGACCAGCCGATCCCAGATCGGCCGGCTTTCCCAGAGTTCGGCCTGCACCCGAAGATGCAGCACGCGACCCTCGTCCATCGAACGCTTGAAGCGGTCGGGCACGATGTCGCGGAGTTCGATCGTCGTGCGAACTGCGGAAGCGGGTGCGTGAACGTCCTTTACCTGCACATCGAGCGCGGCAGACGCCGGCGTCGCGCCGAGCAGGAGGGCGACGATCGCGAGGGTCCGGATCCGGGTCCCATGGAGCAGCTCGAGGACCCCGGACATATCAGAACGTCCGGCCGAACCGCACCTGGACCTGCACGGGCCCCGTCGATGATGCCAGCTTGTATCCAAAGTCGACGCGCACGCCTCCCAGACCGATGCCCCATCCGAAGCCCTTCAACCAGTCGCTGTCGGCGGGCGGAACGCCGGCCACTATGCGACTGGTCGTGCGTCCAGCGTCGAGGAACGCCAGCAGGTGGGGTCCGGACTGCCAGCCCAAGGCGTACTCCAGGTTGAACAGGCGCATCGTGTCGCCGATGGACTGCTTGAAGTCGTAGCCATGGACCGAGCCGATACCGCCAATTGCGAACTGACGCTGCACCGGCAGGACGCCCTGCGACCAGCCGCCGATCACACGCGCACCGACTTCCTGGTACCGCGATACGCGCGAGCGCACGCGGCCGCTGACGATGTGACGGCGGAAGTCGAAGTCGCTGGCAAAGGCATCCGGAGCGGAAATCTCCGACGTCCAATCGATCCGCCAGACCGTCCACAGACCCTTCTCCTGCGGATCGACGAGACGCATGCCGAATGGCGTTTCGAGCTGATGCCGCAGGTAACTGGCCTCGAGCGATTCGCGGTCGAACCCGCGACCGTCGATGGACGCGCCGATCGTCAAGGCGTTCAACTGTCCTTCGTCCGCGGGCCGATTCGGACCGAAGGGGGTGTCGTCGTTCCACAGGCTGAAGTCCGTCTCGGTCTTGAGCGCGTCGTGACTCTCCATCTTCCAGGCCAGTTGGAGTTCGATATGCTTCTCGACGCGAAGCGCAGACGAGAACTGAACGCCCTGCCGCCGGTAATAGTCGCGGTAGCTACGACGTGGTCCGATCGCCGCCAGGCCCTCCTCGTTCGTCGAGACCTGCCAGTGATCGTCGGTGGCGGTCAAATCGTGACCTTCGACACCAATGAACAACTTCCGCGTGCTGAAAAACGGACGCTCAACGCCGAAGGCGTAGCCCGCGTTGCCGGACGCGGTCTTGATCGACACGTGCCCGAAAATGAACGTATGGTTGAACTTCTCGTGGTCGAAGACGGCGGCGCCGAAGTCGAGCGACGGAACGAGGCCGTCGACCGGCGTGAACCAGTCTTCTCGATCGCCAAAATTCGGCGACAGCTTGAACCTCCCAGCCCGCTCTCGAAGCCCGACCACGAGAATCCGCTGGCCGTTCCGCTCGATCAGATCGAACGTTCGACGCCGCTGGCCGAGGTCGCGTGAATCGGTGACCGATTCCGCCGTGTGTTCCACCCGGCCCGGGGTGACCGCGCCGCGCGTCGGACGGAGCAAAGCGTCGAGCGCCTGGCGCGCCCGGCTGCGGTTGAACACATCACCGGCGTGCAGCGCGAACTCTTGCATGAAAGTCGTGGCCAGCTTGCTGTCGACTCCGTCGAACTCGACGGCGTCGATGACGCCCTCGTCGATGGCAATCGTCAGAACGCCCGAGTCCGCATCAAACTCGGTTTTGGCTCGCGCGAACGTGTAGCCCTCCTTGTTGTACAGCTGCTGAACGTCGCTGGTGACCTGGTCGGGCGTGGACGTGAACGGCGTGCCGATCTGAGTGGAAATGGCGTCGAGGATATGCCGCGGCGAGAGCTCTTTTGCGCCCGTGATACGGATGTCGCGAACGGTCGGCGGCGGCTGAGAAGGCGACGGCGAGTCCTGGGCACCGAGGGTCGCGGGCGCGAGCACGCAGAGAGCGACACCAACCGCGGAAAAGAGCCTGGGCACTCAGCGGACTCTGACGAACGGCACGCTGAGAAAGTTCCCGTTTTGCAGCCGGAACAGTCGCATGTCGGCCGGCTCCGAAATCAACCCGACGATCAAGTAAAGGTAATCGGGATAGCCGGCTTCCTCGCGATCGCGTTCGGACGGCTCGGCCGCCGAGTGCGGGTGCGAGTGGTAGAAGCCAACCACCTCCATGCCGCGGCGCCGCGCTTCGCGGCGGCCATCGATGTGATCTTTCGGATCGATGACAAATCGCGCGGGGTTGTCCGCGATGTTGCGTGTGGGAATGGCGTCGACGATTTGGCCGCCGGTTCCGAGCAACAGTCCGCAGCATTCGCGCGGCGACGCGTTGCGCGCGTGTGCGAGAATCCGTTCAAGCGCCTGATTTCTGACTTCTACCTTCTGACTTCCAACTTCTGACTTCTGACCTGACACTCTTCAAAGAGCCTCGACGACCATGGCGATGCCCATCCCGCCGCCAACGCAGAGCGATGCGACGCCGTAACGCAGGCTCCTTGCACGCAGCGCATAGAGCAACGTCGTCAGGACGCGCGCGCCGCTGGCGCCGATGGGATGACCGAGCGCGATCGCGCCGCCGTTGACGTTTACTCGCTCGGCGTCGAGGCGCAGCTCGCGGACCACGGCAAGCGACTGCGCCGCGAAGGCTTCGTTGAGCTCGAACAGGTCGATCTGATCGCTGGTCAAGCCGGCGCGGTCGAGCGCCTTGCGAACCGCCGGAATCGGTCCGATCCCCATCACCGCCGGATCCACGCCCGCGGAGGCATACGACAGGATTCGGGCGAGCGGTCGCACGCCAAGGCCGCGCGCCGTCGTACGCGTCGAGATCACGAGCGCCGCCGCGCCGTCGTTGATCCCTGACGCGTTGCCAGCGGTTACGCTCCCGTCCTTCCTGAATGCCGGCTGCAATGCGGCGAGCTTATCGATGGTGGTTCCTTCACGCGGATATTCGTCGGCCTCGAACGCGATTGGAGGACCCCTTCGCTGGGGCACAGGAACAGGAACGATTTCCTGCGCGAAGCTGCCATCGGCCCTCGCACGAACGGCGCGCCGTTGGCTCTCGGCTGCGAACGCGTCCTGATCCACACGCGAGATGCCATATCGACACGCCACTTCTTCCGCGGTGAGACCCATGTGGCAGGATCGAATCGCGCACGTGAGCCCCTCGCTCAGCATCGAATCGATCGCAGAGGCATTGCCCATCCGATAGCCCCATCGTGCCTGGCCGAGCAGATACGGCGCGTTCGACATCGACTCGGTCCCACCCGCCACGACGGTATCGACATAGCCGACACGAATGGCTTCGGCTGCGTGCACCACAGCCTGCAATCCCGATCCGCACACGCGATTCACCGTTTCCGCCGGCACGTCGATCGGCAGCCCAGCCTTGAGCGCAGCCTGACGCGCCACGTTCATTCCGGCGCCGGCCTGGAGCACGCAACCCAGAATCACGTCGCCCACCTCGGCAGGCTGTACGTGCGCACGAGTGATGGCTTCGCGTACGACCACAGCGCCGAGATCTGCGGCCGAAACGGTTTTGAGCGCTCCGCCAAACGATCCGATCGGCGTACGGCACGCGCTGACGATGACGGCGTCGAAGTCGTTGTCCACGTTGTAATTATACGTGCTACCATCGCGAACGACTGGAGAAGGCGATGATCGCGCAGCGACCCTATTACGCTCGGCTGAACCGTCGCGGTCCGACAGCGCAAGTGGCTCCGTCATCGCCGACGGAGCACGAACCTTCAGGCGAGCGTGTCCGCCGGATCGTCGCGTCGTTCGCCCTCATGGCGAGCCTGTTCGTTCTGGGGGTTCACGCGCAGTATCCGGCGGCGATCGATCTCCAGGACACGATTCCGTTCGATGCCGCCGTGCGCACCGGCACGCTGCCGAACGGCACGCGGTTTTACGTGCGGCAGAACAGTCGTCCAGCCAACCGCGTGTCTCTGCGGCTTGCGGTCAAAGCCGGATCGATGAATGAGGCCGACGATCAGCAGGGCCTCGCGCATCTGATCGAGCACATGGCATTCAACGGGAGCGCGCATTTCAAGCCTGGTGAGCTGGTCTCGTACTTCGAGTCGACCGGCGCGCGGCTCGGGCCGCACGTGAACGCGTACACGAGCTTCGACGAAACGGTCTACATGCTCGATCTTCCCACCGACAAGCCGGAGATCGTCGCGAAGGGTTTGACTGCGCTCGCCGATTTTGGCGGGGGCCTGACGCTGAGCCCCGAGCAGATCGACAAGGAACGGGGAGTCGTCATCGAAGAGTGGCGCGGTGGGCTCGGGGCGAGCTCGCGGATTCGAGACAAGCAGTTGCCGGTGCTGTTCTACAAATCGCGATACGCCGAACGCCTGCCGATCGGGAAACCCGACATCCTGCGCAACGCACCGGCGGCGCGGCTGCGTTCCTTCTACGACACCTGGTATCGGCCGGACCGGATGGCGGTGATCGGCGTCGGCGATCTCGATCCACAGCGGCTCGAACAGGACATCCGGACGACGTTCGCGGATGTCAAGGCGCGCGGTCCTGCAGGAACGGAGCCGGATCGCACCGTGCCTCTTCACGATCAACCGCTCATCAGCGTCGTCGCCGATCCGGAGGTCACGCAATCGAACGTCTCGATTGTTCGCAAGCGCGCGCGTGAAGGCGAGTCACACGTCGCCGACTATCGCCGTGACCTGATCGAACGATTCGTCGATCACATGATCGACGAGCGGTTTGGCGAGCTCGAGCGCAAACCTGACGCGAAGTTCCTCGGCGCGAGCGCCAGCAATGGTTCGCTGAGCCGAACGGCGTCTACATTCTCGATGAACGCATCCGTGGAAGACGG
This sequence comes from Acidobacteriota bacterium, assembly GCA_046728115.1. Classification (GTDB taxonomy): domain Bacteria; phylum Acidobacteriota; class Vicinamibacteria; order Vicinamibacterales; family CAVVIG01; genus CAVSWN01. The sequence continues at coordinate 1,074 of JBKPDW010000231.1, read as the reverse complement.
CAGGCTCGAGGACGGCGTGGGGGTGCTTGCGAGCGAAGCCAAACGCGTTCGGGAATTCGGGTTCACCGAGGCCGAGATGGACCGCGCCAAGAAATGGATGGCTGCGTTCTATGAACGTGCGTACAACGAGCGGGAGAAGACGGAGAGCGGTTCGTTCGCGCAGGAGTACCTGAACCACTTCCTCGATGACGAGCCGAGCCCTGGAATTGCCTACGAGTACAAGCTCGTCCAGCAGCTGCTCCCCGGCATCGTGGTCAACGAGGCTTCGGCGCTCGCCAAGACTTTGCTCGTCGACACCAGCCGGGTGATTCTGGCGATCTCACCGCAGAAGCCGGACATCCGGATTCCGACCGACACAGACCTGCAGGCCGCTCTCACGGCCGCCAACGCCGCATCGGTCGTTGCCTGGGCCGACACTGCGTCAACGCGCGGCCTGATGGAGACGGCGCCCACCGCCGGCGCGATCTCGCAACGCCGCACGCTCGACAAGCTCGACGTTACCATCGTGAGATTCGCCAATGGCATCGAGGCCTGGCTGAAGCCAACGGAGTTCAAGAACGATCAGGTGTTGTTCACGCTCGCCGCACAGGGCGGCACTTCGCTGGCGCCCCCCGCCGATTACCTCGAGGCGTCCCTTTCACCGACGTACGTCAGTCTGGCGGGCATTGGCGGTTTAAAAGCGCTGGAGCTCCAGAAGCTGCTCGCCGGCAAGCTCGCATCGGCCCGGCCTTACATGTCGCTGTCGACCCACGGCATTTCGGGATCGGCTGCCCCGGCGCAACTCGAAACCGCACTGCAGCTTCTGCACGAGACGTTCATGCGGCCGGGTGACGACCCTGAGTCGTTTGCGCTGCTCAAACGGCAGCTGGAGCCGATCGTCGTCAATCGCGGCCGCTCGCCGGGTCAGATCTTCAACGAAAAGCTCGGCCAGATGAACACGTCGAACCACTACACATCGCAGCCGATCACGGTCGAGCGGCTCGCGACGCTCGATCGCGAGAAAATGCTCTCGTTCTATCGGCAGCGGTTCTCCAATGCGGCCGATTTCACGTTCTTCATGGTCGGCGCGTACAC
>JBKPDW010000230.1:0-3665 GCA_046728115.1 Acidobacteriota bacterium | reverse complement strand
CGCCTCGACAGCGCGCATCTGAGCGACGTCTACCTGCAGCTCGAACTGCCGCTCGTGCCGGTCCTCGTGGCGGTCGAACAGGCCGGCATTCGAATCAACGGCCCCGCGCTGCTGGCACAATCGCAGAAGGTCGAGCAGGAGCTCTCGCAGCGGACGGCGCAGATCTACGCGAGCGCGGGCGGCGAGTTCAACATCAACTCACCCAAGCAGCTGTCGGAGATTCTGTTCGACAAGCTTCAGCTTCCGGTCCTGAAGCGGACCGGCGCGTCTCGCGCACCGTCGACGGCAGTTGAAGTCCTCGAAGAGCTCGCGCTCACGCACGACCTGCCGCGCATGATCCTGGAGTGGCGCGCCCTGATGAAATTGAAGGGAACCTACATCGACGCGCTGCCGCAGCTGATCAACCCCACGACCGGACGCGTTCACACCTGCTTCAACCAGGCCGTTGCCGCCACCGGACGCTTGAGCAGCAGCGATCCGAACCTGCAGAACATTCCGATCAAGACGCCGCTCGGACGCGAGATTCGAAGCGCGTTCATCGCGGATCGGGGGAACGTCCTGATTTCGGCCGACTACTCGCAGATCGAGCTGCGTGTGCTCGCGCACATGGCCGAAGACGAGACGCTGATCGAGGCCTTCCGGCGCGGCGACGACATCCACGATCAGACGGCGCTGAAGGTCTTCGGTTCTGGAACGACGATGGACAGACACAAGATGCGCAGCACGGCGAAGATGATCAATTACGCGCTGCTGTACGGGAAGAGCGCGTTCACGCTCTCGAAGGACATCGGCGTCACGCCCGAGGCGGCGCAACACTTCATCGACGCGTACTTCGCCGGCTTCCCGCGCATCCGCGCGTTCATCGATCGCACGCTCGCAGAGGGCCGCGCAACCGGCGTCGTGAAAACGATGTTCGGACGCCGCCGGCTGGTGCCCGAGCTCAACAGCCGGAACTTCCAGATTCGATCTGCGGCCGAACGCATGGCGGTCAACCTGCCGATTCAGGGAACGGCCGCCGACATCATGAAGCGCGCGATGATCGACGCGCACGCGGCGCTCGCCTCATGTCCCGGCGCGCGGATGATCCTCACCGTGCACGACGAACTGGTATTCGAGGTTCCGAAAGACCAGGCGGACGAGGTTGCCGCAGTCGTTCGCGATCGGATGCAGTCGGCCGTCAAGCTGCGCGTCCCGCTAACGGTCGACGTCGGGATTGGTGACAACTGGAAAGAGGCTAAATCGTAACTTCCCCTTACGGCCTCCAGCGTTCCTTGAACTCTTCCCACTGAAGCTGCAACGCATCGACGGGAGCATCGACCGCGCGGGCCCGGTCGGGGATGATGCCGGTCTGCATCAGGCGATCGAGATCGGCCCGCAATGCAACGCTTCCGTCGCCTGACAAGGGCGCGCGAACCCAGCCGGCAAGCGCGGCATCCCATGCGGTCTGGAGATCACCCTGCGCGCGCGTCGCCGCCGCGAGCCAGAACGATGCCGCCCCGAAGTCGGGGTGCATCGTCAATTCCCCTTCCAATCGCTCCCGGAGGTGCTTGTAGATTGCCTGCCGCTCCGCCTCGGGTCGCGGGCGCGCGTCACGATCGACGGCGGTTGCCCACCAGTCCAGCACGCGTTCCCGCGCGCCGTACGCCGTCAGGTCGTGCCCCTGCAGCACCGAGTCGAACACGCTCGCCGAGGCACCGTATGCGCCTTCGAAAAACAGGGTTTCAGCGAGCCCGACGATGTACTCGCCGCGCTCGCGAGGCGTGAAGCCTGTGGGACTGATGCGCCGAAACCGCTCGCGTGCGTTCGTGAGGTCGTCCGACGCGGAGGTCGACCTGAAACGCTCGAGGTACGCGCGCGCCGCGACCAAATCGGCGAGATGCATCTGCGCAGGCAACAGTCGGGCTTGTTCGGCCGCCTCGATTGCTGCCTCGAACTTTCCGTCGTTGTACAACTGCCGCGCACGCGCCAGTGAATCGTCGGCGGCTGAGGCAATCGACGCCGCGAAAACCAGCGCCAACGACACGATCGCGCGAAGGTAGAGCATACGCGATGCTACCTGAGAGCGCGGATGAAGGACAGGGATCAGACTAACCCCTAAACCCCTGACCTGCTAGGTACAATGCCCTCGATGGTCGAGCCGACGATTGTTCCGAGGGCGGAACACGTGATTTCACGACGCGATATCGATCCCGACGCCCTCAAAGTGCTTTACCGGCTCCGCCAGTTCCATCACGCGGCATATCTCGTCGGCGGAAGCGTACGAGATCTCCTCCTTGGGCGCCGGCCCAAGGATTTCGACATCGGCACGTCCGCGCATCCCTACCAGGTGAAGAAACTCTTTCGAAACTGCTGGATCATCGGGCGGCGGTTTCGTCTGGCGCACGTGAGGTTCGGGCCGAAGGTGATTGAGGTTGCGACGTTTCGACGCCAGGTGGCGCCAGGCGAGGAAGTCGTCCAGGATGGCGTCCCGGCGCCGGATCCGTCGACACCCGAAGGCGAGCAGCTGATTCACCACGACAATACTTTCGGCACGCCAGAAGAGGACGCCTTCCGACGCGACTTCACGATCAACGCGCTGTTCTACGATATCGCGACGTTTTCAGTGATCGATTACGTCGGCGGGCTCGACGATTTGCGGGATGGCATCGTCCGCGCGATTGGCGATCCCGATGTTCGCGTGCGGGAAGATCCGGTGCGGATGATTCGCGCCATTGCGCTGGCGGCGCGGCTGGATTTCACGATCGATCCGGCGCTCGTCGAGGCCATCCGCGCCAACCGGCGCGAGATCTCGAAGAGCTCGCCGCCGCGGCTGCTCGAGGAGTACTACAAGATTCTGCGCGCCGGCGCGGCCGAGAAAACGTTTCGGGCGCTGGCGGCGATTGGCCTGCTCGAACCGGTATCCGCGGAGCTGCATCGCGGCGCCAACGACTCGCTCTGGCGATCGCTCGCATCGCTTGACGCCTACCGCAGCCGGTTCGCGGCCGCACCCGACACGTTGACGAATGCCATCCTGCTGGGCAGCCTGCTTGTTCCGCTCGGCATTCCCCTTCAAGAACGCCGGACCGACGACGGCTCCGTGTACGGCCCGCGGCTGGGTGGCCTGCCGCTCGCGCGGCGCGATGTCGAACGGTTGCGCCAGTCGCTCGGCCTTCAGCGGCGTCTCTCCGATGTCGCGGCCAATCCTCGCGCGCAGCGCGCGATGGTCCATCGCGGCATCTTTCGCGAGGCCCTCACATGGCTCGAGGTCCACGGCGGTTCACCGGATCTGGTGGAGCACTGGACCGCGGTTGCCGCGGCGGCCGGCCCTCGCACGACCGTCGACGCCTCGCAGGACGATGGTGCACCCTTCCGCAGACGGCGCCGCCGCCGTCGTCGACGAAGACACGTCGCACCAAGCCGGGGCTCGTCCGGCAACTAAGTACGACTTCCCTTCTTTCAACGGTTCAAGGTTGTGATCCTCCGCGCGTACCGTAACACCATCGCGTGCGATCTCGCCTCCGAAGGTGGTCACGACGAGGGCAGTCGCGACTCCGGGAGATTTCGCCGCACTCGGAATACTCGTCAGCCCTCCCCCCTCACGACAGGCATGCAGCCTCGCGTCCTGGGTGTGCTCCAGCGCTTGCAATTGGAGACATCCGGAGCCAGCCCGACACTCCCGCCGTAAT
>JBKPDW010000229.1:0-6398 GCA_046728115.1 Acidobacteriota bacterium | reverse complement strand
GCATCGGCTGCTCGAAGGTACGGTGATCGATACCGTGCTGACCAAGCGGCTCGACGGCAGCGCGGCGGCGCCGGTCAAGTGCCTGGTCACCACGCCCGTGTACTCGCACGACGGCAGCGCGGTGGTCATCCCGGCCGGCGCGCGGGTGCTGGGGCAGACGAAACCGGTGCAAGCGTTTGGCGAAACGCGGCTCGCGGTCTCGTTCACCCGTCTCGTGATGCCGGATGGACGCACGTATCCGCTCGAGCACTTTCTCGGGCTGAACGCGATCGGCGATGCCGGCGTGAGGGATCAGGTGAATCAGCACTATCGCTCGACGTTCGGCGCGTCCGCGGCGGTGGGCCTGCTCTCCGGCTTCGCGCAATTTCTCACCGGCGCGACGTTGAGCCGCACCAGTGGCGCGCAGCCCGTCGTGATTGCCGGCAGCGTCTCGGAGTCCACCACGCAAGCGACAGCCCAAACCATGAACCGGTTCCTCAATCGATTGCCCACGGTGACCATTCGCGAAGGGCATCGCGTGAAGGTCTACCTCACGAGCGATCTGGAATTGCCCGCCTACGCGCCAGCGGGCCGAGGTCCGCAAGAGCGCCTCGCGTCGCGCGAGTAGAGGTCTGCCATGAAACGCATCGCCGCACTTGTCGTCGTGTTTATCTTGCTGACATCGTCCGCGCGCGCCCAATGGGCCGTATTTGACCCCGCGAACTTCGCCGAAGCCGTGTTGATCGCGGAGCGCACGCTCACCGAATACAACACACTCGTCGAGCAATACGAAACCATCGTGCGCCTCGCGAGAAGTCTGGGCTCGCTCGATCGCTATCGCATGCCCGCGATCGACATTACCGCCCACGATCCCTCGCGCTGGTTGTACGGCGCGCCCTGGCTGCAGGGTCTGAATAGCGGGGATGCGACTGGTGAGCGGTACATGCAGACCACGCGCGCCCTGCAACGACCGGACGCGCTCCTCGATACGCTGCCCGAGGCCACGCGGAAAGCCATCCAGAACGCCTACGCGACGATCGAAATCACCGACTCCGTCGCCGAGATGGGTGGCCATCAGGTCGCGCTCGTGCGTGGCTATAGCGGCCTGCTCCAAGGGGTGACCCAGCTCCTCGAGTCGGACGTCCTCAATCCCGGGTCCTCGTTCCACCAGATGACGGCGATTCTCGACAAGATCTCCGCCGGCGAACTCCTCGCCCGCCGCCACGACACGGCGGCCAATCAGCTCCTCTCGCACACGCTGGAACAGCTCCTCGCGCGGAGCAAACGGCTCCGCGATACCGAAGCCGCCACGATGAACATGCGGTTGATCGGGATGCGCGACGGCCGCGCCGCCGGGACGGCCCTGATCGCCGGTGCCGCCGCGGATTTGCGGTCGTGGCGTCAGCCCTGACGAGACGGAGCCACATCATGACCCATCGTCTACGAACCGTCGCGATCGTCATCGCACTCCTCGCGGTCAGTGCCGGGTACGCCACGGCGCAACTCATCGTTTTCGATGCCCTCACGACCTGGAAGAACTCTGTGACGGCGGGGCTCAAGGAGCTGCTGATCGAGACGCTGAGTCATGAGCGGGATGTCGTGAAGCGGATGGCGAAGCGCCTGAGCGCCCTCACGGATCTGACGAAGTACGCGCTGCCGGACCCGCCGCGTTGGCGGACGCATCCGATCGACGGCGACCAGTTTCTTTATGCCTACCCCTTCATGGCCGCGTTGAACACCGGGGATACCGGCGGGACCGGATATGCGCGCGTGAGTCGTGACCGCGAACCGCCAGGCGCCGAACTCGCCGCGCTGCAGGCGTCCGCGCCTGACGCGTACAAGGCCATCCTCGCCGCGCTTGCTACGCTCGATCTCGCGGACTCCAGCTTGATTGTGGGCACCGACCAAGCCGGCGAGCTCCGGTTCAACGGCCGCCGCGAGCTCGAGGCCATTGACACCTTCATGGCGGACGCGATCGATCCGTCCAGCGAGCAGAGCGCGACCGCGGTGCTCGACAAGATCAGTGGTTCCGCCCTGATTGAGAGTCGCCAACAACAGACCCGCGCGGAGTTCTTGACGGCGATCACCGAGCAGCTCCTGATCGACAACAAGCGCGCGCGTGACACGGAAGCGGCCGTGATGAACATGCAGCTGGGACGCTTGCGCAACGGGACCGACGCCAATACCGCGTTCATCGCCGGCGCCGCGTCCGATCTGCGCAGCTGGCGCCAGCCCTGAAAGGGACCCATGCCGCCCATTGACGCGCGACTCGGCATCATCGCGACGATTCAGCAGGCCATTTCCACCTTGCTGACGACCTACGAACCGGAGTTCCTCCAGCTCGGGTATCGGCTCTTTGTGGCGTTCGCGCTGATCCTGATTGTCTGGCAGGGCGTGCGGATCATGTTCAGTGGGCGCGGCCTGGGCGAGCATCTCTTCGAGATCGCCCGGATGCTCCTGTTCCTCTCCTTCGGCTACAGCCTCATTGCCTTCTACGAGGCGCCGATTCCGGGCATCGGCATTTCGTTCAGCAACCTGATCACGGATCAGACGCACGAGTTCGCGAACATCCTCGACGCGCGGTCGTTGGAACTGACCTTCGATCACCTCGATTACCTGTGGCAGCAGTTCATGCAGCCCGATGCCTGGTCCATCCTGGCGAATCTCATGTACTGGCTGCTGCTGATTGTGGTCACGCTGGCGAAGGTGGTCTCGCTGGCCATCGTCGCGTTCGGGTTGATCGCCAGCGCGGTCTGTGCGCTCCTCGGGCCGATCTTCGTGCCGTTCTTCATTGTGCCGAAGCTTGACTTTCTGTTCTGGTCATGGTTCAAGGCGTTCTTACAGTACTCGTTCATCCCCGTCGTGGCGCTCGCCTTCCTGATGATTTTCGAGCGCTTCATCTTTCAGTTCTTGACGACCATACCGCCGGGGATTACCGAAGACCTGTACATGATTTACGGCGTCGAGGCGTTCGTGATTATCGGTGTCTTTACTGTCGGCATCCTGTTGGTCCCGTCGTTGACCAGTTCAATCTTCTCAGGGCGCAGTGGGGAAAGCGTGTTGCCGAATCACGCAGTGAGGTTCTGATGTGGATGTCAAGTGACGAACGGGAAAGGGACCGTACCGCTGGACCTGTGTTTGCGCGGTGGTATTTCACCGCGTTTGGCGTTGCCGCGTTGATCGGTCTCGCGATTGGCGTGGTCTGGACCATCGCCGGCGTGCTGCACTTTCACCCGCTCTGGTAGGGCTGATCATGGAACCTGTCGTCGCCGATCTGAACCCCAAGACCCTCGAGAATGCCAAGCGGCAGTTCGTCGAAGTGTACGGGTCCGCCGTGGTCACGAACACGTACTTGCGGGTGGCCGTCGTGCTCGTCGCCGCGCTCGCGGTCGGTCTGTTGGTCTTGAATGTCCGCACCCAGGTCCGCTACGCCAATGTGAAGCCGCTCGTCATCCGGATTGACGACGTCGGCCGGGCCGAAGCCGTCGCCTATGACGCGTCGACGTATCGGCCGCAGGCGCCTGAGCTGCGGTACTTCCTGACCCGTTTCATCGTCACGCACTTCAGTCGGCTGCGCGCCACGATTCAGCGTGAGTACCCTGATTCGCTCTTCTTCCTGACGCCAGGCCTCGCCGACGCGACCATTGCGCATAACGACGAGACGCGGATGATTCAGACCTTCCTGACGAACGCCGACGACGAGATCGATGTCGACGTCAAGAACGTGGCGCTCGCCGAACTGACCGCGCCGCCGTACAAAGCGTCAGTAGATTTCGAGAAGAAGTACTACGCCGTCGGCACCCGCCAGGAGCGCAAGCGCGAGCGCTACGTCGCCCACCTCGATTTCCTCGTGCGCGACGGCGTGCCGAACGCCTTCATTCGCATCAACCCGCTGGGCATCCAGGTCACCTACTTCCGCGTCGACCAGGCGTTCGAGGAGACGCGTCCGTGATTGCCAACACCGCCTTTCTTGCCGTGCTCGTGCTGTTTCTCGTGGTCTCATGGCTGGCGGGGGAACTGACGTTTCTCGCCCCGTACAAGCGGAGCCTGTTTCAATTCCACGGCACTGTGATCGTCGCCAGCGCGCTGGTGGTCTTTGTCAATCTGCATGCCGCGTTCTACGTCGTCGCGCGGTGGCTGTTCCTCCGCGACACCGGTCGGAAACTGACCCATCTCGACGGGCAGCTGATCACCGCGGACTCGCTCGACTACGACCTTCGCGGTACGCACCTGGAGGAGGACTGATCGGCCATGTTCGACGCCCTCGATCCCCGCGACAACGATCCACGCGACCTGGATCGCGACGCGCGCGACCGCGACCCCGTCGACCCGCGCGACGTGTTCGCACAAGATCTCGATCTCCCGCATGGCATGGACCGGGAACGCGTCACGGATGGTGGCGACGCATACGACCTCCGTGGATCCGAAGTACGGACGCTGGCCACGGTGGGCGCGTTTCGCGCGGTGCCTGCCGATGACCTACGTGACCACCGCCATGAGCCGGCCGATATCTGGCACGGCGATCTGGAGCGGCTACGCAGCGCGGGGCTGATACAGACCGTCGCGCCACAGGAGCGACAGGGCGATCGCACGACGCTCGTGACCCTGACCGAGCGCGGCCGCGGCCTGCTTGAGCGCCATCGACGATCGGATCGCGATCGGCCGCAGTCCTTCTATGCCGGCGTCGCCAAGGCTCGCGAACTATCGCACGATGCGCAGCTCTTTCGCGCGTACCTGCGGGCGGCCGAACGCCTGCGCGGCGACGGCGCCCGGATCGATCGCGTCGTGCTCGACAGCGAACTCAAACGGGAGTACCAGCGGTTTCTGCAGGCACCGAATCGGGGCCGGTCGGACAGTGATGGCCGGCCCGGGCGGAGCCGCGCCGAAATTCGGGAATGGGCGGAGGCACACGAGCTCCCCGTCATCAATAACCGGGTGCAATTCCCCGACGTGCGGATCGAGTACGAGCGGGCGGACGGCCGCCGCGATCTCGAGGATGTCGAAGTCACCACATTGCATTACCGAGGTGCACACGCGGCGGGCAAAGCCGCCGCCGGGTTCACGCGGTTCCGCGGCTCTACCAGCCGTGTCGGTGGTCGATCGGGTGGCGGTGGACGCGGGTCGTCGCTGGATCCCCGACTCGCGGAGGAGATCTTGGAGTGACCTGGGACGAGCGCGTGAAGGCCGTGCAAGGCCACCGGTTCACCGAGCGCCAGGCCGGGTTCCTGGTGACGGTGATGCTGCATGCCGGGGTCTGCATGGAACGCAATTACGAGACGTACGCCGGTATTCAGCATGGCCACAACGTGCGCGACTTTTTCGCCACCCTGGTCCAGCGTCGCCTCGCCACTGCGCATATCACGGGGGCACGACCCAATCGGCTGTTCCATGTGCATCACAAGGGGCTCTACCGTGCGATTGGGGAGCCCGACAACCGACATCGCCGTCCCGTCGCGCTGCCGCGGGCGGTGGAACGGCTGATGCTGCTCGACGCGGTCCTAGCTGATCGGGATCGCCGCTGGCTCGCAGCCGAGTGGGACAAGGTGACGCACTTCACATTGACGCACCAGATCCCCCGCGCGGACCTGCCGGCACTGACCTTTCACGCCGGGGAGGTCGAGACCGTGCGGTACTTCCCGGACAAGCTGCCAATTGGCATCACCCCCGACGGGTGGGACACGGTCTTCCTGTATCTCGTCACGCGTCCGATCCCGATCGACTTTCGGGCGTTTCTGGAACGCCACGCCGAGCTGTGGCGCGCGCTGCCGCGGTGGATCGTGCGACTGCTAGTGCCGCAGCATTTCAGCGCGCGCGCCAGCGCCTACGCGGCTGCGTTTCGGGAGCAGATTGCCACGCCGCTACGGCCCGCGGTCGTCGACGAATTGCGCTGGTGGTGCCACCAGCGCGCGGACGCGCATCCGGACGCGACCGAGCGATTCGACCTGGCGTCGCGCGGGTTTCGCGCGCCACGGTTTCAGGCGGTCTATCGCGCCTGGCAGCAACGCGGAGACCGGGTGCTCGAGGCGTTGATCTCGCCTGTCCTAGCGGATGCGATCGCGAGTGGCCGCGCGCGGCTCGAGACGCAGATCTTGACCCGCGGCTATCTGCACCTCCTCCCGCTCGTGGGGACCGCATGAGCGCCCTGGAGGGGACGAAGGGGGGGACGATGGTCCAGGGGCGGTTCGTCCCTCCGCGTGCCGCCGGCGATCGAGAGGTCGATCGGCAACACGCGCGAAGGTCGTCAGTCGCCAAGCGACACGCGCGCGGGCGGTTACGCCGTCGGACGCGGTCGACGCGCGCAGGGTCCGGCCGGCGTTCTCTGCCGGCCGGAACCCCAGACGGGGAGGCAGTCGGGGCGGGGGGGGGCCCCCCCCCCCCCACGGGCCCGCACCCCCCGGGGGGGCCCCCGGGGGGGGGGC
>JBKPDW010000228.1:0-10861 GCA_046728115.1 Acidobacteriota bacterium | reverse complement strand
CGACATGGCGCTTCGCATGAACACCGAAGAAGCGCTCGCGCGCGAGCTCACGGCAAAGGGCGTTCAGGGTGTGGCCGCGTACCGCCTGATTCCGGCGGAAGAAATCCGCGACAAGGATCGCGCGAAGGACTGGTTCCAGCGTGCCGGAGCGGCCGGGGTCGTGATCATGCGACTCGTGAACCTCACCGCCGAACAGATGCCATCAGTCGTGATGTGGCAGAGCGGCGTCCAGTACGGTTCGTTGTGGTCGTACTACCCGTACGTATGGGGCGCGAGCTTCAACCTCACGCCGAGCCGGACAAATGTCACCCTGGTGGTCGAGACTCTCGCATTTGACGTCGCCGGCAACCGCCTGCTCTGGGCCGGTACGAGCGAAACCACCAATCCGGAGGGCGCGCAGGCGCTGGTCAAAAGCCTCGTGGACGCCGCCGGCGACGAGATGAGAAGAGACGGCCTGATCCGCAGGAAGTAGAAGTTCAGCGCCACGCACCGGTGCCCTTCGCCAGCAGCTGCTCGACCTGCGAGAGCGATGAATCCGAGAGCCGGCGACGAGGATGCACGCCTGCGCGGTCACACGTCGATGACGGGTCCGGTGGCGGGTGGAGGCACCTGCTGTCGATGCCGCAGCGCAATCACGACCGCCACGCACCCTGTCCACGTAGGTGCCCAGTCGACGACGGGCACCAATTCGAGGACGAAGGTCGGAAGCAACAGCGGATGAAATCCCACTGTCGACCAGAGCGCGGCCATCGCCACTAGATCGATCACTTCATCCGCGAAGGTCCATCCGATCGGTCCCAGCATGACTTGGACCGCGTCAGCCGAGATGGCGATTGCATACGCGAGGCGCACGCGCGTGCGCGTCAAAAGTGGCGGTTGAAACATCGTGGTTCTCACGCCCGATTGTTGCACACGACGGGCGAACACCTGGAGTGTTATGCGGATTTGATGAGTTGAAGATCCGGTGCGTACCTCATGGCATCGATGTTGATAGACAGCCTTGCAGAGGTATTGGCGCGGGGCTGAAAGCTCCGCCACAGATGTGCGAAGGGATGGCCCGACCGAAGCAGGCGGAGGTTATTTATGAGATTCATCGGAGCGACGGTTGGTATCGCGTTGTGCACGACAGCTCTCGCAGCACAGGAAATAAAAACGACGACCAAGGAAAAGACGAAATTTGAAGTCGAAGACGGACGAGACCTGAAGGTCAGCGGGTGTGTGCAACGTTTCGAAGATGCGGGGTACATGCTGACGACCGATTCCGGGGATCTCAAGTACGTCCTCGTCACCAATGAAAACCTGGCGAAGTACGTCGGACGCCGGGTCGAAATCAAGGGGGTCGGAACTGATGGCGACGACGGAAAGATCAAGATTGAGAAAGAAGTCGGAACCAGCGGCGAGGTAGGCGGCCAGAAGATCGACAATACCAGGACGAAGCGGACTACGGAGATAAAGAACGTTGGGTTTCCGTACCTCAGCGTGAAGTCGCTGAAGAAGATCTCCAACGTCTGCCAATGAGCCACGGCCGCAAGCGGCGCCGCCACGTCCCGTAGGTGACCGGGTCGGTGGCGGCGACGCCGAACGCCATCGGCAGCTGCTCTGGACACAGAACGCGCAAGGACGAGCCCTGCCGCCAGGCCGAAGACAATCCCGTCGGCTCGACCTCATCACTGCACGATGCGATCGGATCGGGGAAGGCGGTGCCGCGCCGCCGGCTACTTGTTCGCGTCCCGGATCTGCGCGGTAAAGCCCTCGACGTACTGCTTCACGCCCTGGAGGACCGCGGCGGCATGTGCCGAAGGCCCACCGCCGGAGAGGCCGCCCTTGTGGAGCAGCGATACCTGCAGCAGCGAGGGGGACGCCTGATACGAGAGTGTGGCAGTTGTGTGCGTGAAGAGCGACACGTCATAGCGTGACACACACAAACCTGTCGGCAGGCTCGTCGTCATGATGGCGACATACACGTACGTATCCTCGTCCGAATTTCGCGCCACCTGGAGTCCAGCATCCGAAATGACCTTCGCCACCGATGTTTCAATCGAGCTCTGATTCAGGTTGCAGCCCGCGGCTTGCGAGCCCAGGTCCTCGACGACAACGCCGACCCTGGTCAATCCTTTGAGCTCCGAACCGGGTTTCTGATTGACGGGCTGGGCAGGCGACACTGGATTGCTCGCCGTCGAGGACGGTGCGTTGACGGTCTGTCGAGGTTCTGATGCAATGCCCGGGTCATACACCATAACGGCCGAATCCCCTCCGCCGCGCTCGACGAACTTCACGTCCACGCGCAGCCGCGCGGGACTTGACGAGGTCGAATAGCTGTACCGAAGCTGATGCCCTTCCTCGACGTTGTAAAGCACGACCAGGTGCCCCGCCTCCCATTTTGCGTTCGTCCCAACGGGCACATCATCGATCGAGAGCACATCGTCTCTGCCATTGGGATGGAACGTGCGTGATTGGCTGCGCTCACTCGTGATGGTGACGGCATCCGGAGCCTCGACGATCGTCAGCTGCTTGGGAGGATTCCGCACTTCGGCGGTCAGAATCTGAAGCCGCTTTGCATCGTCGGCGCTCTCGCGCTGGACCGCGAACGGATTCGCGCCTCCGCGCGAGGATCCGCCGCCGCTTCGACGTCCCCCTCGGCCGCCAGCGCCGCCGGACTGATCGGATTCGGCGGCCGACTTCATCCAATCCGCCGTGAACCCAATCTCGCGAGGAATCTCACTCAGCTCGCGATTGATCGTCCATTGTCCCGAGAGGCCACTTGCCCGTTGAGCCGACACAGAACCCAGGAGCGCCGCCCCGCCGACGCTGGCCGCGACGATGATGGCGGACACGCGAACCCGCGTCATACACGTACCCTCTCAGGTACCGTAGCACAGCGCGATTGTGAAACGCTTGTGACGTGGCTGGATTCGCCGGCAGCGGCTACGACACCGGCCTCAGATGAACGTCGACGATTTTCAAATAGGGAACAGCTACGCCCTGTTTCCGAGCGGGCGTAAATTTCCAGTTTTTGGCGGCGCGAAGCAGGAGCTGGTTGTAGGCGGGGTGGACACTCTGGCGCATCGTGGCTGTCACGACACTGCCACGCTCGTCGATGAGCAGTTCAAGCGTCCCGCGAAAATCCTGGCGGCCTTCCGTCCCCGTCGGAACCCACCGCGGGATGTCTTGCGATTGGGCGACCGGCGGCACGACGTCGAGATCCGCTGATGTGTAAATCGGCGCGACGTTCGACGCCTGGGCGGAAGCGCCGGTCCTTGCTGGCGTTGTCTGCGGCTGCGGTGCAGCAACGGTGCCGGTGGGCTCGGGTGCAGGCGGGGCGGCCAGGGCCCTGGTCAGGTCGCGAAACGCAGTGACCACGGTCCGGAGGTCGTTCAACGCGGCGACGCCGGTCACATCGGGATCGTCCATCAGCGCCAGGACATCTTCGAACTGCAGGACCGCCTGTGGATCCTTTCGCTCGAACGCCGCCTTGGCGGCCGCATATCGGTCCAGTACGATCCTCGGCAGCAACTGGCGTCGCACATCGCGAATCATGCCTTGAATTCGCGGCGAGGTCCGATCCGACGAGGGCAGGTAGTTCGGGTTGTCCTGAAGGATCACCTCGATGTTCTTTCGCGCTTCGTCGCGCCGGTCGAGCGCCAGCAGGCAGAACACGCGGTACTCGGCGATCGTTCCCGTTTCCGCGGCAGGCGCCTCGGTCTGCAGCTTGTCCAGCACGGCCAGCGCCTCGTCGTAGGCCGCCGACGCATACAGATCCTTCGCGTGCGCGAGGGAGTCGTCGCTGGCCAGGACCGACTGGACACAGATGATGCTGCTCACAACCAGAACCGCCAGGCCGCCAGTGCTGCTGAAGATTGTCATCGTTGCACCTGAGGGCTAGCGAGGCGGAGCCTCGGTCCCGCAAGCATGTCAGGGCGCTCCGCCTCCGCTAGCCACCACGTTTCTTGCCCCGCCTCCGGCGGAGCAGTCGCCTTGACGGAGAAAATTTCACTCAGTTGCAAAGATTCTTGGCCGTCAAGGCTCCCGGGGCGCGTTTGCGAAGTGTGCCTCAACTCGCCACCACCGTGGACAATGGGCCCTATGCCTCCGTGGTGGAGAGTTTCGACAAACCGCTGCCGCATCGTACCGCGTTCGAACGGAGAGTACAAGAGGCGAGCGAGCGATCGCGCGAGTGAAAAAGTTGTATTCCGCTGCGAAACCGAGGATCGTTCGACGCGGTTTTGTACTATCATCCGCGCTGAACCAGTCCAACATAGATGGATACGCAGGCTCCGGGGGTCGAACATCGCCTGACCGATCTCGAAACTCAGATCGAGCGGCTGACGACGGCCCTGCAACAGTGGCGCAACGCTCAGGATCACCTCGAGCCGATGGAGCGCCGGTTCTCGCAGCTCACCGACCAGTGCGCTGACATCCTCAAGCAGTGGACGGCCACCGGCGAGCGTCACGCGCACGCGGTGGGCGAACTCGAATCGCGGCTCACCGGCTGGAACGACATCGAAGGGCGGCTCCAGCGCGATGCGTCGTGGCGGTTCCAGTCGCTCGAGCGCGCCATCGAGCGGGAATGGGCGTCGCTGCGCCACATCCACGAGGACCCCGCTCGCCAACTGCGCGCGCACGCCGAGAGCCTCACCGAGATTTGCGTGACCACTGCGGGTTCCGCGCAAACCGGCCTCGAACGGGCTGAAGCGCGTCTGGCGCTGCTCGAAAGTGATCTGCATCGTCGCATGGACGAACTCTCGCGCGACGTTCGGGCGGCTGTCGCTGAGTTGCGCCATCGCGTCGACCCGTCCGCCGTGCGGGCGACGGCACGACCCTGGCAGCTCGACGAGGTGACACGCCTGCACCAGGAACTCCGCGAACGCGACACCGCGCGTGGACATCTGACGGCGGGCGGCGACGGCGACACCGTGGCGACGCCTGAGGGTCCGGCACAAGGGCGGGAGCGAACCATCTTCGACTCGCACGAGAACCGGCGCCACGGCGAATCGGAGACAGAATCCGGCGCCGGTCGCGATCCGGTCGAACGCGGCCACTCATACGCGCCGGCGCCCCGCCCCGACAGGCGGTGGTGGTATCTGGCCGTTACTGCCCTTGCTCTGGGCGGCGTGGCGGCGGGAGCACTGGCGGTCTCGTTCTATCGTCAGGCCGGCACAGTCGCGGCGCGCGCTTCCGAGGCGCTGCAAAACGCCGAGCACATAGCCTTGGCTGCCGACGCGCGGATCGAAGCCGCGAAAAGGGATGCCGCCCAGCAAATCGCACAGGCGCGCGACGCCGCATCGAAGGCGCAGATAACAAGCGACGTCCTGGCGGCGCCGGACCTGATGCGGTTCAACCTGACCGGCGGCGACGGCGACAATCGCTACGGGGCGCAGCTGCTGTTCAGTCGATCGCGAGGGATGGTATTCAGCGGATCGCGCCTGCCGCCTCCTCCACCAGGTGCGACGTATCAGATCTGGCTTCTGACGCCCGACACTTCGGTCAGCGCCGGCACCTTCGCACCCGATACCGCTGGTCGTGTGACCGAAACGTCAGAAACGCCGAACAGCATCCCGCGCCCCGTCGTCGGCGTCCGCGTCACGCTCGAAACGTCGCCGGGCGCCCGGGCGCCGTCCGGTACGGTCGTTCTCGCCCGCGCGCAATGAGCATCACGCTCGACGAACTCCTGGCTCTGGTGGGCCGTCTCGACGATGCACCGGGGTTCGACACGCCGCGGGAACGGTTTCGACGATTCCTCACCGAACACATTGTCGATGCGCATGCGGCGAAGGCGCTCGTGGAGGAGTGTCAGCGATCGGTGGGCGAACAGCGCCATCGTGGGCTTCAGGATCTGATCGTTTTCGTCGGCCGCTTTTTGGGGTTCGACACGACGTTTGGAACGTACGAGCGCCACATGCATCTGGTGACAGGTTACGAGCGGTCCACGCGCGCCGAAGACGCCGCGGTCGCCGGGTACTGGCGCTCGCGAGGACTGATCGAGGTGGTGCTCGAGGTGCGGAGCGATCAGAACGGCGGTTGTACATTGGACGGCCTCTTACGCGCCATGTCTGCCGTTGATGTTCCACGCGCCGAGACTGAACCGCGCGTCGGACTCTGCGTGATGGCGCGTCACTACCCGGGGCGTATAAAGCTCGAGCAGATGGTCGGCTCGGAGACGCGATACGGCAACGCACTCCGCATCATTTCAGTCCGCTCGCTGCTGGCGTTGGTGATACAAGTCTGCGCCGAACGCGTGAGTCACGAAGAAGTCGTGAAGCTCCTCCAGTCGGGCTTCGCACTCGATTTCGTCATCGATCTGCTCGATCGGCCGCCGTCGAACATCGCCGCGATCGAAGGGTCCACGATGTCGATCCTTGCAGCCCTCGACGATCGTCACGAGCCTGCATTTTTCGTGGCGACGATGACTGGCAACGAGGTGGCAGGTCCGGACCAACTGCTGGCCACGATGGTCGCGCAGCGCCGAGTATTTGGGATTCGCCCGTCCGAACTGCTCCAGGACCTTGGCTCGCCCGGCGATTGGATCGCATTCTTCCTGCCGGCGAAAGGTGTTGTCGGGCACGCGCAGCTGGGATCGATCGTCGACGGCAGCGCGGCGATTCGTAACGCCGAGCAGTTCAGTCGCGTGTATCGGCTGGCCAACGTCAATCTCTACGAGACGCCGATCGTGCAGGCACTGCGCGCCGGACGCCCGTTCGTGATTCCAGAAGAGTGTGCGGCTGGACCGTCGCTGGCACCCATCTCGCGCCACGATTTCGTGGCGCTGACCCACTACCACGACCGGCCGGCCACCAAAGAACCAGCCTTGAGGCCGGTGGCAGGCGTTGGGGGCTAGAGCGTCCTCGGATCGGTGTAGCTGTCGGGAATGGCTGTCGGTCCTGGGTAAGGACAGGGCACCAAGGCGCACCAAGGCCCAAGGGCTGGCGCTAGCGAGAAAAGGTTGCGCTCACTCGGGTGAGCGCGTCCGATTTCACGACGAACTTCTGCGTTTGCTCGGGGAACTGCGGGTGTCGGAAGGTGACTTGATGCTCACCAACGGATAGCGGAAGATTCGCCAGCGGCGTCTCACCGATCTGATTTCCGTCGATCCATACCTGAGCCCACGGCACGGCGTTCGCACTGACGCGGCCATTGGGCGGCGTTATCGTCAACCTCACGATCTGACCGGCTTTGATGTCCACGATCTGGCGAGACTTGTATCCCACCGTCGTGTTGATGAAGTCGAGTTCGTGCCGGCCCGCCGTGGTCACGATTGGACCGTCGGCCGTGGAACCGAGGACGCGTTCGCCCTCGAGGACCTGCAGCTCGATTGGCGTCGTGAGACGAATGCCGCCGCGCTGCGCGCGTGCTTGCGCCAATGTTGCAGCAGTGGCGGCATCAGCCGGACTCACCGCCGCGGCGACGGGTGATGGCGCCGGCTCACTCGGCGGGAGCGGCGCACGACTTCGAATGCGAATCGATTTCATCGCCGGCGTGAGGGTCATGGACAGCGGCGTAACACCTGCTTCCCGGCCGTCTACCAGCACGGTGTCGCCGGCCTCGACCGACTCGAGCGTGATCGGCAGGCCGGGCAATGCCACGGGCGCGCGTGCGAAGGCGAGGCGGCCGATGATGACGCCTTCAATTCCGGCAACGAACGCGAGCACTGCGGCAAGGCTCCACGCCAAATTCAGAAGCCTGGCCCTGGAGCGATCGACGGCGCTGCTCGCTACCGTAGTCGCTTCGATCCGGTCGAAACCGCGCTGTCTGCCGTCACGACGCGCATCGTCGACGAAATTCCTAGCCGCGGTCATGGTCGATGTCTCCAAATCCGGAAATTCCGTCACAGCCGGGTGGAGTTCGACTTCGCTCGCCTCGGGCGGCTCGACTCTGCTCCCCGGCGGCACGACTCGACTCACCCCATGCGTATCGACTCCGCTCACCGGGGGCCGTGCGACTCTGCTTACCACAGGCGGTTCGGCTAGACTCACCGCAGACAGTTCGACTCCGCACACCGCAGGCGGTGCGACTCCGCTCACCGCAAGCGGTGCGATTTCGTTCACCGCGGGCGGTGCGACTCGGCTCACCGCAGGCGGAACCACTCCGCTTACCGCAAGCGGTTCGACGTTCATCTGATCGAGCCTCGCCCAAGATTCCGGATCGATCGGCTCCGCCAGCTCCGCATCGGGAAGAGGCGTCAGTCGCGGCGCCTCGGAGAACGACGGCAGATCGGTTGCGTAACGACCGGGAAAGACGGCGCGCGATCCGCCGCGGACGCGCAAGTCGCACAGCGCGTCCTGCGCATGCATCGCCGATTCGAACGGTTGATCGAGTTGAAGCGCGCGCTCGAGCCATCGGCGCAGCACCGGAACGAGCGCCGGCGAACGGGAGCCGTTCGTCCTCACGAACTCGTCCAGCAGCGTTTCGACGTGCGCCAGATACGCGACGGGCGCCAGTCGCCGGCCGAGACACACCGACAACACGATCCAACCGAGTTGGATGATGTCGGTTCGGCAATCGAGCCGGGACGCGCCGCCGCCGTTCGGGTTGCCGATTATGCCGAAGTCGCGCCAGAGCCGATTCAGTGGAAGCCGCAATCGATCGAGTGCGGCGCCCAGAACGTGTTCCGTGATGACGAGGCGGCCATCGGGCGTGAGGACGATCCGTTCGGGTGTCACCGCGCCGTGCGCGATGCCGGAACCATGGCGCTGGAGATCGGCAAGCGCCGTCGTGAGGTCGCGCACCAGCCAGGCGTCGAAAGCCGGATGAGCGCCGCGCGAGCGGGGTACGCGAAAGACCTCGCCGAGCCGTTTGCCGGTCGTCGAGGTCGACACCAGCGCCAGCGCCCCGTCGTCCAGGTGCTGAATCGCGCGAATCTGTGGAAATGCGGGATGCACGAACGCTTCGAGCTCGCCGACGCGCGCGCGCAGCGCGTCTTCGAAGCCCTTCGTACTCGCCAGGTCCGGTCTAAAGCGCAGCAGCTCCAGCGAGGGCGTGTCGCTGTTGTCGAACATCAACAGCCGATCGCCGACGCCGTCCGACGCCCCTTCCGTGTACCAACTGGCACTTGGCCGCGATATGGCGGGACCTGTCGCCGAGTCCAATGCCAGGCTCGGCCGTGTCATTGCCCCAGGAACGGGTTGGACTGGCAAAGGTGAATCTGGATGCTCTGCATTGTGCATGAAATGCCGAGTTGGTACAAGGCCTGGGGCGGCCAAGCGTTTTCGGATCGGTGCCAGGGCCCTGCTCCTGCGCCATCGCCTGATGCACGCAGAACCAGGAATTTGAGAGGGACCAAAGCCCCAGGCCGCCCAAGGTCCGGCGGTCCAAGGCACAAGGATTGACGCTCGCTTCTTATTTCACCAACCACCCGACCGTGAGTGCCATCGAGCGATCGGCGAGGCCATGTGCGAGGTCCACGCGGAGGATGCGATCCGAGGCCGGCAGCTTCACCCGCAGGCCAAAACCGGCATCGACGAGGCCGACCGATCCGTTGCTGATGCGGCGCGACGATCGCGCGGCATCGATGAACGCCCCGAGTCCGAGTCGCAGCACCGAGGGCTGTGCGAACCAGTGTTGCGCATCGAGGTTCGCGTAAATCAGCGAGCGCCCGAATGCCGACCGGGTTGAGGTGTCTATGATGCCGCCATCGAGGAGCGGATGAGCGCGAAGCAGCGGAGCGCGTGCATGGCCGTCTCCGGCTCCGGGCCAGAGGTCGAGCGGTGCTTCGTCACCGACGCGCTGAACCCCAAGTGCCGCCCCATAGCCCCAGTCGTGACGAGGTGTCGTCGAGTGCGCTGTTGCGCGCGCCCCGATCGCGGAGAATCCCGTCCCGCCCTGCAGTGGCATCCATTTCGCGGCATCGACAATCATCGCCAGCCGATCGCGAAACAAACGCCGCTCCAGCGCCCCGCTCACCGAGGCGGCCTTTCGCGTTCCATCCCACACATCGAGACCTGTTCCGAGCGAATACCGCAGATTGGGGGTCGCCCAGTCACCAACATCCAGACCGCCGTGCGCGTGCGTCTGACGCGTCACAACGGCTGCGCCGCCTCCGTTTGCGTACGTCTCGGCGTCCCAACTTCCACCCACGCGCCAGATACCCGGTAGTCCAGCGGGTCGAGGCGCAGCGACTTCGAATGCCGCACGCGGTCGGTTAGGCCACCAACGCCAGCTTGCGGACCACAGGTCGCCCTGTCCCGAGAATCCCGGCAACGAGACGGTCGCCTCGCGATCGACCGCCGCCCGCAGACCCGCTGCTGTCCACCCGATCGCATCTCTCGGTGCCGTTTCGTGCTCGACGATCGTGGCGTCAATGGCTGCGAACCCGTCGGCATCCGGGTGTAGACGCATGGTCGCGCCCGAACGATCGGGCAGTTCGCTCAGTCGACGCCGAGCGAGCGCAAAAGCGTCCGCTGTCAGCACGCCCTCCGGGGGCATGCCAATGGCATCCATAATCGACTCGTAGCGCGAACGATGGAGGCCCTGCAGGTTCACGGCGTCGAACTGCGGTTTGCCGATGCGATTCCATGCGCGCAACGCGCCCTCGGGATCGCCGAGCATGAACAGACTTGACCCGAGGACGTCGATAGCGTACGCGTCGTGCGCGTCCAGTTTCAGCGCCTCGCGGGCAAGCGCCGCGGCGTCGTTCCAGCGGCGCTCAGCGAATCGAACAC
This sequence comes from Acidobacteriota bacterium, assembly GCA_046728115.1. Taxonomy (GTDB): domain Bacteria; phylum Acidobacteriota; class Vicinamibacteria; order Vicinamibacterales; family CAVVIG01; genus CAVSWN01. Next base: position 206 of record JBKPDW010000228.1, on the reverse strand, counting down.
CCGCCAATTCCCGAATGGGACCTGCCTCCGTCGGACATTCCGCGCGCACGCGACCGAGCCGTGCGTCTGCTTCGGCAAGGCCGCGATTGCGAATGTCGACGATTGCGCGGTCGAGAAGCTCGTCGCACTCGGTCCCCGTGACGTCGTCTTTCGCCTCGGCCACGGACGCCTCGCGCTGAGATGCGGCTCTGATGCCTGCCTTCAGC
>JBKPDW010000227.1:0-2886 GCA_046728115.1 Acidobacteriota bacterium | reverse complement strand
ACGGTGCCAGGGTGCTGAGTGCTAGGTGCGAGGTGCTGGGTGCTAGTGCCAGGGTGCACAGTCCCGATGCCCCCTTGGCGTCGCGATGCGCCGTCAGGACCCGGAACCCGGTGAAGCGAACGCGGCCAACGGCCTCGCATTCGCGGGCCTTATGCGGACCGCGTTGGAACGAGCGTGATCGACGAAGGCAATAAAACGCGCGCCGAGGGCCGCTCAGCCGCGTCGATCGAGGAGGGTCATGGGATCCTGCGAATCACCGAATTCAGACCTGTTCGTGCGGCATGCCGGTCGCATCAGATCGACGCGGCCATCGTCAGACGCGCCCGAGGGCGCGTTTTACCACGCTCGTTCCCCGCGGGCGGCAGAAGGTCCGCGAGTGCGAGGCGGCGATCGCCTTGTGTTGACCCCATTGGGCTGGGAACAGACACGGCCCCAAGGCGCGCCCGAGGCCCAAGAGCTGACGCGACACGGAACTGAAATAGGCCATAGGAGCTGAAGTGGATACATTCACGATTGCAGGAAAGACGTTTACGTCGCGGCTCATCGTCGGCACGGGGAAGTACTCGTCGCCTGCGGTGATGGTGAAGGCGCACGAGGCGTCGGGCGCCGAGATGGTTACCGTGGCCGTCAGACGGGTGAATATTTCTGACCGGTCCAAGGAATCGCTGCTCGATTACATCGACACGTCGAAGTACTTCATCCTGCCGAACACCGCCGGCTGCTACACAGCCGAGGAGGCGATCCGCACGGCGCGGCTCGGTCGCGAGGCAGGATTGTCGAACTGGGTGAAGCTCGAAGTGATTGGTGACGAGCGGACGCTGTTTCCCGACAACGAAGCGCTGATCGAGGCCACGCGCGCGCTGGTCAGCGAGGGATTCGTCGTCCTGCCGTACACGAACGACGATCCAATTGCATGCCGGAAGCTCGAGGATGCCGGTGCGGCCGCGGTCATGCCGTTGGGCGCGCCGATCGGATCGGGTCTCGGCATTCAGAACGTCAACAACATCCGCATCATTCGCGAATTCGCGCACGTCCCTGTCATCGTCGATGCCGGCGTCGGAACGGCGTCGGATGCGTCGCTCGCCATGGAGCTGGGCGCCGATGCCGTGTTGATGAACACGGCCATCGCCGGCGCGCAGAATCCAATCGCCATGGCCGAAGCGATGAAGCTTGCCGTCCGGGCGGGCCGCCTCGCCTATTCGGCCGGTCGAATTCCGCGCAAGGCGTACGCGACCGCCAGCAGCCCCGTCGAAGGCCTCGTCGGGCGCTAGGAAGACGTCAGAAACTCGAGCGCATCAGGGAGCCGCTTCGCCCAGTCGTCTTCGCCGTGGCGGGCGCCAACGGATTCGACATAGCGCAGCATCCCGTCGCGCCGCGTGAGGCCGCGCCGCGCAAGCAGCCGCGCCAGCCGGCGAGTATTGCGCACCGTTGCGGCGCCCTCGTTGGTTCCGACATCCAGGTAAACGCGCCCACGACCGAGCGTTGTCCTTTGCACCAGGCCGAAGATCCGGCCCTGTCCGAACCAGAGGGAAGGGCTCATCACGCCCGCGTTTCCGAAGACCGCTGGGTGGCGAACAAAGGCGTAGAGGCTGATCAGCGCGCCCATCGACGATCCGACGATGGACGTCGCCGTGCGGTCGCGCCGCGTCCGGAATCGTCGATCGATGCGAGGCTTGAGGGTGTCCACGAGAAACGCCAGGTACGCATCACCGCTCCCGCCGCTATGACGCGAGTCGGGAAACGGGCTGTATTCCTCGATCCGTGCGGCCCCGGCGTGGTGGATGCCGACGACGATGATCTCGATGCCGCGCCCGGCGAGCCGTTCGAGCGTGTCCTCGAGCGCCCAGGTTCCGGCAAAAGCCGTCTCTGGATCCGAGAGATTCTGGGCGTCCTGCATGTATACGACAGGGTATCGGTCGTGGCCGGCGCTGTACGAACGTGGAAGGTAGACGTCGATTTGGCGCCTGTTCCGCAACTGAGGCGACCAGACATTGGTGAACGTGCGCAGCGTCATTCGACAGGACGTTCGGGTGGCGGCGCGATGGCAAGAAAATCGCGACCGAACCGCTCGGCGTAGGCGGCGATCAGCGTTTCGATACGTTGTGGATCGGGCGACGCCACGATCAGGCCAGCGTGATGATGTTTGCGGAGCCGGACACGAATCTCGCGATCGGTGTAGGCGCTGGTGTCGGGGTCGGCCTGCCGCGCCAGCGAGAGCACGATGCCGGCGTAGTCGCGCCGATGATCGGGAACCGCGTACGCCGCGCCGTCGCCCGCGACGGCTATGGCCGCCCATTCCCGCCACAAGTTGATGCCGGTCGCGGCCTCGATCGTGTCGACGATGAACGCACCGCCGACGCGCGCGGAGGTTTCGAGGAACAGCATGTCGCGGCGATCAGCGGATTGTCTGATGCCAGGGCCGATGAACTCGGTGTGCGACACACCGCGGCCCAGGCCAAGACCGGACTGCAGCCGGCGATTCGCGTCGAGGAGCACACGAGCCTCGTCGCTGTCGTCGGCCAGACGTCTGGTCGAGAACACGCCGCCCGCGTGGGCGATTTCCATCGGCGGACGTCCGTACTTGAAGGCAACGGCGAAGACCACTTCATCGTTCCATACGATGGAATCAACGTGATAGACATCGCCTTGCACGAACTGCTCGAGCACGTACGCGGATCGGTTATCGCCGACCGCGTCGAGCGCGCGAGGCACGGCGTCCACGCTCTCGATCTTCCTGATGCCGATTGCCGCGGCAAACGACCTGGGCTTCAGCACCCATGGCGGCGCGACACGCGCGGTCCAGTCGCGGACGGCAGCGTCATTGACCACCGGCGTGAACTCCGGCTCCGCGACGCCAATGTCGCGCGCCCTGACGCGCATCGCGAG
>JBKPDW010000226.1:0-3951 GCA_046728115.1 Acidobacteriota bacterium | reverse complement strand
TCCTTGGCCGCCTGCAGCACGTCGTCATCTATATCAAGCGTCGTTCGCATGCGTGGACGGATCATCACGCATCACGCATCAGATGTCAACCTCGCGATTTCACGGAAACCTGGTGATTTCAGGAAAAACGAGTTGCGCGTTCTTCGGCAACTCGTCAACTCACACTCGCCAATTTGACGCCTGCGGTACTCTGAACCGACCAAATGGCGAAACGTAGACCACGCGAACAATCCCTTTTCGACAACTTAGAGCCCGCCGACCCTGGATCGGCCGGGCGCGATGCCGCAATCCGGTCGTCCCTGCTGGCTGGAGGCGGGAACGGGCCCGGCTCGACTGCGAACGTTGCGCTGCATGAAGCCGCACAGTCGAGATATCTGAACTATGCGTTGTCGGTCATCACATCCCGCGCGCTGCCCGACGTCCGCGACGGCCTCAAGCCGGTCCAGCGGCGCATCCTGTACACGATGTGGCAGCAGAACCTGACGACCGATGCGAAGCACCGCAAGTGCGCCAAGGTCGTCGGCGACGTGATGGGCAGCTTTCATCCGCACGGCGACGCGGCGCTGTACGAAACGCTCGTTCGCATGGCGCAGCCCTTTTCGCTGCGCTATCCGCTCGTCGACGGCTCGGGCAATTTCGGATCGCTCGACGGCGACAGCGCGGCGGCGATGCGATACACGGAGTGCCGTCTGACCCGCATCAGCGACGAGATGCTCACCGAGATCGAACAGACGACGGTGCCGTTCCGACCGAACTATGACGGGACGAAGACCGAACCGGTGGTCCTGCCGGCGCGGATTCCAAATCTGCTGGTGAACGGCACGACCGGCATCGCGGTGGGCATGGCGACGAACGTGCCGCCGCACAACCTCGCTGAAGTCTGCACGGCGCTCGTCAAGCTGCTGGATAACGAAGACCTCAGCAACGCGCAGTTGTGCCGCTACATCAAGGGACCCGACTTCCCGACTGGCGGCCAGATTCTCAACACCGTCGAGGAACTGAAGGCAATCTACAAGACCGGATCCGGATCCATCCGGCTGCGCGGCACGTGGGACATCGGGCCGGAGACGCGCTCGACCAAAACGATTTACATCGAGAGCATTCCGTACACGGTCAACAAGGCGCAACTCGTCGAACGGATCGGCGAGGTCGTGCTCGGCCGGAAGCTGCCGCAGCTCCTGGATGTGAAGGACCTCTCCACCGAGGACGTGCGGATCGCGATTGAGATGAAGAAGGACGCCGACGAGAAGATGATCATCGCGTACCTCTTCAAGCACACCCCGCTGCAAATCAACTTCGCCGTCAATTTGACGTGCCTGGTCCCGACGGAAAGCCCGGAAGTGGGACGCCCCGAACGGCTCGACCTGAAGCAGATTCTCTGGCATTTCCTGCATTTCCGTCTGGATGTCGTCACCAAGCGTCTCGAGCACGAGCTCGCCGCGCTGAAGAAGCGGATCCACCTCCTCGAAGGATTCGAGAAGGTCTTCGATGCTCTCGACGAGATCATCAAGATCATCCGCAAGTCTGACGGCAAGCCGGACGCCGCCGGCAGGATCATGGCACGCTTCGCGCTGGACGCGGAGCAGACCGATGCGATCCTCGAGCTGAAGATCTATCGCCTCGCGCGGCTGGAGATCCTGATCATCCGAAACGAGCTCGAGGAGAAGCGCAAGCGCGCGCGGCAGATCAATGCCCTGCTGAAGGACGAGGACAGCCGGTGGAAGCTGGTCAGGAGCGAGCTCGAAGAGGTTCAGAAAATCTACGGCGATGTGAAGGTGGATAAGCGGCGCACGCTGATCGAAAGCGATACCGACGAACCCGAATACAAAGCCGACGACTTCATTGTCGAGGAGGACAACGTCGTGATCGTGTCGCGCGACGGCTGGGTCAAGCGGCAGCGCGAGGTGAAGGATCTCTCGACGACGCGCCTGCGCGAGGGCGACTCGGTGCTGACCGCGTTCGCGGGCAGCACGCGGGCGTCATGCGTCTTCTTCTCGAATTTCGGCGTTGCCTACACGTGCCGCATCATCGACGTCCCGGCGTCGACGGGCTACGGCGAACCGATTCAGAAGCAGTTCAAGTTGAAGGACGGCGAGAAGATCGTGGCTGCCTCGAGCCTGGACCCGCGCGCGGTGGGCGAGATCACCTCGCGCAAGGAAGGTGCAGAGCCGCCCGTGCAGGCCGTTGCCGTTTCGAGCGACGGCTACGCGCTGCGGTTCGGCCTAGAGGCGTTCGTCGAACCCAGCACACGGTCCGGACGTCGATTCGCCAGGCCCTCCAAGGACGCCCAGATCGTGGGCGTGGCGCGGCTCGTCGGCGGCGAGGTCCTGATCGCGGCGACAGCCGAGGCGCGTGGCATTTTGTGCAAGGCTGCCGAAATGAACTTCCTGTCCGGGCCGGGCAAGGGGGTGCTGCTCATCAAGCTCGGCAAAGGAGATCGGCTGCTCGGCTTTATCGCATCGAGCGGCGATCGCGATCTGCTGACCGTCGAGACCACACGCGGGGCGGAGCAGACGATTAGCACCGCGAAGTACGAAGTCACCGGCCGTGGCGGCAAAGGCCGCGAACTGCTGCAGCGGGGCCAGTTCACGCGCGTCGTCTGGCCGCTGCCTGAGGTGCCTGGGCCTCTGTCAAACAGCTGATGGTTGTGTGGCGCATTAGCCATTCAGCCATCAGCCGTGAGACAATATAAGGAGTCCCTTCGACTGCTGCGAAACAATGGGCCGGATGACCCGGCCGCTGCGGTCGAGCCCGAGACAATCTCATTTACGCAAGGAACGCTATTGGCTCATCAAGATCGTTTGAACATCGCGGTATTCATCGACTTCGACAACATCGAAATCGGCGTCAAAACAACCCTCGGCCAGGCCTTCGACGTCGGCACCATTCTCGACGCCATCAAGGAGCGCGGCGAGGTCGTCACGAAAATCGCATACGCCGACTGGACGCGCGCAGGCGAGTACAGCCGCACGCTGACACAACACGCCATTCGTCTGGTCCAGCGGAATCTGACGCCCGGTGGCGACAAGAACGGCGCCGACATCAACCTTGCGCTCGACGCCCTGGAGATGGCGTTCACCCATCCCCACATCAATGCGTACGTCATCGTCGGCGGCGACAGCGACTTCCTATCGCTCGTCGAGAAACTGAAGCAATACGACAAGAAGGTCTTCGTGGTCGGCGGCCGTGCGTTTACGAGCATGATCCTGCAGCGCAACTGCCACGAATTCATCGCCTACGAAAATCTGTCAGGCGTCCGGCGCACCGCCGTCAAGGGCGGCGGCCGTCCTGCGGTCGTGGCCGCGAGCGCTCCGATTGCGCAAGCCGTGCCTATCGTGCGGCGCGCGCTGAAGATTCTCGCGGATCGCGAGGTGTCGCCGCAGACCGGCCTGCTCAAGAGCACGTTGCTCCAGCTCGATTCCACGTTCTCCGAACGCAACTACGGCGCGTCGTCGTTCCTCGATTTCGCCGAGAAGCTCGCGCAGGCAGGCGTGGTCACGCTCAAGCATTCGGGCCGCAGCGTGATGGCGGAGTTGACCGAAGGCGCCCAGGAGGACGGCATCGGAGAACGCGTCTCAGGAGATGGTGATTCGTCCGCCGCAGGCATCGCCGCGCCAGATGGGTCAGACGACGCGCGCCCGATTCAGGCGGCTCCCGTCGTGGTTGCGCCAATCGAGAGCCAGGAAGCGGGTGTCCAGCGCGCGGGCGGCATTCTCGCCGCGGCAACACACGCACGTTGGCCGATGTACCTGCGGAACGTGAAGCAGATTCTTCGCGCTGCCGAAGGCGGGTTCGACGAGCGGCGCTACGGGTTCAGCGGTCTGATGGATCTGCTCAAAGCCTGTCAGCGCGCCGGATGGGTGAGGATCGAGCGCGATCGCCGCGGCGGCCTCAGGGTATTTCAGGGCACCGCGCTTCAGCGCAGTGCACCGCGTCCCCACACGTACGGTA
>JBKPDW010000225.1:0-10611 GCA_046728115.1 Acidobacteriota bacterium | reverse complement strand
AATTCACGAACGAATGCGAGGCGCAAATCCATAGGCGACACTCCATGCCACGGCATCGCTTCCTCCAGCGAAACAGTGGCGAAAAGTGTTACCTATGTCTCCGGACAACTTTGTTACCTATGTCTCCGGACTGAGCCGTCTCAAGTTTCAAGTCTCAAGTTTCAAGTCTCATGTCTCAAGAGACGCGGACTTCGTACTTCAACTTCAGACTTGAGGCTTCAGACTGCCGGATGTCAGCGCAAGGCGAGGCGGCGAATCGTGCCGTCGGTCGTGTCGGTCAACTCGACGACGTCGGCGGAGATCTTCGTCACAGAATATTTCTGCAGGATGGTCTCGCCTTCTTTGACGCCGAACAGTTGCCCTTCGACGTTGATGAAGGCGATGCGAATCGGGCCGTCCGGACCAGGATCTTCGGCCATGCCGACCAGCTTCATCAGCGTAAGCGGCGGCGCAGGCGGCGCCTCGATCGGAAGGGCCTGCGGCAGCGCGACGGCCGCGGCGCCACGTGCGCGCGCTTCGCGGAATCGAAACAGGTTGCGTGCAGGCAAATGCGGTCGTGCCGACGGCTGGAGGCGTTCGTGCAGTTTCGCGACTTCGCTCGCCAGCGCCGCGCCGCGCACGTCGATCGCCGGTTGCTCGATGACTCGCGGCGGCGTGACGTTGTGATTCGTAGTCGTGCTGCCCGCGAACCATGCGGCGAGCGCGCCGCCAGTCGTCACGATTGTCGCGGCGTGTTTGAGATTCACCTGTAGTTTCATCCTAGCACGCTCAACTCGTCAGGTGTGCTATTATTAGTCGTGCACCCTCAATCGACTGGTTCGAAAGTCGATTCAGTTCTTCCACTCAACATCGTCGCCATCATCCCCGCCAGATACGCATCGACCCGGCTGCCCGGCAAGGTCCTCGCCGATCTCGACGGCCGTCCGATGATCGAGCACGTGTATCGGCGCGCCATGGCGTCGCCCGTCGTCTCGCAAGTCATTGTCGCCACCGACGATCTGCGCATCGCGACCCGGGTCAACGAGTTCGGCGGCAAGGTGCGCCTGACGAAAGCCAGCCACGAAACCGGCACCGACCGGCTGGCCGAAGTGGCCGCTTCGCTCGCCTGCGATGTCGTCGTCAACGTGCAGGGCGACGAGCCCCTCGTCGATCCTGGAACCATCGCCGAACTGGCCGGACCATTCAAAACCGACCCGTCGCTGCAGATGACGACGCTCTTCCGCCGGATCCATGACGGCGCCGATCTGAACAACCCGAACATCGTGAAAGTCGTCCTCGACCGCGCCGGCTTCGCCCTGTACTTCTCGCGCGCCCCTATTCCGTACATCCGCGATCCCCGCGGCGGCTGGCCGCCGCTCTATAGACATATCGGCCTTTACGCCTATCGCCGCAGTACGCTGCTCGTGCTGGCGGGTCTCGAGCCAACCCCGCTCGAACGCGCCGAATCGCTCGAACAGATTCGAGCCCTCGAACACGGCATCCGGATCAAGGCCGTCGAGACGCGCTTCGAATCGCTCGAAGTCAACACCCCAGAGGATCTGGAACAGGTGCGCCGCCTGCTCGCGGTGCCGACATCAAGCTGATGACGCCGAGTTGACGAGGACTCATGGACGGACGAACTCCCAAGTACATCTTCATCACCGGCGGCGTCGTGTCATCGCTCGGCAAAGGCCTGGCGGCGGCGTCAATGGGTTGTCTGCTCGAAGGGCACGGCTACCGGGTGACCCTGCAGAAGTTCGACCCGTACATCAACGTGGATCCCGGCACGATGAGCCCGTACCAGCACGGCGAAGTCTACGTGACCGACGACGGCGCCGAGACGGATCTCGATCTGGGCCATTACGAACGCTTCACGAACACGGTTACCACCAAGAACTCGAACTGGACCACGGGCAAAATCTATCAGAGCGTGATCCAGAAGGAGCGCCGCGGGGATTATCTCGGCCGGACCGTACAGGTCATTCCGCATATCACGAACGAAATCAAGGACGCGATTCGCGCGGTCTCGAACGACGTGGACATCGTGCTCGTGGAAATCGGCGGCACGGTCGGCGACATCGAAAGCCTCCCGTTTCTCGAGGCCATTCGCCAGTTCCGTCAGGATGTGGGGCGGGACAACTCGCTTTACATCCACCTGACGCTCGTGCCATTCATCGGCACGGCCGGCGAACTGAAAACCAAGCCGACGCAGCACAGCGTACGCGACCTGCGATCGATCGGCATCCAGCCCGACATCCTGCTCTGCCGGACCGATCGCTATCTCGACTCCGACATCAAGCGCAAGATCGCGCTCTTCTGCGACGTGGACGAGGAAGCCGTGATCACCGCCAAGGACGTCCAGACTATTTATGAAGTGCCTGTGGTGCTCGCCGCAGAAGGCCTGGATCGCATGGTGCTGAAGTATCTGCATCTGCCGCAGACCGAACGCCGGATGCAGCCGTGGGAGGAACTGGTCAGCCGAATCAAGAATCCGGTGGACGATATCACCATTCACGTCGTCGGCAAGTACGTTGGCTACGAGGATTCGTACAAGAGCCTGAACGAGGCCCTCTATCATGGCGGCTTCCCGCATCGCATCAAGGTGAATATCAAATGGATCGAGGCTGAGGCGCTCGAGGCACCGAGCGGCAGGCTGCTCCTCGACGGCGCTGACGGCATTCTCGTTCCCGGCGGATTCGGCGATCGCGGCACGCGCGGGATGATGCATGCCGCGCAGGTGGCGCGCGAACGGCTGATTCCGTATTTCGGGATCTGCTACGGCTTCCAGTGGGCCACAGTCGAGTATGCCCGTAACGTCGCCGGCCTGTCTGATGCCGACTCCACCGAGTGCAACCCCGATACGCCGACAAAAGTGATTTACAAGCTGCGGGATTTGCTCGGCGTCGACGATCTCGGCGGCACGATGCGTCTTGGCACCTACGCGTGCGAGCTCGCGCCAGGTTCTCTGGCGCATCAGGTGTATGGAACCAACCTGATCCACGAACGCCATCGTCATCGCTACGAGTTCAACTGCCTCTACGAACGCACGCTGACGGAGCACGGACTTCGGATTTCCGGACGATCGCCCGATGGCAAGTTCGTGGAGATCGCTGAATTGCCTGGTCATCCGTGGTATCTCGCCGTCCAGTTCCACCCGGAATTCAAGTCGAAGCCGACGCGCCCGCATCCGCTCTTTTCGGCGTTCGTGACGGCGGCGTACGAACACAAGACGACGATGAGCGCGCGTAAGGAATCAACGCCGCGCGCAGCGCGGCTGAGCGCATAACGTTGGAGAGGCCGGATTAGCCAGGAACCCATCCTGCGTCCTGGCCATTCCGCCCGTCCTGACGTTCTGCGCCGGTATAATCAACCGTCGTGCCCCCGATCAAGCTTGGTGACATCCCAATTGGCGGCGGAAGCCCGTTCGTCCTCGTCGCCGGCCCCTGTGTGATCGAGAGCGAGCAGCACGCGTCCGACCTGGCTGGACATCTTGTCGAGATCACCAGGCGAATGCGGGTTCCGTTCATTTTCAAAGCTTCGTACGACAAGGCGAACCGCACGTCGGGAACCTCGTTCCGCGGTCCCGGACTCGACGAGGGGTTGCGCGTTCTGGCGGACATCAAGGCGCGCCATGCCGTGCCGGTGCTGACCGACATCCACGAACCGTCGCACGCGAGGCCGGCCGCCGACGTCGCCGACGTGCTGCAGATCCCGGCATTCCTCTCGCGTCAGACCGATCTCCTGACGGCCGCAGCGAAGACAGGACGCATCGTGAACATCAAGAAGGGTCAGTTCCTTGCACCCGACGACGTGAAGCATGCGGTGGCAAAGGTCGTCGCCGCCGGAAACCCGCGCGTGATCGTCACCGAGCGCGGAACGAGCTTCGGCTATCACGATCTCGTGGTGGACATGCGGGCCCTGCCGATGATGCGGGCGTCCGGCGTGCCGGTGATCTTCGACGTGACGCACAGCCTTCAATTGCCCGGCGGCGGCGACGGCGTGACGGCCGGACGCGCCGAATTCATCGAGCCGCTGGCATCGGCCGGTGTGGCCGCCGGCGTGGACGGCGTCTTTCTCGAGGTGCATGAGGATCCACCTCGCGCGAAGAGCGACGCGCAGAATGCGCTCCGAATCGATCGGCTGGAACCGCTGCTCCATCGGCTGATGGCGATCGACGCCATAGCAAAGGAGGCGGAGGTCAAGCTCCGTGGCTGATCGCGCGCTCGCCCGAAAGGTCCTCCAGACCGAAGCCGCCGCGATCCTGGCGCTGGTCGATCGCCTGGACGCATCCTTTGATTGCGCGGTACAGACCCTGCGCCAGTGCAAAGGGCGCGTGATCCTCACCGGCATGGGCAAATCCGGCATCATCTGCCGCAAAATCGCCGCGACCCTGACGAGCACGGGCACGCCGGCATTCTTTCTCCATCCCGCCGAGGCGACGCACGGCGATCTCGGCGTGGTCCAGGGCGACGATGTAGTCGTGGCGCTGTCGTACAGCGGAGAAACCGGAGAGCTGCTCCGGCTGCTCGAGACCATTCGCCGCATCGGCGCCAAGCTGATCGCAATCACGGGCGAGCCCAGATCCACTCTGGCGCAGGCAGCTGATGTGGCGCTCGACTGCAGCGTCACCGAAGAAGCGTGCCCGATGAATCTGGTGCCGACCGCCAGCACCACGGCGGCACTCGCGATCGGCGACGCGCTCGCGATGACGCTGCTCGTCGAAAAGGGTTTCCGCGAGGAAGATTTTGCGAACCTGCATCCCGGCGGCAAGATCGGCAAGCGCCTGATGCGTGTCGAGGCGCTCATGCACTCGGGGCAACAATGTCCAGTCGTGCAGCCAGGCACCCGGATGCCCGATGTGATCTACGAGATGTCGAGCAAGGGCCTCGGCATGACCTGCGTGGTCGATGGCGATGACACGCTGCTGGGCATCATCACCGACGGAGACTTGCGGCGGCATCTGCAGCGCGGAGGCGAATTCCTGGAGTTCACTGCCGCGGACGTCATGACACGCAACCCGGTCTCAGTGCCGCCGACCACGCTGGCCGCCGAGGCGCTGAACCTGATGGAGCAGCGAAAGATCACCTCCGTGGTGGTCACGAACAGAGAACATGCGGGAGGCGTTGCAGGTGTCGTGCACCTGCACGATCTGTGGCCGTGAACATGTTTTGACCGCTAGCTGGAGGATCGGAAGTGATGTTCCCGGAGTTCGTGGCCTCGGTGTCAGTGCCTATCCGAACCGCGGGACCATTGAGGCGGCTGGACGAAACGAAGGACACGACGAGTTAATCGTGAAGCGTGCTCGAGTAAGCTGAACTCACCGGTGATGACAGTACCCGCACGCGCCGCGCGTATTCGCCTGGTCCTGTTCGACGTCGACGGCGTCCTGACCGACGGCAAGATTCTGCTGCACGCAGACGGTACCGAGAGCAAACAATTCGACATCAAGGACGGTACGGCCATCGTATGGGCGCAGCGGTGCGACCTTCAGGTCGGGCTGCTCTCGGCGCGCACATCGGCCGCCACCGCGCAGCGCGCAGCCCAGCTTGGCATAACACTCGTCAATCAGGGAGTCTCCAGCAAGCTCGACACGTACGAGACAATCGTCCGCGATCTCCGGATCGACGATGATGCAGTCGCGTACATGGGAGACGACGTGCTGGACCTTCCGGTCCTGGGACGTGTCGGTCTGTCGGCGGCCCCTGCGGATGCCGTCAACGAGGTGCGATCGCGCGTGCACTGGGTGAGCCGCGCGAACGGTGGCGACGGAGCCGCACGGGAGCTCATCGAGATGCTCCTGCGTGAGCGTGGAGCCTGGGACGGCCTCATGGCAGCGTATCTGGCCGAGGAGCGAGGACAGGGCGTATGAGCGCGTACGCGCCGATGCTGGCCGCGTTGGTCGCGCTCCTCGCTGGCCTGGCCATCGGCAAGGCATGGGAGCGCTACAAGCTGCGCGACGGCAAGTGGATCGATCGGCGACGCGCGCGCGAATCGCCGCACTACATCCTCGGCCTGAATTTCCTCGTCGCCAACCAAATCGATCTCGCGATCGAAGAACTGAGCCGCGCGGCCAGCCTCGACAAGGACGCGCTCGAAGTGCACATGATCCTCGGCAACCTGTACCGCGAGAAGGGTCAGGTGGGCAAAGCGATCACCGTGCATCAAAGCCTGCTGCAGCAACCCAGGCTGAGCCGGTTGGAGCACGCGTACGTTCTGCTCTGCCTCGGCCTCGACTACAAGCGCGGCGGGTTCGTGGAGCGTGCACTCGAAGCGTTCAACGAGGTCCTGCTGCTGGACCAAAAGAACGAGTACGCACTCCTCAACCTGCAGAAGCTGCACGAGGAGCAGCATCAGTGGATCGAGGCGTACGACACGCGGCAGCGCCTGGCGAAGTTGACCGACGGCGGAGGCGCCCAGCCGCAGAACCAGGCGATTCTCGCGTTTCTCGAGAACGAAATCGGCCTGGAAGCGATGCGGCGCAAGGACTACGCCGAGGCCATCAGGCGATTCGAGGGCGCGATCGATCTCGACGCGCGCGCCGTCCCTGCCTATCTGAACCTCGGTGACGTGCGCGTGATTCAGGGCGACGAACGCGCGGCGGCGGCGATCTGGGAAAAGCTGATCGATGTGGCGCGCGACCGCGCGTATCTTGCGTTCGATCGTCTCGAGGGGCTGGCCATCCGAACAGGCAGCCCCGAGCGATTCACGCGTCTCTGCAAGCGGCTGATCGAAGAAACTCCTCATGACTGGCGCGCGCGGCTCGCGCTGTCGCGCCATCTATCCGCGAGCGGCAGGCCCCGCGACGCGCTGGATCTGTTGTTTGCGGCGCTTGTGCAGAATCCCCACGCGCTCAGCATTCACCAGGCGATTTGGCGAGCGCTCGGTCAACTCCACCATCCCACATCGCTCGTCGATCGTTACGGCGAGCTCACCGAGCACGCGGTGTTCTACCTCGACCCGCATGTGTGCATGCGCTGCCGTTACCGCAGCACGGAACTGCTCTGGCAGTGCCCGCATTGTCACGATTGGAATACTTTCGTCGAGGAACGCATTGCACCGGCGCAGGATTCGGCTGAAGTCGAAGTTTGAACGAAGCTCGAGCGTTCTAGGTTCAAGGTTCTAGGGTTCAAGGTTGAACGACCGCAACATCAGGTCGATTTGTTCGTTCGTCTCCGCAAACGTGCCATCGGTCCGAATGACGAAATCGGCTCGTGCGGCCTTCTGGTCCGTCGGCCACTGCGCAGCCAGGCGCTGGCGCGCGCTCTGATCGGTCATCCCACGTTTCATCAGTCGCGCAATCTGCACGTCGGGCGGACACGTCGTCACGATCACTTTGTCGAACGTACTGTCGGCGCCTGTTTCGTACAGCAGCGGCACGTCGACCACAGCCATTGGATAGCCGCCGACCATCGCGAACGCGCGTAAGCCTGCGATAATCGCGCGGTAGACGGCAGGGTGAACGATCGCTTCCAGATCCCGGCGCGCCGCCTGATCGGCGAAGACGATGGACCCAAGCTTGGCGCGATCGACGGCCCCGTCCGCCGAGAGCACGTCGGCCCCGAAACGCGCGGCAATCGCCATCGTTGCCTCTGTACCTGCGGCCTCGACGCCATGCGCGAGTTCGTCGGCGTCAAGGCACGGGATGCCGCGCCGCCTGAGCTGTTCGAGCACGTAGCTCTTCCCGGTTGCTATGCCCCCGGTGAGGGCGACTTTCAGCATCCTTCCTTTTTCCTGTCCTTGAGGCCTATCCCGCCCTCTGGACCGCCGCGGTGAGCGTGTTCTTCAGCAGCATTGCGACCGTGAGCGGGCCGACGCCCCCGGGAACGGGCGTGAGCGCACCGGCAACCTGCTCGACTTCCGGGTGCACATCGCCTAGCAGGATCGAGCCGCGACGCGCGTACGTTTCGAGACGCTTCGAGCCTGCCGGGAAGAGTCGCTCGACAAGCGTGCCATCGGAGGTCTGGTTGATGCCGACATCGATCACCGTGGCGCCGGGTTTGACGAAATCGCGCGTGACGAACGCAGGCCGCCCGATCGCGGCGACCAGCACATCCGCCTCGCGCGCAACGGCTGGCAAATCGATCGTTCGCGAATGACACACGGTGACCGTGGCGTGGCGATGCAGGAGCAGCAACGCCATCGGCTTGCCCACGATATTGCTGCGTCCGATGACGACGGCGCGTTTTCCGGCAAGCGCGATGCCCGATCGTTCCAGCAGCTCGATGACGCCCGACGGCGTTCCGGGCACGAGCCTCGCTCGATTCTGCACGAGACGGCCGACGTTGATTGGATGGAACCCATCAACGTCCTTGTCGGGCGAGATGGCTTCGAACACGCGGGTTTCGGCATCGTGCGCCATTGCTTCCGGCAGCGGCGACTGGACGAGAATTCCGTCGTGGACATCGCTCCGGTTCAACCGATCGACGACCGCCAGCAGCTGGTCGAGGGACGCCGTCTCAGGCAATCGCTCCAGGTCGGCGCGTAGGCCGGCCTCGCCGGCCGATTTCATCTTGCCGCGGACGTACACCTCGGACGCAGGGTGGTTGCCGACGAGCACGATTCCCAGTCCTGGCGGCCGCCCCGCCTGCGCGATGAATTCGGCAATCGCCGGCGCAACCTCGGCGCGAATCTGGTTGGCGACGGCGACGCCGTCAAGAATTGTTGCAGGCATGCGTATTCGAGGACGCAGAGAGGGCGGAGGGAACAGTTGCACACGGAGCAACGAAGGCACGACGACGCACTCCGATTCGCCATTCCTCCGTGTGAAATCCGTTCACTCCGACAACTCCGCTCGCTCGGAAGCCGCCTCGTTCTCGAGGCGCTTCAGCGAATCCGGGCGGCCGAGCACTACCAGCTTGTCGCCGCCGCGAATGGTCATCTCCGGGTCGGGGTTGAATTCCATCCCGCCAGCCTCGCGTTGAATCCCGATCACGATGACCCCGTACCGATGACGCAGGTTCGCCTGCAGGATCGTCGCGTTCGCAAGGGGCGAGCTGCCTGCCACGTGAACTTGCTCCATCATCAGCTCGAGGTTGTCCGAGCTCGTGGCCAGCGCCACGAAGTCCACGACCGCCGGCCGCAGCGCGGTCTGCGCCATCTGCAGGCCGCCGATCTGATACGGCGACAGCACGCGATTCGCGCCCGCTCGCTTCAGCTTGACCGTCGCATCATCGGTCTCCGCGCGGCCAACGATGAAAAGGTCTGGGCGCATCACCCGGGCGCTCAGCACGGCGTACACGTTCTCGGCATCGGTCCCGACTGCGGCAATCAGGCCGCGCGCATGCTCGATGCCGACGCGCTTGAGCACCTCCTCGTTACTGGCGTCGGCCTCGACCGCGACGACGCCGTCCTCGATGGCCGCGTGGACACGATCCGCATCGTGTTCTACCACCACGAAGGGCACTTTCTGCTGCTGGAACTGCCGGGCGACGACCTGCCCGATCCGGCCGTAGCCACAGATGATGAAGTGATCTTTGAGGTTGTCGAGCATACGGTCCTGCCGGCGACGGGCGAGCCGCTTCTGCAGTCCCCCTTCGACGACGACGGTTGCGAGCAGCGTGAACGTGTAGAGCGCCCCGCCGACGCCGCTGAGCAACAGCACGACGGTGAATACCTGGCCGCCTCTCGTCAGCGGACGCGGCAATTCCACCGTCGTGATCGCGGCGATGACGGCATAGAAGGCTTTCCAGAGACTCCAGCCTTCGAGTACCGAATAGCCGAACGTGCCGCCAAAAACGATACAAACAAGAAGGGCGACCGCAAATCCGGGCCCTTGTGCCCGAAAGAGCCGATCGCCCTTCATCATCGTCAACCCGTCGCGCGAATCAGCGGTAGGCCGCCTCCTGCGCGCGCAATTGACTGTGCGTTCGGCCGTACGAGAAGTAAAACGCGAGGCCGATGGCCAGCCACACGATCAGCCGCATCCAGTTGGTCCAACCCAGACCATAGATCATCGAACCGCAGACCACGATGCCGAGAATCGCCACAACCGGCAGGGCCGGGACGACAAATCCTCGCGCGATGTCCGGCCGCTTGATCCGCATGATCCAGACGCCCGCGCAGACCAGAATGAATGCAAACAATGTCCCGATGCTGGTCATCTCGCCCACGATGTCCTCGGGAATGAACGCCGCGAACAGCCCCGTGAACACGAAGAACAGCATGTTCGACTTGTACGGCGTCCGGTACCGTGGATGCACTGCCGCAAAGACCGGCGGAACCAGCCCGTCGTGGCTCATCGAGTAGAACACGCGTGACTGACCGAGGAGCATCACGAGGATGACGGACGAGAATCCGGCCAGAATCGCGACGGTCACCATTTTCGAGAGCCAATCGTATCCCGTCATGTACTGGCTGATCGCGAACGCAACCGACGCTTCGCGCCCGTGGCTCCGGAAATCCTGGACGGTGGCGACGCCGCTCAGGACGTAGGAGAAGAGCACGTAGAGCACCGTGCACACAACGAGCGAGCCCAGGATGCCGATTGGCATATCGCGTTTCGGGTTCCGGGCTTCCTGCGCAGCCGTGGATACGGCGTCGAATCCGATATAGGCGAAGAACACGACGCCCGCAGCGCCTAATATGCCCAGAACGCCGCCGTAGTTGTGCGTAATGCCTTGCGGCGTCGTGTAC
>JBKPDW010000224.1:0-10437 GCA_046728115.1 Acidobacteriota bacterium | reverse complement strand
GCCGAGCAGCACACCGGACGTGAACAAGACGCGGCCATCGCCCGTTTTCAAATACCTCAACAGGCACAGCAGCCAGCCGAGGACGAACGGCAGGGGCATCTGGTAATCCATGGCGACCCGGCCGTAGATGACGTGCACAGGCGTCAGGGCGAGCAGCGCGGCGGCGCCAATCGCGAACAGTTCGCGCTCGAAGATCAGCCGCGCCGCGAAATACATGAGCACCACGTTCGCGACACAGGCAATCGCCATAGGCAGCCGGATGGCGCCCTCCGATAGCGGCAGAACCTTCAAGGCAACCGTGATCCCGTAGATCAGGACCGGCTGAAACCACATCGCCGGCATGCGATTGAGCAGGTCCATTTGAAAGAACACGGGCATGAAGATGCCGTGAGGATCGTGTCCGGTGGACGCCACGGCCTGTGCGGCGAGCGCCGAAAAGAGTTCGTCGCGCGACAGGAAGCGTGGCGCCTTGTCGAGCAGCGGCAGATACAACACGGCTGTCGCGAGAGTCAGGAGCGCCGACGTGATAAGAACCCGGCGCTTCGCAAACCGATCCGCCCGGTCGCGTCGCAACGTGTCCTTTTGTCCCAGCATCGATGGTCGATCTCGAGATCAGCAGGATTCTATTCAACATGGGACAATCAGACGTGAATGTTGAGGTTCCTCACATGAGCCAGCTCCGGAAAACCACGCTTGGCATCGTGATCGTCGCGCTCATCGTCGGTCGAGGATTGTCGGCAACAGATCCACCAGGCTTCGCATTGTGGAAAGCAGCCGACCTCGAACAACACGATCTGGAATTGGCGAAACACGTCGCCGCCGACCATTCATCGCGCGAAACGCTTCGAGACTTCGGCGACCATCGGTTTCGGATGCTCTTTCGCGACGCCGATGGCAATCCGGAACAGCACGACGCCATTATCGACATCGTGTTCGTGCAAAGCGGCGCCGGAACGTTGGTGCTGGGTGGAGCGATGGTCGGCAAGCGTTCCACGACCGCCGGCGAATGGGTGGGAACGCGGCTCGATGGCGGCGACCGCCATGCGCTTGGTGTCGGAGACATCGTGCACATCCCTGCCGGCATTCCTCATGCCTTCCTGGTGCCCCAAAATACGCATCTGACGTACGTGCTGCTGAAGATCCCGGCGAAATGAGAGCGCGGCAACTTGTTTCTTCTACCAGTATTTGAAAGGGAGAAACAGCGATAGAATTACCGCCGCTGCGCAAAATGAGAACTCCGCACGGAGAATGATCTGACCGCTGTGTCTCTTGTGCGCGCAATCTAACACGTGATGAAAGGCCGCACGCCCATGAAAACTCATATGCCGTCCGCGCCTCGAACGAACGCCCGGAAAATCGTCATCGGCATCGCCGTGGCGTCGGCACTTGCGACGACGAATTTCGCGGCCTTGGCACAGGGAACGGAACATTGGGTTGGCACGTGGGCGACGTCTGAAACGGCTCGGGCTCAAGTGCCCGCGCTGCCGGTGCCGCAGCCCGCGCCGTTCATGGCCAACCAGTGCCCGCCGCCGCCCGCGCCGGCGGTTCCGCCGGTCCAGCCCGCGCCAGGCCAGACGTTTTCGCCGCCGCCGTTCGTCCACTTCACGAACCAGACGTTGCGCCAGATTGTCCACACCAGCATCGGTGGTTCGAAGGCCCGCGTCGTGCTGACCAATGCGATGGGAACGACCCCGCTCACGATCGGCGCCGCGCACATTGCGATCAGGGACAAGGACGCAGGCATCCAGACCGCCACAGGCCACCCGCTCACCTTCAGCGGTCGCCCGAGTGTGACCATTCCCGCGAATGCCGTTGTGTTCAGCGACCCGGTCGCCGTCAACGTTCCCGAGATGACCGACCTCGCCATCGACGTGTATCTTCCAAGCACGACGAACACACCGTCGCCTCTGTCGATGCATCCTGCCGCGCTCCAGACCAACTACGTATCCGAGACGGGGAACCACGCGGGCGCACCCGTGTTTCCCGTCGTGGCCACAGTCCAGAACTGGTTCGTGCTGGCGCGTGTCGACGTGGTAGCGCCGGCCTCGGTCGGCGGGCTCGTCGCGTTCGGCGACTCCATCACCGACGGGGCCCGGTCGACGCCAGGCACGAACAATCGGTGGCCGGACTTGCTGATGCGGCGTCTGACCGCGGTTCCGAGCGCACCAAAGCTGGGCATCATGAACGCCGGCATCGGCGGCAACCGGGTGCTCGCCGACGGAGCCGGTCCCAATGCGTTGGCGCGGTTCGATCTCAATGCCCTCAGTTATCCAGGCGTGACTCACGTGATCGTCCTCGAAGGCATCAACGACATAGGCCTGGCGCGACAGAATCCGACACCGACGGCGGCCGATCTCATCGCGGGGCACGTGCAGCTCATCGAACGGGCGCACGCGAGAGGCATCAGGATCTACGGCGCGACGCTGACGCCGTTCTACGGCGCCCCGTACTATACGGAGGTCGGCGAAGCCAAACGGCAGGCCTTGAACGACTGGATGCGAACCGGCAAGGCCTACGATGCCGTCATCGACTTCGATAAGGCCACGCGAGATCCGAGCAACCCGAAGATGTTCCTGCCGGCGTACGACTCGTGCGATCACCTGCATCCAGGCGATGCGGGATACCAGGCGATGGCCGATGCAATTGATCTTGCGCTCTTCACAACGCCGCCAGCAGCGACGAGGAGTGCAGTCAGGTGAGCCTGCGTCAGAGGTGGACCCCAGCTATGTCTTTTGCCCCGCCTCCGGCGGCGCAGTCGCCTTGATGGAGAAAACTTGACTCATTTGAAGACTCTTGGCCATCAAGGCTCCTAGGTGGTCGCTACTTGCGTCGCCTGACGCGAAACAAGTGAGAGCGTAATCGACGCCACGAGGTACGCACCTACCGCCACGGCCAACGATGCCGCGGTTCCGAAGTAGATCATCAGGATCATGCAGATGTTGGTGCCCACCACGCCTGCCGCCCCGTTGCAGGCCCAGGCCCAAGCCACATCAAAGGGGCGCGCCGCGGGTATCCGCCGGATGCCCATCGCCATCGGCATCCCGAGAGGCACCCCGATAACCGCAAGGTAGACGAGGGTCAAAGCAATCTTGGCCGAAAACGGAAAGCCGATGAATCGATGCGCCGCCGGCAGCAGACCGTACGCCGAGATGCCCGATAGAAGCGCCACCACGAACGAGACCGCCGGTCCGAACCGTCCAGCGATCCTCGCGCACACAGAACTGCTCAGGCCCGCAAAGGCGAGCATGCCCAGCAGGATCACGCTCAGCGCGTAGATTGGATGCCCGAGGAACAGCGAGAAGATCTGGAGCGACGCCATTTCGACGGCCATGAAACCGAGCCCCAACGAAGCGAAGTAAAACGTGACCCACCGCGGCGGAGGCGAAAGGCTGTGACGCACGCGGTAGCGCCGCAGCGGCAGCCAGAGCATCAGCGCCGTCACGACCACCAGCATGATCAACGTTGAATACAGCACGCGCGTGCTCGCACTGTAGATCACGTTTGTATGACTGCGGGATGAACGGAAAAAGCTCAGGAAGGAATCACGTGCTCGGACGACCTGGAAGAAAAAGGGATTGGCATCGTAAGAAGGGTTGACGTAGTACGGAAATTGCTCCAGGAACATGCCCCGGTCTGCGGCGCCGACGTACTCCGTGAACGGCGTGTCGATCGCCTTGCCGGAACGGTACAGATACGCCCAGTTCGCGCGATCTACGAACCGATCGAGCGCCGCCAGGCGTTCCTCGCCCAATTCCTTTCGGAACATGAACAGGTATCCCCACACCTGCAGGTCAGGGTCCCGATACTCGCGCGTGGGTGAAATGACGACGAGCTGGCGCTCGGGGTGCGGGCAACCTTCCCGCGCAAGACCTTCCAGGGCGGTGGTGAACAGCCGCAGCGTCTCGCGAGGCGGATAAAACTGCCACCGGCGGATGCTCATCAAGCCCTCGTCCGACAGGTGACGAAAATAGGCCTGGAAGGCTTCAACCGTGTACAGATGATTCTCGGAGAGGCTGTAAGCGCCGGTGCTCGACGCCGTATAGGTGTCGATGGCGTGCATCACGATCAGGTCGAAACGATCGGAGCGGGCACTCAACGCATGGCGTCCCTCGTCCACAACGACCTGGACCTGCGGGGCATTGAAGATTCCGCCGTTGACCGCCGCATCGATCTCCTGATCCCAACCAATGATCGTCGGATTGATGTCCACGGCGAACACAGCCCGCACGCCGCTTCGCATGGCGACACGCAATTGCGGCCCCGCGCCCGGACCGATGATCGCGACGCTCGGATTTCCGGGCAGAAGGGAGTACTCCACATCGCTGGTTTCCTCCCCGATATTGGTCGCGGCGTCGCCGTCGATCACGTAAAAACCGGGCGCACGTCGGTCGGTGCGCGCGAGGTGATTCCACTGAAACTCGGGGCCGGGTTTTCGGCGCCCTTCGCCCAGGAACCGCGATCCAAAGGAGCCCGCCAGCACGACGGCGATCGCCGCTGCGAGACTGGCCCGGGCGAGCCACGAATCGTCCGCAAACGCGGCTGCTGCCAGGAGCGAAATCCCAGCGGTCAGCGCGACTGTCTTGACCGGCCCGGCGATCATCATCAGCGCTACGCACGCGACGCAACCGAGCGCCGCGCCCGTCAGGTCGGCGGCATAGAGACGATGGAATTCGGCCTTGAACGAGGTGAACATGGCCGACAGCGCGCATCCGGCCGCAAAGTACGGCACGAGCAAGACCGCCGCGCACAGCAAGACGTAAGGCAAGGCATCGGCGTTCAGGAGCTTGGGCGGTGGCGCGGGCACCGCCGCGTACACGACGAGGAACGCACAGAGTGAGACGCCGAACGCGATCGCCGCACGGCACGCAAAGCCCAGGCCCGCCGGTCGTTGACGGGAGAAGATCCACACCGCCGCCGCCGCCAGACCCAGTTGTGCGATCGAAATAACCAGGAAGACAAAATGAAAGAAGAACTTGTAGGAGAGCAGCCGCGTGACGGTGACCTCCGTACTCAACGACGCCAGGCACAAGAGAAACACCGCCACATAGGCGCGCAAGGGCGGTGGCTCGGGATTGGTCATCCTGAATTGGCTGTCAGCGCTTGGAGCGCGCGAAAGGCAATGAACAACGTCTGGTTGTTCGACCCTGGCTCGAGTGCGCCGATACTACTCGTTCCCGATCTGTGGAATCACCGTGCCGTACACGTCCGTCAGCCGCATGTCGCGGCCATTGAAACGGTACGTCAGCTTTGTGTGATCCAGCCCCAGCAGGTGCAACATCGTTGCGTGGAGATCGTGGTACGAGATCGGCTGCTCGCTCGCCTTGTAGCCGAATTCGTCGGTCGAACCGATCACCTGCCCGCCTCTGATGCCAGCGCCCGCCACCAGCACAGTTTGCGCGCCCGGGTTGTGGTCCCGGCCTACACCGCGCTGTGAGATTGGCATGCGACCGAACTCCGAGTGCATGATGACGAGCGTCGTGTCCAGCAGTCCGCGCGCCTTCAAATCCGTCAGCAGCCCGGCCATCGGCTGGTCGGTTTCAGCGGCGTGTTGCGTGTGGTTCGATTTGATGTCGTCGTGCGCGTCCCACGTGTCGCGATTCTGGTTGCCCACGCCGCCGGCAAAAATCTGCACGAAGCGCACGCCATGCTCCACGAGCCGGCGCGCCATGAGGCACTGGCGGCCGAACGGCTCGCTGACTTTTTCGTTGAGACCATAGAGCTGCTTCGTCGCGTCGGACTCCCCCGACACGTCCACGACGCTCGGCGCGCAGCCCTGCATGCGATAAGCCAGCTCGTACGACGAGATGCGCGCCGCCAGCTCGCTGTTGCCCGGGAACTTCTGCATGTCGAGCTCGTTCAGTTTCGCGAGCGTGTCCAGCCGCGCCCGCTGATCCTCCTGCGTCAGGCCGGCCGGCGGTTTCAAATCGACGATCGGATCGCCGGTGGATCGAAAGAGCGTGCCCTGATACGCCGCCGGGATGAAGCCCGCGCTCCAGTCGTTCGGGCCGCCAAGCGGTCCGCCACGCGCGTCGGTCATCACGACGTACGCCGGCAGACTCGACGCCATCGATCCGAGGCCGTAGGTCACCCACGAGCCGACGCTTGGAAACCCAAGGTTGATCTGACCCGTCTGCATCTCGTACGTGCCCTGCACGTGGTCGTTCGATCGCCCGTACACCGAGCGAAGGAACGCAATCTCGTCGACGTGGCGACCGAGGTGCGGAAAGATCTCCGAGACCTCGATGCCGCTCTGCCCGCACTTCCTGAACGTGAACGGGCTTGGCATCAGCGGTCCCGGGAACCCCTGCCGCACGATCACGTCGCCAGCCACCTTCCCGTCGATCGGTTCGCCTGCATACTTCGCCAGGGCCGGCTTCGGATCGAATGTATCCACCTGGCTCCAGCCACCGCCCATGAACAGCGAAATCACCGCGTTCGCGCGCGGTTTGAAATGTGGTGGCTTGGGCGCGTACGGGTTCACGCCTGACGCAGCGGCGGCGCAGGCGTCGCTGCCGTTCTGTCCAACTTGTTCGGCGAACAAGAGGCCCTGCTGATCGAGCAGATACGCCAGTGCCAGGCCGCTGATCCCGCCGCCAGAACGAAAGAGGAATTCGCGCCGGTCCCAGAAGTTCCTGCTGCAGCAGTGCGACATGCCCTCACCTCATGTAGAGGAATTCATCGAGGTTCAGGACGACGTGCGCGAGCGACACGAGCGACTGCTTCTTGATCAAGTCGGTGCCGATTGCGACTTCCGCTTCAGTGGGCGGCCGCGCAAGGCTCAGACGATAGGCCAGCTTCACTTGTGATTCCGGATCGCCGGCCTCCCGCCTCACGCGGGCGGCGAGAAAATCGGCCTGCGATAAGACGAACGGGTTGTTCAACAGTGTGAGCGCCTGCGTCGGAACGGTGGACACATGTCGCGCGCCAGCCGTGACGTTCATATCGGGATGATCGAACGTATCGAACATCGGATACGGCAGCGATCGCCGCTGGTACACGTACATGCCTCGGCGCCAGCCCGCTGGTCCCTCGGGAGTGTTTTCCCATTTGCCGCGGAATTGTCCCGCCAGGATGTCTTTCGGAATGTACGGAAAAATGGGTTCGCCGCCGATCTCGAGGTTGATGTTGCCGCCCACGGCAAGCATGCTGTCCCGCACGATTTCGGCGTCGAGCCGCTGTGGCCGGAATCGCCACAAGTACAGATTCTCCGGATCGGCCTTCGAATCCGCCGCATCGTCGAACGCCGAGGTCATCTGGTACGCGGCCGACATCATCATCAGCTTGTTGATCTGCTTCAGGCTCCATCGGTTCGTCATGAACTCGACGGCCATCCAGTCGAGCAGCTCCTGATGTGTGGGCCGCTCGCCCATCTTGCCGAAGTTCTCGAGCGTGGCGACGATGCCGCGGCCGAAGTGCTTCTGCCACAACCGATTCACGATGACACGGGCAGTCATCGGATTCTGCGACGATGCGATCCATTGCGCCAGCGCGAGCCGCCGGCCTGATGTGTACCCGTCGGGACGTGCGATCTCGGTTGGCGGATTCCCGAACGCGATGACCTCGATGAAGCCCGGCTTCATGAGCGAACCGTGGCTTTCTACATCGCCTCGAATGAGGAAGTACGAAGGCGGGACTTCGTAGCGGCCGGGGCCTTTGTGCAGGTACGGACCGGCTCCCGGCACCGGGATTCGGCACTTGGGACAACTCACCGTGTCGTCGCCCTCGCCAAGCGGCGAGGAACGGTAGTCGCCATCGGTGACGATGTCGGCCATCGGCAGCGGCTTTGGCCGTTCTTTCTCCAGCGCCGCAATCTGCGCCGTCAGATTCTTTTTCTTCAGCGCCTCCTCCGGCGGCAGGACGCGGTCCACTTGCGCGCCGGAGACACTCGCCGCCTTCAGCACTTGCGCCGCAAGGAGCGCCTCGCCCGGCGTCCGTTCGCGTTCCGGTTTGAGAACGACCCGAACGATGTGGTCCGGAAACCTGCGCCTGATCTGCTCGAGCTGCAGCGTGTCACGGAAGGGTTGCTCGATTCGTTCGATCTGCTTCTTGAGCTCGCCGGCCTTGCTGGCGATCTCCTCGTTCTTCGCCAGGTACGCGTCGGCCTCGGCCTTCGGCGCGAGAGGCACTTCTGTTTCGACGTAGCCGAAGATCGACGCTTCGAGCGCGTAATAGTCCTTCTGAGAAATCGGATCGAACTTGTGATGGTGGCAGCGTGCGCAATTGACGGTCAGCCCCAGCGTTCCTTTGCCGATCGTACCGATGATCTCGTCGAGGTAGTCGTAGCGGCGCTCGGGATTGTCTTTCTCACGAAACAGCACGCGCGGCCCCATGCGGAGGAACCCGGTGGCGACGAGGCTGTCGTTGGTCTTGCCATCCATCTCGTCGCCGGCAATCTGCTCGATTAGAAACTGGTTGTACGGCTTGTCCTCGTTGAACGACTTGATGACGTAGTCGCGGTACCGCCACGCATTCGGTCGATGCATGTCGTACTCGAAACCTGCCGAATCGGCATACCGGGCCACGTCGAGCCACATGCGGCCGTAGCGTTCGCCGTAGTGCGGCGAAGCGAGCAGCGCATCGATGAGATGTTCCCAGGCGTTGGGCGATCGATCCGCGACGAACGTGTCGACTTGAGCCGGCGTCGGCGGCAGGCCCAGCAGATCCAGATACGCACGGCGGACCAGGGTGTAGCGATCGGCCCGGGGCGCCGCTTTCACCCCATGCTCCCGACGCGCCTTTTCGAGAAATCGATCGATCGGGTTGGTGAGGCTGCCATCGTCGACCACTGGAAGCGTCGCCTGCACCGGCAGCTTGAACGCCCAATAGTCCCGCTCCTCGGGCGTGATCGGACGGTTCTCCAGCGCGGCGAGGGCGGCTGCCGACGGTCTGGCCGTCGACGTCAGCGTTGTTGAACCCCAGACTGCACCCTCTTCGATCCACCGCTTGATCGCCGCGATCTGCGAGGCTGCCAGAGGCTCGGCCTGTGCCGGCATCGACGGCCGCTCCTGGCCGGCAACACGACGGTAGAGACGGCTCGCTGCGGGGTCGCCCGGAACAATATCCGACCCGCGTGCCCCTCCCTTGAACGCGCTTTCGCGGCTACGGAGGTCGAACCTGCCCGACTGCATCGTCTCGCCATGGCATGACAAGCAGTTCCGCTCGAGGATGGGCTGAACGTCTTTCTCGAACGAAATTGGAGTTGTGGGCGGAGGGACCGCGGACTGCGCGCCGAGGAGCGCGATCGAAACGGCGACGAAAAAGCCTGCCGCAGCCGACGTAACGCGGGAATGCATCGGCGCCCCCTCCCGTTCGGTCGAACGAACAGGATCTTAGCACTGTCGTTCGTATTCAAGGAGGGCCGGCGATCCGGGGATTAGAATCTCAGCGTGCGAAACTCGCCGTATCGACGCCGCGTACAGGCTCTCGGTTTCCTCTTCTTCCTCGTCGTGCTGGCGAGCGGACTGCTCCTTGGGACGCAGTCCTCGCTGACGCTCGAGCGCAATGCGTCTGGATCGGTCGCCGCCGTGAACGCATGGCGCTTCGCAGGCATTCCGCTGATCAGACGCACCGTCAGCGGACTGCGCGAGGTGCGCATCGTGCCGATGAGCGTGAGCTCGCGTGATCTACGCTCGGCGGCCTATCACGAGATGTGGGGACGCCGGGTGATACCGGAACGGGTCGTCCTCGTCGGCGACGGACAGCTCGAGTATCCCTACCGCGAGGATGTGTCGCTGATTCGATCCTTTCTGGCCAATCCGCATAACGCACGGGTCGAGTTGACGCAGCCGATTGACGTTCGGCGAGAGGCTTCGTCGTGGGTTCTGTTGAGCGTGGCCGTCCTGAGCACGATTGGATGGATATGGCAGCGAATTGGCGGCCGCGATCCGCTCAGCGGCGCAAGTCGGACGGTAACTCCGCTGCCTCCCGCCCTCGGCGGTGCCGTCTTCGTCGGCGGAATTCTCGTTCTGCTCTGGTTCTTCACCGTCGGTCATCGCATTGTTGGTCCGATCGCGACGAGGAAAGTGCAGCTGCTGATGCAGTCTGCGGCGCATGACAATGCCGACGGGATCGCGAGCGCGGTGCGACAGGGCGTGTTCGTCGACGCGCGCGACGATCAGGACATGAGCGCGCTCATGATCGCTGCGCGCAGCGGCGCCGCGCAGGCGGTGGACACGCTGATCCGGGCCGGCGCCAACCAGGGGCTTCGCGATTTGAACGACAATACGGCGCTCATGTGGGCGATTCAGACGAGGCACATGGGACTGGCGGTGCGGCTGCTCGACGCGGGGTCCGGAGTCGAGGACGCCGATGCGAACGGGCGGACCGCGCTCCACATTGCCGCTGAAGCGGGAGATCCAACCGTGACGCGGCGTCTCATCGAGGCCGGCGCCCGGATCGACCAGGCCGATGCCCACGGCTGGACCCCCTTGTTCTTCG
>JBKPDW010000223.1:0-5590 GCA_046728115.1 Acidobacteriota bacterium | reverse complement strand
TGGCGCCCGGAGCCAGCGCCAGGCGCGTTCGGAGTCTCCGAACACGTGTTCAGCTAATGCTGCCAGACGCGCGAGACGGACGGCCCGATCCGATTCCTCACGGCTCAACGCTTCCCGGCGCGCTCGCCGATGCGTCAATGTCCGCCTGGGGACAATAAGGGAATAGATTTCATCGTCGGTGAGTCCGGATCGACGAAGCTCTTCGATCGCGTTTGTCCCTAGACCTTCCTCCACGAGCCTGACGAGGTCCTGGTCAGTGCGCAGCTGGTGCACTCCGAGAATCTTCTGGACACGCCTGAGGAGATCCGGTTGTGGTAGCACGTCAGTAACAGGGGTTTTGGACACAGTCGCTCCTGGTTGTGGCAATATGCTCTCAACTATACGGCATTTTGCCACCGCGACCTAGATCCTCCACAGATCTGTGTCGACTCCTGGAGTGCTCCGTCAGGATGCCGAGAAACCCGCAGCTCCGCGCGCGCATCCTGTCGCAACTGCCCCACCAGCGCGTCGGGGATCCATTTAGCGAAACTGGAAATCATCACGATGGATGCCGTTCACCCTCTGAGGATTGCAGGCTGGCATCAACGCAGCGACGAGTGCTTGCTGACGAGGAGACACACGTTCCGCGGGGGGCATCGTTTCGAACGAGAACGAGAGCGGACCCAGGCGGGTCATGCACGCATTCGGTTCGTTCAGATGTCGAAAGAGACTCTGCCGAATATCGTCGCTTTCTCCGACGTGCACCCATCGCTGCGAGGTGTAGATCGTATAACACGCCAGAGGCGGCGGGCGCCTTCTCATGAACCGCTTGATACCCGAACATGTACGTTTCGCCACCGTCATAGACCATGAATCACCGCCCTCCCGATCGCGAATCCAGGGCGGTCCCGCGGTCGAACACGACACTTTGCGCCACCAGGTTGACTGTGGCCGTCCTGCTCGCAAGCATCCATGACGCCGACTGCGCCGAGCGTGGGAGAACCGAACTTCTTGTCGAGGATAACGTTGCGCCCCCTGGGCCCGAGCGTCACCTTCACCGCATTCGGCAGGCTGTTGACGCCGCGGAGGATCGCCTGACGCGATGCATTGCCGTCTGTAATCTGGTTGGCCATTATCTACTCCGTAAAAGAGAGGCGCGAATCCCGCGCCACCGAGGCTCCGGACTCACGCCCGCGAGCCTTTGGCCTTGGCGCCACCGTTTGTGGCGGGGCGGGCATCCTCAATCGCCAGGACGTCGTCCTCTTTCATGATCAGGTATTCCACACCGTCCAACTTGATCTCTTGACCGGAGTACTTGCCGAACAGGACGATGTCTCCGGCCTTGACGTCCGGCGGCACCCGTTTGCCGTCCTTGTCGGACTTGCCGAGGCCGGCGGCGAGGACTTTGCCCTGTTGCGGTTTTTCCTTGGCGGTATCCGGAATGATGATCGCCCCGGCGCGCGCGGCCGATTCCTCAAGACGTTGAACGATGAGACGGTCGTGGAGCGGTCTGACATTCATGGCTGTGTCTCCAACTGCGCGAAAGGGACGGGGCCGATTCCAATGCGCTCGACCACGTCCAGACATGCTCGTGTCGAGGGCGATGCGCGTGTGAACGGGATGCGTGCGCTCCGATTACTAGCCGAAGTCGGCCGTCGGGCCGCACCATTCAGAGAGGGAGCTTCGATTCGCTGGCAGGCTCAGTTCTGGAACTCTCCACGCGAGTATACGAGAATGCGTGTCGCCCGCCGTGTACATATTGCACAATGGGTCGTGATCCATCTGACTCGTCACGCTCTCTACGAACCGATTTCTCCGCACGGCGACGGCGCAGATCGATTGTGCCAGGACCCAGCGTGGGCGAACTCTCGTCGAGCCTTGCGCGCCACCGCAAGCCCCAACTGTACAAGCCGCACGCTTTCTCGTAGGTTGTGATCAACAAACGCTGGCAGACCGTCGATGGTCTCCGTAAATGAGCTGAGGTGCCACCCTGACGGGGCCCGAACACCGACGTCCCACTCCCCACGCGTGTCCGACGGCGAAATCACCACGCGCCATCCGCCATTCTGGGCGAATCGTCGACGCACCAAACGAACGCTGCGCCGAATCGCATCAACGAGGCGACGATCAGCCAGCCCCTCGATTTCCAGTTGAATGTCCATCATCGCGCTGCCCACTCCACGAAGCCGATCTGGTGAGCGTCCACGGCATGAAGGTCGCGCCTGCAGGTAGTGAATGCGGCGGCAACAGCCAACGCCAACACGATCGCGTTGACTGTTTCAACGATTTTCCGTCCGTTGAGGGTTGCCCACGTCGGTGCGACCTGCGATCGTCTGCCGTCGAACGTTCGCCATCGCGGTAACCGCGATGACAGACCCCACGTGATCCGCGCGTCTGGCGCGACATCGTTGCAAGGGTTCTGTCGACGAAAGATCGAGACGTCGATGCGATGCCTCATGTGCACGTTCACTGTAGACGCCGTCACCTTCCGTCAGGTGTACCCAATCGCACAGCTCATCGGAACCACCGCGGATTCGCCTCACTTTCCCCGAAGTGCGGGCATGCAAGCGCGCCGCTTCAGCGGCGTGGTTGCTCGCATGCAAATAGTGACCGTTCGCGAGATACGCTTCACGCGCCGCTTGCTCGTGTCGACCGGCGCCGTAGTGCGTCGCTGGTTCAGCGTGGTGCTTCGCCGCGTACTCAAAATGTGGGACGAAGAACTGTCTTCGACGAAGCAGCCGCTCGACGTCGGCGCGGTCCATCCGAATGCAATCGAAGGCCGTCCGCTCACGATCTCGAAAGCGGCACAGGCGGCAGCTATCTGGAGCGAAGGCGAAGGATGCGAACACTGTTTGCGTGCTGGCCTTGCTTGGCGTCCACAAGAACGTGCAGCCCTGCCTGTTTGATGAGGGTGTCTGGATTCTCCACGAACCATATCGTCGTACCGTCATCGCTCACCAAGACCATGCGTTGAGGCAGCCATTCGGGGTGACCCACGCTGGCGCCGCCGCGGAGACACTTTGCGACACAGGACTCGTTCCCTGGCGTGATGTGGGCCCGCCCGCAACTTTCGTCGCTGACCCACCCAGCCAGCGTAGTGGTCTTGGCGTCGACCGTGCCTACACACGCGGCGACCATTGCGAGCACGACACCGATCCCAGTCTTCATGGCGAGACCTCACGGCCGATCCTGACAGACAGCTCGAAGCCGACCTGTTCAAGAGTGCACTGCATTGAGGGGCTTGTGTCCGCTACGAACTACGCTTGCATCAGACGAAATGACCACGACGGCATGGCGCGCCCGAGATACCGACGACGACCGTATATGTCAGCGGCATAGGCACGCGCGTGGTCGATCGAACGCCCGACGGATTTCTGTTCGTCAGCGACGCCCCTCCGCGGTGCTCTTGCGGGCGTGGAACGCGCCGATCATTTGTCGCCTTTCCGTAGACTCTGCATGTATTGCCAAGCTCGTTCTTCGTCACCCTCCCGAAGGAGACGTTCCGACTCCAGATCGGGTGTGTCCCGCCGTACAAGGACGCCGATTGTTTCAAGCTGGTCAAGTTGCCGGGCCTGCTCGCTCTCGAACCCTCCGGACACTGCCAGCGCCTCACTTCTCGCCTGCTGTGCGAGCAGCATCCACGCGAGTTGAAGGACAAGGAGACGGTCACCCATTGACAGAGAGGCGCAAGCGTTGAGCACATCGGTAGCAGCCTTAAGACGATCTTTGTCGCCGGGAAGCGGTTCGCTCATACTATGGTCACCCCAAGTCGTTGTCCATACGCATCACATCCTGTGCGTCAGCGAGGGCGAGCAGCTGCGCGTTGCGTCTTCTCGAGTCCATGCCCTTCCACAGCTTCGACACAACCGTAAACAGGATCGCTGGAGCGGCGAGGCCACCCAAGAGCAACCGGGCGACGTCAGGGCCGACAATCGTTCGTGATCCGGACAACGCGAGAACGGCGAAGACAATGGCCCAGATTGGCACATGCGTTCTTGAGTGAAACAGCATCAAGCCCCGCTCACGATAATACGCGGCGGAGACCGATTCGACTGTGCGGAACGGCACATATCGGCGCCACACTAACGCGCAAGCGACGTCTCTGTGACGAACCTCCATTGATCAGCGACGCTTGCCCGTCAGCCGCTGCGCGCAGATCGGTAGCGGCCGACTGACCGTCGGCGCCGTCAGCCGCAATCAGCGCGGCGATTTCCGCCCCAAGTGTAAAGGGCGAAACACTGAAGTCAATCAGCCCTCCCCAACAGAATCGGCGATAGCGGCACGGCGCGAGCTATGCGGGCTCAGCGTCAGTTTTTGGCCGTGCCAAATCAGAACGACTCCATCGCTCGCGTGGCGCGCGGTAGACTGAACCTGCGATGAGAGTGCTCGTCATCGACATCGGCGGATCCCACATCAAGGTGCTCGCCACTGGACGGAAGACCCCCATCAGAATTCCATCAGGGCCGAAGATGACGGCCAGCACCATGGCACGTGACGTGCGAAAGGCCCTCGCGCTCTTTCCCGCGTTGCTCTTCGTGGTGTCTGGGCCAGCTTCCTGCCTCTCCAACACGTGATTGACCAAGTGGCGGGGATGGTCGGCCGAATCGCGCCAGGCGATGTGGTCGCGATCGCCCGCGAACAACTCCTCCAGATCACGGACAAACCCCACGGCCGCCTGTTGGCGCTGAGTCTCGTGGGCACGGTCTGGAGCATGTCATCAGGGATGGCGGCACTCATCGGCACGTTGAATCAGGCCCATCACATTTCGGACGGACGGTCCTGGTGGCAAATTCGCGCCACAGCGATCGCACTCACGGGCGCCCTGACTCTGTTCATGGTGTTGTCCTTCACGCTGGCAATGGCGGGCCCGACAGCGGCGGAACCCGTCGCGAACTGGTTGAGTCTGGGCACGGCTTTCACGATCGCGTGGCAGATCGTTAGGTGGCCGGCCGCGTTCGCCATGGCCTGACCGCCATCGGGAGCGTCTACCACTTTGCCCCGGACGTCAAACCTGAATTCGTGTGGATTACGCCGGGATCGGTCGCCGCCACCGCGCTGTGGTTGATCGTCTCGCTAGGGTTCAAGTGGTACGTGTTCCACTTCGGGAACTATCAGAAAACCTATGGCGCCATCGGCGGGGTCATGGTGGCGCTCTTGTGGTTCTACTTTTCAGGACTGGCGATTCTGCTGGGGGCGCAACTGAACGCGACCATCGATCGCGCCTCGCAACCTGTTCAGCCAGAGGCGCTGAAGGGTGCCTAGCTTCTCACCGACCGGCCGTCTTTCACGTGTGTCGTGCACTGAGTCGACCTGCCCGTCCCCGCAACATCTCTTCAATCGTTTGATACGGCCGCGCGAGCTTCAGACGGGTCAGCAGCCGAATGATGGGCCAGCTCGGATCGAATTCGCCAGAGCGGACGCTGAACTTGGGACTGCGTGGGAACCCGTGATGGTTGTTGTGGAACCCCTCACCCCCGGTGAGGTACGCGAGCCACGGGATGTTCGTCGCGGTGTTGTCGAAGGTCCGGTAGCCTCGAGCATGACAGAGACCGTTGATGGACGAGGATAAGAAGAAGACGTAGATCACGCCATGCAGGCCGGCGGCGAGTAG
>JBKPDW010000222.1:0-29132 GCA_046728115.1 Acidobacteriota bacterium | reverse complement strand
GTGCCAGGGTGCTGGGTGCCAGGGTGCTGGGTGCCAGGGTGCTAGGGTGGGCATCGTGGCACCGCGGTGAGCGATATGGTGACTGGAATCATCGGCAAGAAAGTCGGCATGACGCAGGTCTTCGATGCGGATGGTACGGTTCATCCCGCGACGGTGATCAAGGCGGGGCCATGCGTGGTCGTCCAGGCCAAAACGACGCAGGCCAACGGCTACGAGGGGGCGCAGCTCGGCCTCGTCGAGGACACGCCGGCGAAAACGAACAAGCCGACGACTGGGCATTTCAAGAAAGCCAACGTACCCCCGACGCGCGTGCGGCGTGAAGTGAAAGTGGCGCCGGGCGGCGAGCCGGTGAAGGCTGGCGATCAGGTGCTCGTGTCGATTTTTGCCGACGGCGAGCGCGTGGATGTGGTCGGCACGGGGCGCGGCAAGGGATATCAGGGTGTCGTGAAGCGCCATCACTTCGGTGGAGGCGCCGCGACGCATGGCTCGATGTTCCATCGCGCGCCGGGTTCGATTGGCGCGTCTTCGTTTCCGTCGCGCGTCGTCAAGGGCATGCGAGCGGCTGGACGGATGGGCGGCGGGCGTGTGACGATCCGCAACCTCAAGGTGCTCCGCGTCGACGCCGACAATCACCTGCTCATCGTGCAGGGCGGGATTCCGGGCGCGCCGACCGGTTACGTGCTGGTGCGCAAGGCGGTTGCCGCCAAGCGGGTGAAGATCGCGCAGGTCGAGAAGCCGAAGAAGGGCAAGAAGTAAATCTGGCAGTTCAGATTTCCGAGTTCAGATTTCAGATTGATTGAAGATTTGGCGACTTGGTGATTGCGATGCAGCTGGATGTTGTCAACAGCGAGAACCAGAAGGTGGGGGCCATCGACGTTCGCGACGAAGTGTTCGGCAGTCGGGTGGATACGCACCTCATCTGGGAATCGGTCGTGCGCGCCAACGCGGCCGAGCGGCGCGGGACACACATGACGAAGAATCGCGCGCTGGTCAGCGGAAGCGGCAAGAAGCCCTGGCGCCAGAAGGGCACCGGCCGCGCGCGTGTCGGCGAAATCCGGAACCCGCTCTGGCGTCACGGCGGCACCGTGTTCGGCCCGCAGCCTCGCAGCTACGACTACAAGCTGCCGAAGAAAGTCGAGCGCGGCGCGTTGCGAGCGGCGCTCGCCGCCAAGGCGCAGGCAGGCGAGATTGTGGTCATCGATCAGTTGGTCGCCGAGGAGATCAAGACGAAGGCCGCGGCCGAGCTGTTGGAGCGTCTCGGGGTCACCGGCACGGCGGTCCTGGTCGATGTGGCCGTGGACGAGAACCTGTCGCGGTCTCTCCGGAACATTCCGGGCGTGTCGCTGGTGTCGAGCGCCAAGCTCAGCGCGCGTTCGGTCGTCGCTGCGCAGCGGGTAGTTGCCACGAAGAGCGCATTGGAGAAGTTACAAGAGGCACTCGCGTAACGGAGACATCGCAGATTTCAACCTTCAGGGGTGATTGCAGATTCTGAAATCACTCTGAATTGTGAATCTGAACTGCCAGGATCAGGTATGAAGCTCACAGACGTGATTAGGCGCCCGCTGATCACCGAGAAGACGTCAATCCTTCGCGAGGACGGACGGACGCTGGTGTTTCAGGTCGCACCTGGTGCCAACAAGGTCGAGATCAAGCGCGCCGTCGAGCAGTTGCTCGGATCGAAGGTCGACAGTATCCGCACCAACATCGCTCATGGGAAAGTGAAGCGGCAGGGCCGCTTTGCGGGCCGCCGCTCGGACTGGAAGAAGGCGTACGTGAAGCTGAAAGAGGGCGCCAAGATACCGGAGTTCCTGGAAGGGGCTTAACGGGTTTCAGGTTTCAAGTTTGTTGATTGGTGAAGGCTTATGCCGATCAGAAAGTACAACCCCACATCGCCCGGTCAGCGGTTTCAGACCGTGCAGATGTACGAAGAGATCACCAGCCGCGAGCCGCACAAGCCGCTGATGGAGCCGATCCGCAGCACGGGAGGCCGCAACAATCGGGGGCAGCTCACCTCCTGGTGGCGCGGCGGCGGGCACAAGCGGATGTATCGCCTGATCGATTTCAAGCGAGACAAACACGACATCACGGCAAAGGTGTCGACAATCGAATACGACCCGAACCGCTCGGCGCGCATCGCGCTGCTGACGTATGCCGACGGCGAGAAACGCTACATCCTTCACCCGATGGGGTTGAAGGTCGGTGACACGATCGTGTCCGGCCAGAACGCGGACATCCTTCCCGGCAACTCGCTTCCGCTCAAGAACATTCCGCTCGGCACGCTGCTGCACAACGTGGAGTTGCGTCCCGGCAAGGGCGGACAGATCGCGCGAAGCGCCGGATCCGCCGTCCAGCTCGTGGCCAAGGAGGGCGACTACGCGTCGGTCAAGATGCCGTCCGGCGAGATTCGCAAGATCTCGATGGAGTGTTTCGCCACGGTCGGCCAGGTTGGCAACTTCGACCACGAGAACGTCTCGATCGGCAAAGCGGGGCGCAGCCGCTGGTTGGGCCAGCGTCCGCACGTTCGCGGCGTCGCGATGAACCCGGTCGATCATCCGCTCGGAGGCGGCGAGGGAAAGACATCCGGCGGGCGTCATCCCGTTACGCCGTGGGGTTTGCCGACGAAAGGCTACAAGACGCGCAACAACAAGGCGACCGATCGGTTCATCGTGCAACGGAGACGGAAGTAAATCGAGTAATCGGGTAATTGGGTAATCGGGTCATGGGAATTGAGTAATTGGCAAGAATTGCCGATTACCAGATTTCTCAATGACCAGATGTGAGAGACACCTATGGGTCGTTCATTGAAGAAAGGTCCGTTCGTCGACACACCTCTCCTCGAGAAGATCGAGGTGATGAATCGCGGAGCGGAGAAGAAGGTCATCAAGACCTGGTCGCGGCGGTCGACCGTCGTGCCTGAAATGGTTGGACACACGCTCGCGGTGCACAACGGACGGAAGTTCGTGCCGGTGTACGTGACCGAGAACATGGTTGGACACAAGCTGGGCGAGTTCGCGCCGACCCGGATCTTCAAAGGACATACGACCCGCGTAGCCGAGCGCGCCGCGGCGCTCGCAGCTGCGGGACCGGGCGGACCGGGTGGTCCCGGAGCGCCAGCGCCTTCGGCCGGCGCTGCCGCACCTGCGGCCAAACCTGCGGGCGGAGGAAGCTAGCTGTGATCGAAGCGCATGCGACAGCTCGCTACGTACGGACGTCCGCGCAGAAGGCGGGCCTAGTGCTCGATCTGATCCGCGGCAAGGACGTCAATCACGCGCTGGCCACGCTGCAATACACGCGCAAGGGCATCGCGGACGACATCGCGAAGCTGCTGCGCTCGGCGATCGCCAACGCCCAGAACAAAGAGGGCTTCAGCGGCGACGTCGACCGGTTGGTCGTGTCGTCGTGCTTCGCGAACCAGGGTCCCTCGCAGAAGCGCGTCCGCCCCGCTCCGATGGGACGCGCCTTTCGCGTGCTGAAGCGGACCGCGCACCTTACGGTGCGCGTGTCGGAACGGCCGGAGCGCATCGCGGTTGTCGGCGCAGACGACAAGAGTCAACGAACGCGTAGTCGTCAGGCGGGTCAGAAGCAATCGAAAGATCGTCGGTCGAAAACGACGGTGAAAAAGTAGAAGGAGCGCACGTGGGGCAGAAGGTTCATCCGTTTGGGTTCCGCCTTGGCTTCAACAAGACGTGGCGGTCGCGATGGTATTCGGATCGCGATTACGCGAAGCTGCTGCACGAGGACCTGATGCTGCGTCAGACCCTCAAAAAGCGGTTCGCGCATGCAGGCGTCGCGAAGATCGAGACCGAGCGCGCCGTCAATCGGCTGAAGATCGACATTTACACATCGCGTCCGGGAATCATCATCGGCCGCAAGGGGACCGAGGTCGACAAGCTGAAGCAGGAGATCCAGAAGCGGACGAGCCGCGAGGTCTTCATCAACATTCAGGAGATCCAGAAGCCGGAGCTTGACGCCCAGCTGATTGGCGAATCGGTCGCGATGCAGCTCGAAAAGCGCGTCGCGTTCCGGCGCGCAATGCGCAAAGCGGTCGAATCGGCGCTGCGGTTCGGGGCGCGCGGCATCAAGGTGCGCGTTTCGGGCCGGTTGAACGGCGCTGAAATCGCGCGCTCGGAGTGGTATCTCCACGGGCAGCTGCCGCTGCAGACGCTGCGCGCGGACATCGACTACGGCTTCGCCGAGGCGAACACGACGTACGGCCAGATTGGCATCAAGGTGTGGCTCTACAAAGGCGAACGCCTGGTTCCACAACGCGGACGGGAAGAGGAGTACAGAGAGCGAGCCCCGCGGCGGCCCGCGGCGCGAGCATGAAGCGAGTCGCGCATTCAGGATTGTCGCTATGTTGATGCCGAAGAAGGTCAAGTACCGGAAACAGCAGCGCGGGCGGATGGCCGGCAAAGCGTGGCGCGGGTCCGATGTGTCGTTCGGCGACTACGGCTTGAAGGCGATGGAGCCCTGTTGGCTGACCGATCGTCAGATCGAGGCAGCGCGCGTGGCGATGACACGGTTCATTGCGCGCGGCGGGAAGATCTGGGTGCGCGTGTTCCCGGACAAACCGATCACCAAGAAGCCGCAGGAAACGCGCATGGGCAAGGGCAAGGGCGCGCCCGAGCAGTGGGTGGCTGTCGTTCGGCCGGGCCGCGTGCTGTTCGAGATGGAAGGCGTGACCGAAAAGGAAGCGCGGTTGGCGATGAAGCTCGCGGCCTCGAAGCTGCCGATTCTCACGAGATTCGCGACACGCTTCGCGGAGGAGAAGATGCTGTGAAGGCCGTTGAACTGCGCGACCTTGGCGTTGACGAGCTCGGCATCAAGGAGCGGGAGCTGAACGATCAGCTGTTCCGGATGCGGATCCAGAAGTCGATGGGCCAGCTCGAAGCGCCCGAGAAAATCCGAGCCGTCCGGCGCGATTTGGCGCGAGTAAAGACCGTGCTGCGGCAGAAGAGAACCGTGTGAATTCGCCCACTCGCCAATTGTGAGATGACAGTTTATGGCTCAGAAGTCCGAAAAAGTCGGCGTCGTCGTCAGCAATAAGATGCAGAAGAGCATCGTGGTTGCGGTCGAGCGGCAGGTTCGTCATGGCCTCTATGGCAAGACCGAACGCCGGACGTCGAAGTTCATGGTGCACGACGAGAAGAGTGAAGCGAAGCCCGGCGACCTGGTGGCCATCGTCGAGACCCGACCCATGAGCCGCCGCAAGCGGTGGGCGCTGACTCGGATCGTGCGGCAGGCGGCGGAGGTTTGAGCGGTTCGCAGGTTTGAGCGGGGAGCGAAGTCATGATTCAGATGCGCTCGATTTTGGACGTCGCCGACAATTCCGGCGCGCGCAAGATCGCCATCATCAACCCGATTGGCGGTTCGACAGGACGGTACGCGCGCCTGGGCGACATCGTTACCGCGTCGGTGAAAGAAGCAACACCTGAGGGCACGGTCAAGAAGGGCCAGGTCGTGAAGGCGGTGATCGTGCGGACGGTCAAGGAGCAGCGCCGGCGCGACGGCACCTACATTCGCTTCGACCGCAACGCCGCCGTGCTCATCAACGACAACAACGAGCCGATCGGCACGCGCGTGTTCGGGCCGGTCGCGCGTGAACTGCGCGAGCGCCGCTTCATGAAGATCATTTCGCTGGCGCCGGAGGTCCTCTAAGTGTCTCGTCTCGCCACGCCGCTGCGGAAGAACGACAACGTCCTCGTGATCGCCGGCCGGGATCGCGGCAAGCGCGGCCGCATATTGAAGGTCGTTCCCGGGGAGAACGGGAAGAGCCGGCTGATCGTGGAAGGCGTGAACATGATCAAGCGCCACACGAAGCCGAACCCCGGGAAGAACATCAAGGGCGGCATCGTGGAGCGGGAAGCATCGCTGCATGCGTCGAACGTGCAGCTCGTGTGCCCCGAGTGCGGCAAGCAGACACGCATCGGTCACAAGATCCTCGGAGACGGACGAAAGGTCCGGATCTGCCGCAAGTGCGAGGGAGTCGTCGACAAATGACGCGCCTCAAAGAGAAGTATCAGAAGGAAGTCGTGCCGGCGCTCCAGAAGGAGTTCGGCTACAAGAACGTGATGGCGGTGCCGAAGGTCGAGAAGATCGTCGTCAACATGGGACTCGGCGAGGCGACTTCGAACGCCAAGATCGTCGACATAGGCGCCGACGAACTGAGCCGCATCACCGGTCAGCGGCCAGTCACCCGCCGTGCCAAGAAGTCGATCGCCGCCTTCAAGGTGCGCAAAGGTATGCCGATCGCCACCATGGTGACGCTCCGCGGCGACCGGATGTGGGAATTTCTCGATCGCCTGATGAACATCGCGCTGCCGCGCGTGCGCGACTTCAAGGGCGTGTCGCCGCGCGGGTTCGACGGGCGCGGGAACTACACGCTGGGGCTTCGCGACCAGCTGTTATTCCCGGAGATCGACTACATGAAGGTGGACAAAGCCCACGGCATGAACGTGTCGGTGGTCACGACCGCCAAAACCGACGAAGAGGCGCGCAAGCTGCTGCAGTTCATCGGAATGCCGTTCAGACCTTCCTGAGTGCCGGAGTCGGGGATTAGGAATAGGGGTTAGAAAAGATGGCGACGACAGCAAAAATAGCCAAGGAACTGAAGGCGCCGAAGTTCAAGATCCGCCTTCGCAACCGCTGCCGCCTGTGCGGCCGTCCCCGCGGGTACCTGAGGAAGTTCGCGCTGTGCCGCCTCTGTTTCCGTAAGCTCGCGCTGGAAGGCGACGTGACGGGCGTGACGAAGAGTAGTTGGTGATTTGGTGAAGTGGCGAGGTGGTGAATTCACCAATTCACCAACGTGCCAGCTCACCAATTTATAAGGCTATGAGATGACTGATCCAATCGCTGACATGCTCACGCGAATTCGCAATGCGGTGACGGCCAAGCACACGCGCGTCGATATTCCGGCGTCGCGGCTGAAGGCCGAGATCGCGCGGATCCTGCAGGACGAAGGCTACATTCAGGGCTTCAAGGTGGTGGAAGAGGCCGCGACAAAGACGGCGCCGGCCAGCAAGACCTTGCGCCTGTTCCTGAAGTACGGGCCACACGGTGAAAAGCTGATTACCGGCGTGGAACGCATCAGCCGTCCTGGCCGCCGCGTCTATTTCGGACGTGACGATGTGCCGGACGTGCTGGCGGGACTTGGTACGAGCATCCTGACCACCTCGCGCGGGGTCATGACCGGGCGAGCAGCAGTCAAAGCCGGTGTAGGCGGGGAAGTTCTGTGCAATATCTGGTAAGTCAGAGGTTGCACGTCTCGAGTCTCGGGCTTCAAGTGTGAAGTTCGCTCGACTTCAGACTTCAACCTTGCGAGTGTTCAGTTATGTCACGCATCGGTAAAAAGCCAATCACGATCCCCAAAGGGGTCACCGTCAAGGTGGTTGACGGCGCGGTGGAGATCCAGGGCCCGAAGGGCAAGCTGCGCCAGGCCTATCCGCCTGGAATCAACTTCGAGCTCGCGGACGGTCATCTCGTCGCGAAGACGAAGACCGACGACCCGCAGCTCGGAAAATTCCACGGGCTGGCGCGAAGTCTGGTGGCCAATGCCGTGCACGGCGTCACCGACGGCTTCAAACGCGAGCTGGATATCGTCGGCGTCGGCTATCGCGCCGAGGTGAAGGGCAAGCAGGTGGTGTTCGCGCTCGGCTATTCGCACGCGGTGGTCTTCGACATCCCAACCGGGATCGATATCGCGATTGACAAGCAGACGCACATCACCGTTACCGGCGTCGACCGGCAGCTGGTCGGCCAGGTCGCGGCGAACATCCGTCGCCTGCGTAAGCCGGATCCGTACAAGCAGAAGGGCGTGCGTTACACGGGTGAAGTACTGAAGAAGAAGGCAGGCAAGACCGGCGCCAAATAGCCATTACCAGATTCAGGACTTGTTATGAAGATCAAAACGAAGAACGACCGCCGCGTTCGCATTCAGCTGCGGCAGCGGAAGCGTATTTCCGGCACGGCTGTGCGTCCTCGGTTGACTGTGTTTCGGAGCGTGGACCACATCTACGCGCAGGTAATCGACGACCTGAGCGGGCGAACCCTCGCCTCGGCGTCGAGCGTGGAATCTGCCGTTCAGGGCCGGTTCGCGAAAGGCGAACAGGGCGGCAACGTGAAGGGGGCCGATGCGATTGGCCGAGCGATTGCCGAGCGCTCGATCGAGAAGGGCATCAAGCGTGTCGTGTTCGACCGCAGCGGGTTCCTGTATCACGGGCGCATTCGCGCTGTGGCCGACGCTGCGCGGAAAGCTGGTCTGGAGTTCTAAATGCGCACTCGAACTCGTGAGCGGATCGATCCGTCGCAACTCGACATCAAGGACACCGTAGTCTCGATCAACCGCGTGACAAAGGTCGTCAAGGGCGGCAAGAACCTGAGCTTCAGCGCGCTGGTGGTCGTGGGCGACGCGCATGGCGTGGTCGGCTTCGGCATCGGGAAGGCGAAGGAGGTTCCGTCGGCGATCAAGAAGGGGATCGAGGCGGCGAAAAAGAATCTGATCCGAGTGCCGCTGCAGGGCAGCACGATTCCTCATCCGGTGACCGGGACGTTCGGAGCGGGGCGTGTGCTGTTGAAGCCGGCCCCCGATGGCACCGGCATCATCGCCGGTGGTGCGGTGCGCGCGGTGGTCGAGTCTGCGGGCATCACGAACATCCTGACGAAGTCGCTTGGATCGGCGAACCCGCACAACGTCGTGCGCGCGACGTTCGACGGACTGGCGACGTTGAAGGATCCGGTGCTGCTCGCGCGGCTCCGCGGTAAGGATCTCGAGGACTTGGCGACGGCGTAACGCGAGAGAAACGATGAACCATCGAACGGATACCAAAGGCGACACGGTCACCGTGACCCTGGTAAAAAGCCCGACTGGGTTCAAGAGCAATCAGGCGGCCGTGGTCAAAGGGCTCGGCTTGCGGCGGATCCGTCACTCGGTGACGCTGAAGGATACTCCGGCCGTGCGCGGCATGATCCACAAGGTGAGACACCTTGTAGAAGTGACAGAATAATTGGCGAGTTGGAGCATTGGCGGATTGGTGATTGTCACTGACTCGCCAACTCACCAATTCTCGAATTCACCAACTGTGAGAATGCAGTCATGGGTTTACACGATCTGAAACCACCCGTCGGCATGAAGCATCCGAAGAAGCGCATCGGGCGCGGGCAGGGGTCGGGCACCGGCAAGACGGCAGGTCGCGGACACAAGGGCGCGAAATCGCGCTCGGGATTCAAGTTCAAGCGCGGGTTCGAGGGCGGCCAGATGCCCCTGCATCGCCGTGTGCCGAAGCGGGGATTCCACAATCCGTTCCGCGTCGAGTACGCGGTGATCAACCTCGATCTGCTGGGTGTGAAATTCGACGCGGGTGCGATCGTCACGCCGGAGCTGCTGCGCGAGAAAGGACTCGTGCCTGGCGGCGCCGGCAAAGTCAAGGTGCTGGCACGCGGCGAGATTGGCAAGGCGCTGACCGTCCGCGCGCATAAGTTCAGTGGCAAAGCGGCAGAGAAGATCGCCGCAGCGGGCGGCGCGACGGAGCAACTCGCGTGAATGACAGTCTGAAAAACCTGTTCACCGTCTCGGATCTGCGCAAGCGCGTCCTGTTCACGCTCGGGCTGCTGGCGGTGTACCGCGTCGGCCACGTGATCACGATTCCGGGCGTGAGCCTGGCCGCGCTCGAAGCCTTCGCCGAGCAGCTCGCGCGCAACAGCGTGTTCGGGCTGTACGACATGTTCTCGGGCGGCAACCTGTCGAAGGTCACGATCTTCGCGTTGGGCATCATGCCCTACATCAGCGCGTCGATCATCCTGCAGCTGCTGACCGTGGTGTGGCCGTACCTGGAGAAGCTCTCGAAGGAAGGCGAGCTCGGCCGCCGGAAGATCACGCAGTACACGCGCTACGGAACGATTCTGCTGAGCGTCGTGCAGGGCGCAGGCATCGCGATCTTCCTCGAGAAGAATTCCGCGCCCGGCGGCTTCCACCTGGTGCTCAATCCCGGCATCGGGTTCCGCCTGATGACCGTGCTGACG
The DNA here is from genome assembly GCA_046728115.1 of Acidobacteriota bacterium. GTDB lineage: Bacteria > Acidobacteriota > Vicinamibacteria > Vicinamibacterales > CAVVIG01 > CAVSWN01. Next base: position 19,115 of record JBKPDW010000222.1, on the reverse strand, counting down.
CTGACGACTGGGACCTGCTTCATCATGTGGCTCGGGGAGCAGATCACCGAGCGCGGCATCGGCAACGGCATGTCGCTCATCATCTACTCCGGCATCGTCGTCAACATGCCGAGAGCGGTGATGCAGACGGCGGGACAGATGCGCACGGGCCAGATTGGGCTCATCCGCATCCTCGTGCTGATGCTGCTGATGGCGGGCGTCGTGGCCGCAATTGTGTTCGTCGAACGAGGACATCGGCGGGTGACGGTGCAATACGCCAAACGCGTCGTGGGCCGCCGCATGTACGGCGGCTCGAGCACGCACATTCCGCTGAAGGTCAACACGGGCGGCGTCATCCCGGTGATTTTCGCGTCCTCGATTCTTGCGTTTCCAGCAACGATCGCACAGGCCGTACCGGGGAAATGGAGCGAAGCGATTACGACGCAGCTCGGTTTCGGGATGCCGCTCTACAACCTGCTGTACGTAGTCGGCATCGTCTTCTTCACGTATTTCTACACGGCGATCATTTTCAACCCGGATGACGTGGCGGAAAACATGCGGAAGTACGGCGGGTTCGTGCCGGGCATCCGGCCGGGCAAGCGTACCGCGGAGTACATCGACACGATTCTCACGCGCATCACGCTTGCGGGTGCAATATATCTCTCGCTCATCGCGCTGCTGCCGAACTTCCTGATCAGCGGGTTCAAGGTTGCCCCGATTCCGTTTGTCGGCGATTCGCTCGACGCCGCGCTGCCGAAGTTCATTACCGAAGGCCTGAACGTGCCGTTCTACTTTGGCGGCACGTCACTCCTGATCGTCGTCGGCGTTGCGATGGATACGGTGCAGCAGGTGGAATCGCAGCTGATCATGCGGCACTATGACGGCTTCATGAAGAAGTCGCGGATACGGGGAAGGAGAGCGTAGCGATGGCGGTTCGTGGTTCGTGGTTCGACGGCCGGCGTTCGAGTCCGTTGTTCGGGGTTCTGCGTCATGCGACGAACGTCGAACGGAGAACGCATGCGAACGAACGGCGTCGAACGATCGACGAGCCCCGAACGAACAACGAACCGGCATGGCGCTGAACCTCGTCGTCCTCGGGCCGCCGGGCGCCGGGAAGGGTACGCAGGCGGAGCGGTTCGCACGGGAGCGGAGTATTCCGAAGATTTCGACCGGCGACATCCTGCGCGAGGCGGTTGCCGCAGGAGACGAGCTCGGGCTGCGCGCCAGGGCGATCATGGAACGCGGGGAGCTGGTTGGCGACGACGTGATGATCGGCATCGTGCGCGAACGGCTGGAGCGTGCCGATGCGGCGCGGGGTTTTGTGCTGGACGGCTTTCCACGCACGGTCACACAGGCGGAAGCGCTCGACGGGATCGTGAAAGGACGCGATCCCCTGATCGTTGTCGATGTTGTCGTGCCCGAGAACGAGTTGATCCGGAGATTGGCGTCCCGGATGGTGTGCGCCGATTGCGGAACGACCGCGGCCGCCGCGACGACAGCCGAGGCGTGCGAGCGGTGCGGCGGACGGCTGGTCCAGCGCGCCGACGACACCGATTCGGTGGTCCGGGAACGCTTGAAGGTGTATCAGCAGCAGACGGCGCCGCTCATCGAGTACTACAAGGGGCGGCCGACGTTTCGCGCAATCGATGGGGCGCAGTCGCCTGATCGGGTCGCGCAGGATCTCGCGGTCGCCGTCGCGTCGGCCGGCGAGGCGCGTCGGAGCCTGGTGTGATTGTCTGCCGGTCCGCAACCGAACTCGACCGCATGCGCGAAGCGGGCCGGCTGGTTGGCGAGGTGTTGACCGAGTTGGCAGCGGTGATTGCGCCAGGCGTGTCGACAGCGGATCTCGACTTGCTGGCCGAGAAGCGGATCGCGCAAGCGGGCGCTACGGCGGCGTTCAAGGGGTACCACGGATATCCGGCGACGATTTGCGCCTCGATCAACGACGAAGTCATCCACGGCATCCCGTCCGGCCGGCGCGTGTTGAACGAGGGCGACATCATCTCGATCGACGTCGGCGCGTCGCTCGGCGGCTATTACGGGGACAGCGCGATCACGCTGCCGGTGGGTCAGGTTTCCGAGGAAGCGGCGAGGCTGCTGCGCGTCACCGAGGAGGCGCTGTACAAGGCGATCGAACGCGTGCGTCCAGGCGGACGGATTTCGGACATCGGACACGAGGTGCAGCGGCACGTCGAAGCGCACGGATTTTCGGTCGTGCGCGAGTTCGTCGGGCATGGCATCGGGCAACGCATGCACGAGGAGCCGCAGGTGCCCAACTACGGCGAGCCCGGTCGGGGACCGCGGCTGGCCGAAGGGATGGTGCTGGCGATCGAGCCGATGGTGAATGCGGGTAAGGCTACGGTGAAAGTCCTGGCGGACGGCTGGACGGCGGTCACCCGCGATGGAAGCTTGTCGGCGCACTTCGAGCACACGGTCGCAGCGACGGCGGACGGTCCTCGGATTCTGACGGCGAGGGAAGTTCCCGTGGCGGCTCGCAGATAAGCGGCTTGCCCGCCGAGGCTCGATTCATGAGCGATGAGCGAGCGAAGACGGGCGTCGTGACCGACACGCTCCCGAGCGCGCTATATCGGGTGCGGCTGGACGAAGGCAGTGTCGTGACGGCGCACATCGCCGACCGCATGGATCGTAATTTCGTGCGGATTCTGGTAGGCGATCGCGTGCGAATCGAACTGTCGCACGACGTCACGCGCGGACGGATTGTGGAAAGGCTTTCGTGATTTGAGGATTTGAGGATGTGGGATTTGAGGATTTGGGCCTCACATCCCGAAGTTTCAGCACAGAGGCTTCATGAAAGTTCGAGCATCGGTGAGACGGATTTGCGACAAATGCAAGATCGTGCGGCGCCGCGGCGTCGTGCGCGTCATCTGTCCGAATCAGAAGCACAAGCAGAGGCAAGGATAGGCTGGCTTACGAGGTGCTAGGGTGCTGGGGTGCCGAGTGCTAAGGTGCCAGGTGCTAGGGTGCCAGGTGCTAGGGTGCTGCGTGCGCACCTAGCACTTAGCACTTGGCACTCAGCACTCAGCACTTAGCACTTAGCACTCAGCACTTGGCACTTAAGCACTTAGCCCCATGCACTTTCGAGGACTTATTTATGGCACGTATCGCTGGCGTTGATCTTCCGCGGACGAAGCGAATCGAGATCGGGCTGACGTACATCTACGGCATCGGGCGCGTTCGGTCCAACGGCATTCTGAAGGACGCAGGCGTCAGCCCCGACGTGCGCGTCAAGGATCTGTCGGAAGACGATGTGCGCAAGATCAGCCGGGTGATCGAGGAGCAGGGTAGCGTGGAAGGCGACCTGCGCAAGGAAGTCTCGATGAACATCAAGCGGCTGATGGAAATCGGCTGCTACCGCGGCATGCGCCATCGGCGCGGGTTGCCCGTGCGCGGTCAGCGGACCCGCACGAATGCCCGCACGCGGAAAGGTCCTCGCAAGGGCGCGATTGCGAAGAAGAAGGTCGTGGTGTAGTCGAATGAATTTCAAGGAATTGGGACATGGCTAAAACCGACGCGGCAGCGAACCCCGAAGGAGCGACACCCGAGAAAAAGGAAGGGGCTGCCGGAAAGCGAAAGAAGACATTCAAGAAGCGCGGCGAAAAGCGCATCGTTCACCATGGGCTGGCGCACATTCACGCGTCGTTCAACAACACGATGGTGACGATCACCGACACCGACGGCAACGTCGTCGCGTGGTCGAGCGCGGGCGGGATCGGCTTCAAGGGTTCGCGGAAGGGCACGCCGTTCGCGGCGACCCAGGCGGCCTTGAACGCCGGCAATGCCGCGAAGACTGTCGGGATGCGGTCGCTCGACGTCCGCGTCAAAGGCCCGGGATCCGGGCGCGAGTCGGCGATTCGGGCGCTGCAGACCGTGGGGCTCGAAGTGAGGTCGATTCGCGATGTCACCCCGATCCCGCACAACGGGTGCAGGCCGCCGAAACGACGGCGTGTGTAATCCAAATTCTAGAGGACCGAATGGCTCGTTATATTGGACCTGTCTGTCGTTTGTGCCGGCGCGAAGGGATGAAGCTGTTCCTCAAGGGGGAACGCTGCTACACGGAGAAGTGCGCCATCGAGAAGCGGAACTTTGCGCCCGGGCAGCACGGCAAGACGCGAAAAGCGAAACTCGCCGGATACGGCCTGCAGCTGCGCGAGAAACAGAAGGTCAAGCGCATCTATGGCGTGCTCGAAGACCAGTTCCGGCGCTACTTCGAGAGCGCAGAGCGGACGCGCGGCATCACCGGCGTCACGCTGCTGCAGCTGCTCGAACGCCGTCTCGACAACGTCGTGTATCGCCTCGGCCTGGCGACGTCGCGCCCGCAGGGCCGTCAGCTCGTGCGGCATGGACATTTCCTCGTCAACGGCAAGAAAGTGGACATTCCTTCGTATTCGGTGAAGGAAGGAGACGTCATCACGATCATCGGCCGCACGCAGAAGAACCCGACGATCGAGCATGCGATGGAAGAAGTGAAAGGCCGCGGGATTCCCGAATGGCTGTCCTTCGACCCCGCCGCGCTCACCGGACGGGTGAAGTCGGTGCCGACGCGCGAGCAGATCAATCTACCGGTGCAGGAACAGTTGATCGTGGAGTTGTACTCGAAATAGGCAAGTTTTCAGGTTTCAAGTCTCCCAGTCTCAGGTGGGAAGTTCGCAGGTTGCTGACTTCAGACTTCAGACTTGAAATTCGATAGTTTTGCCGCGAGCCGCCAACCCGTAGCCTTATACAGACCTGCGGCGGGAGGTTGGCGGTCACTTGCAGGTCTGGAGGCCCGTCTGCGGGCCCGTTAGCGAAAGGACGACCCGATGTTGTGGAAAGGTTTTCAGCGACCCAAGCGCCTCGAGTTCGAGCGCGAAACTCTCACCGACCGATTCGGCCGCTTCTACGCGCAGCCCTTCGAGCGAGGTTTCGGCACGACGATCGGCAACGCTCTGCGCCGCGTGCTCCTGTCGTCGATTGAGGGCGCCGCGATTACCGCCGTCCGGATCGACGGCGTACTGCACGAGTTCTCCCCGATTCCGGGAGTGGTGGAGGATGCGACCGACATCATCCTGAACCTGAAGCAGATTCCGCTGAAACTGCATACAGACGCCACCAAGACGCTGACGCTGAAGGTCGAAAAAGCCGGCGAGGTGCGGGGACGCGACATCCATGCGGATGCCGACGTCGAGATCCTCGAGCCGGATGCGCACATCGCAACCGTCTCCGAAGGCGGCAAGCTCCGCATGGAGATGCGGATGAAGCGCGGCCGCGGCTACGTCTCGGCCGACAAGAACTTCGACGAGGATCTCGGCATCGGCTGGATTCCGATCGATTCCGTGCACTCGCCGGTCAAGAAGGTGAACTATCTGGTCGAGGCCGCGCGCCTCGGGCAGACGACCGACTACGACAAGCTGACCGTGGATGTCTGGACCAACGGATCGATCAACCCGCGCGACGCCGTGTCGCTCGCCGCGAAGCTGATCCGCGACCACCTGAACATCTTCATCACCCTCGAGGAAGGCACCGAAGCGCAACTCGAGTCGGCTGCCGATCAGCCGCGTGCGGGGGCGACGAACGAAAACCTCGACAAGAGCGTGGAAGAGCTCGAGCTGTCAGTGCGGTCGTACAACTGCCTCAAGAACGCGAACATTCGAACCATTCGCGAGCTGGTGCAGAAGACCGAAGCTGAAATGCTCAAGACCAAGAACTTCGGCCGTAAGAGTTTGAACGAGATCAAGGAAATCCTGCACACGATGGGTCTGAGTCTCGGCATGCGCGTCGATCAGCCCGCTACGCAGGAATAAGGACGCGCAGGGATTAGGGGCAGGGCGAGAGTTCCATGAGACACCGAGTTGCTCACCGAAAACTGGGCCGCGTCACAGAGCACCGCATCTCGATGTTGCGGAATCAGGCGACGGCGCTGCTCAGATACGAACACCTCACCACGACCGTGCCACGCGCGAAGGAATTGCGGCCGTTCGTGGAACGCCTGATCACGATCGCCAAGCGCGGCGTCGCCGCGGGCGACGGCAACGGCCGCGTGCTCACAGCGCGTCGGCTGGTGATGCACGACCTGCAGGACCGCGAGGTCGTGTCGAAGCTCTTCGACACGATTGCGCCCCGCTTTGCATCGCGCCCCGGCGGCTACACGCGCCTGCTTCGCATCGGCTACCGTAAAGGGGACAGCGCTGAAGTCGCCCAGGTCGAGCTGATTGGCAGCGAGTTCGATCCCAAAGCGAAGGCCGAGAGCGAGACCACGAGCGAAGCCGAGAAGCCAAAGGCGAAGGGCATGCGCGAGCGGCTGAGAGCGGCGGCCGAGCGCGTGCGCGGCAAGAAAGGCGACGAGACGTCGCCCAAGCCATCCACCAAGCCTTCAAAGGGTGTGGCTAGGAAGTCGACGACGCCACGGAAGGCGGGTGGAAGTTAAAGTTGAAAGTTGGAAGTTAGAAGATAGAAGTTGAAGGTTGAAACCTCGCGCGATTCCGCTATGGTCGCGCGAGGTTTTTTATGCTCGCGCGATCATCTGTCGCAGCGGCGCCAGCCGCGCGGTTTCGAGATCGTCGCGATAGAACAGGTTGTAGGTATCGAACGGGATCAGGCGGCCGTCGCGCGGGTGCACGATGTGGACGCAGCTTTTCTTCACCGATCTGACGTCGAAGCCGGCGGCATCCATGAACTGCATGATGATGAGCCGGAAGACGTGCTCGTAACCCAGATCGCTCGGCGCCGAGACCCTCGGCAGACAACACAGCAAATCGTGCAGGCTGCGTGCGCCCGATTCGGGTGAGTGGTTCGTGGCGAACAGCGTGAACAGCTTTTCCCTCACGTCCACGTCCTGCTCGTACACGATCGTGTTGCGGCCGCCTTCGATGAGCACCTGGGGATCGATCATGCCGGTCAGGGGCTCGACGCGATCGCCGAGCTTGAGCGCGTAGGCCATCGCCAGCGCGTCGGGGTGGCAGGGAACCGGGATGACGTCTTCGGGACGGAAGACCGTCGTTTGCTCCAGGACGCGGCGGCGTACTTCGGTCAGCGTCAGCCGGTCGCGCACCTCGTCGATGCCGTCGAGCCGTCCGGCCGCCTGAATGGGCTGCAGCGTCACGCCGCGGACGCACGGCTGCTCGAGCGCGTACTCGAGGATGCGGCCGATTTCCCCGTCGTTCAGGCCTTTCTTCAGCGTTACCACGAGCGTTGTCGATATGCGATGCCGATTGAGGCGTTCGAGTGCGCGCTTCCGTACGGCGCGGAGATCGACGCCGCGCAGCGCGATCAGCGCCTCGCGCTCGAGCGAGTCGAACTGCAGGTACACCTCGAAGTCCGGCATGTAGCCGGCCAGGCGGTGGACGAATTCCTCGCTTTCGGCAATCCGTACTCCGTTCGTGTTCACCATCAGATGGCGGATCGGCCGGGCCTTGGCCAAATCCAGCACGGCGAAGAAGTCCGGATGCGCCGTCGGCTCGCCGCCGGATATCTGCACCACATCCGGACGGCCTTCGTTGCGGACGACCGCGTCGAGCATTCGTTCGATCTCGGGCAGCGACCGGAACTGCTGCCGTTCGGGACCGCTGGAGGCGTAGCACACCGGACAGCGGAGGTTGCAGTAGTCGCAGATCTCGACGAGCGACAGGCAGGAATGCTGTTGATGGTCGCTGCACAGGCCGCAGTCGTACGGGCAGCCCCACTTCACGGGCGTGTTGAAGTGGACCGGCATTTCAGGCGTTTTCAGGAACACTTCGCGGCACCGCCGGTAGTAGTCCACATCGTCGGCGATCAGCACGCGCTCGTGTCCATGCTCGGGGCACTGCTTGAGCATCAGGACCTGGCCGTTCTCGAAGACGATCTTCGCGTCGACGCGGCGGTAGCACGTCGAGCAGATCGAGATCGCGATGTCGTAGAACAGGTACGGACGAACGCGTTCAGTCATGACTCACCCGCTCTGCCGGAACCACAGGACGATGCGCCGGACGAAGAGGTAGCCGCCGCGGACCGTGCATCCAATCGAGACGATCAACATGAGAATGGCGACCTGCATGATCGCACTGTCGCTCCAGCGCGACTGGAGAGCGACGGCGCACAGCGTTGGCGCCAGGAGCAATCCGGCAAAGAGCAGTCCCAGGATCTGTAGCCACGATGGCCGCTTTGCTCCACGATCGCTGGAGACCGGTTCGGTCATCGGCGCGATCGGCTCTGCCGCACGAGGCGGATCAGCATCAATATGCCGCCGATGAACGTGAGGAGGATCGAAAGGCCCAGCAGCAGAAACATCGTCGTGACGGCGGTGTCCGTGCTGCTCGACGTGCTCGCCAATGCGAAGCAGAGGCCTGGGACGAGGACCAGGCCGGCCCCGAACAGGGCCAGGATCTGCTTCCAGGACGGTTTTATGGCTTTGGGGGCCTCCCGAATGTCGGTCGGGTCCATCGTCGGATGTCGGGCAGATAGTACAGCAGCATCGCCACACATGCCCATTGAATCGACGACAGACCAAGTGCCAGCCGTGGATCCGGCTTCAGCAGGTCGATGACCAGTCGGAATCCCAGGTAAGCGATCATGAACACGCGAAAGCGGTCGCCGCTGCGCGCCAAGGCCGGTCGCGCCGCCGCAAGGGCGATCGCAAGCGTCATGAGAAAAGCGATTTCGTACAGCTGCGTCGGATGACGCGGAACGCCATCGCCGAAATCAATTCCCGTCCACAGCGCCGTCGGCGTCCCGAACGTTCCGTCGTCCAGCCCGGTCAGGAAGCATCCGACGCGGCCGATGGCGATGCCGGCGGCGAGCGGTACTGCGAAGAGGTCGCCGGTCCGCGAGGTGACGCCGATGCGCTGCTTGATCCATTCGACCGCAATCACGCCGCCGATCAGACCGCCGACGATCGTCTTGCCGCCAAAAAGGAACAGCGGATCGCGCCACCCGGTCGCGAAGGCAGAGGGTTGTTCGAGCGACGCCAGCACGCGGCTGCCGATGGCGCCGCCGACTGCTGCGGCGACGACGACCGACCATCGAGTCGGTGTGGAGATGACGTCCCCTTCACGCCTGCGCAGCCACCGGTACAACTGAAAACCTGTTGCGTAGGCGAGCATCTCGAAGAAGGGATGCGGCTGCAGCCGCCACGCACCAATCGGAATCAGGACGGGGAAGGTCAGAGTTCAGACTTCCTCGACTTCGACTCCCGCGCGCTCCGCCTTCGCCGCAGCGATGATCTTCGTCTGCTGCTGCGCCGGCACTTCGTCGTAATGGGAGTACTCCATGTGATACGTACCGCGGCCGCCCGTGGCTGACGTGAGGTGCTGTTCGTATGAGAGCATCTCCGCCATCGGCACCTGTGCCTTGATGACGGTCATTGCGCCGCGCGTGTCCATCCCGGAAATTCGGCCGCGGCGCCCGTTCAGATCGCCCATCAAGTCGCCGGCGAAGTCCGACGGCGCGTACACCTCGACGTTCATGATCGGCTCGAGGATGGTCGGCCTCGCGCGAGTCATCGCGTCCTTGAACGCCAGCGAGCCCGCGAGCTTGAACGAGAGCTCGTTGGAATCGACGTCGTGGTACGAACCGTCGAACACCGTGACGCGGAAATCGACCATCGGATAGCCGGCCAGATAGCCGCGCGCGCGCGCATCCTGAATGCCCTTTTCGACGGCCGGGACGAACTGGCGCGGGATGGCCCCCCCGAAGATGTCGTCCACGAACTCAAAATCGGCGCCGCGGGCGAGCGGTTCGACTTTGATCTTGCAGTCGCCGAACTGCCCGTGACCGCCGGTCTGTTTCTTGTGGCGTCCGTGCGCCTCGGTGGCCGCCTTGATTGTCTCCCGATACGGGATGCGCGGCGGCTTGAGGTTAACGTCCACGCCGAATCGGCGTTTCAGTTTCGCGACCGTGACCTCGATATGCAGCTGACCTTGACCGGAGAGCAGGAGCTCTTTGGTCTGCGGATCGCGGCTGTAGCGGATGGACCGATCTTCTTCCTCCAGCCGATGCATCGCGGTGCTGATCTTGTCCTCGTCTCCGCGGCTCTTGGGCTCGATCGCGTAGGAAAGCACCGGTTCCGGGAACTTGATGGGCGGAAACGTGATCGGATCGCTCCGGTCCCCGATCGTGTCGTTGGTCAACGTGTCCTTCAGCTTCGCCACGGCTCCAAGATCGCCCGCCTTGATTTCCGGGACCGTCGTCTGCGTCTTTCCCTGCAGCAGCGCCAGACCGCCGAGGCGTTCCGACGTGTCCTTCGTCTTGTTGTAGACGGTCGAATCCGACTTGAGGGCGCCCGACACGACGCGGAACATCGTGATTCGTCCCGCAAACGGGTCGGCGACGGTTTTCCATACGAACGCGGCCGCCGGCTGCTTGTCATCGCCCGCGCGCATCAGTTCATCGCCGCTCTTGTCCACGCCTTTGACGGGGCGCTCGGCCGGTGATGGCACATACGCCACGATCGCGTCGAGCAGCTGCTGCACGCCGATGTTGACGATGGACGAGGTACAGACCAGCGGAAATACCTTGGCGGCGCCGGTGGTGCTGCGCAGACCTGCGATCAGGTCCTCGTCGGTCAGCGTGCCGGTCTCGAAGAACTTTTCCATCAACTTCTCGTCGTTCTCGGCGACCATCTCGATCAAGGCCTCGCGGGCGCTGTCGACGGCGGCCGTCATGTCGGCAGGAACGGCGCCTTCCGAGAATTTCCCGCTTTCATCGGTCTGAAAGATGTAGGCCTTTTTCGTCACCAGATCGACCACGCCGCGGAAGTTCTTTTCCTCTCCGATCGGCAGCTGGATCGGCACCACGGCGCGGCTGCACGTCTCGCGCAGCGACGCCAACGATCGTTCGAGGCTCGCGCGCTCGCGATCGAGTCGGTTCAGCACGACGAGGCGGGGCAGCGCCAGCTCGGACGCCGTTTCCCACACTTTCTCCGTTTGCACCATCACACCGGACACAGCGTCCACAACGACCAGCGCGGCGTCAGCGACCTGGAGCGCCGAACGCGCGTCGGCGAGAAAATTCCCGATCCCTGGTGCATCGATGATGTTGATCTTCTGTTTGTTCCACTCCGCGTATGCGAGGCTCGAAGACAGCGTGTGCTTCCGCGCCACTTCCTCTTCGTCGAAGTCGGTAATGGTGGTCCCTTCGTCGACTTTGCCGAAGCGATTGACCATGCCGGAATCGGAGAGGATGGCTGAAGCGAGCTGAGTTTTGCCGGAACCGCTATGACCGACGAGCGCGACATTTCTGATGCTGGCGGCGTCGTAGACCTTCATACAGGGAGTCCCCTAACAGGTGAATTGGCGAGTTGGTGATCTGGGAATCACCACTCGCAAACCTTAAAGATCGTGGATTTACATGTGCAACCTGCCGATCATATTCGCAGGCAGAACATGCCGCAAGTATCTCAAAAAACAGCGGTTGGATGCGTTTCGACGCGTCTGCACGATGGTCTGGCAGAGATCCGCGCGGAGTTCTCGAGAAACATCACGCCGATGTACGTAACGTGCCGGATCGCGTGCGATCTCTGGATTGCGAACGCGTCCGCGCACAAGGGATCAAGCGGCGTCCGCGTCGTTCGGTGTCGCGAACCTTCGGTTCGGAGCGCAGCTGCCCTCTGCGAAGCGTCGCGAGGAGTCGCTGCGGGTGGCGATTGCGCTCGCCGCCATCATCCTGACGCTCTCCCGGCGGACACCGTGGCTCGTACGCCCCGCGCCGCTTCTTTCATGAGCCGCGTCGCAATCCTATTCGCGACATCCGTCGTGAGGCGGATTCCCAACATCGTGTTCGCGCAGCTGGAGCCGTAGCTCGGCTGCCACGATTGCGAAAAACGCCGACCGCTCGGCTGACCCTCCGTCGATGCGGTCCTTACTGGCCGGCGATCTCGTCCGCGGTGACATGGAGCCCGACCGACGTTACAGATGAAATGCCGGCACCGCTTACCGTCACCTTATACACTCCCGGAGTGACCAACGACGCAGGCAGCGTGAAGTTGACCGTCTCGCGGAACACCCTCGTCGCGACCTCCGTGGTGCTCCAGTTGGTCGTTCGCGCGTAAAAGACGTGTCCATCCTTGTCCATCAAATTGACGATTGGATAATTCTCGTCCGTTTCCACGTCGTCGCCATAATTGGAGCCGGCGCTCTGGCCGTTGAGCTGCTGGCCGGTCAAGGTGAAGATCCCGCCGCCGTTGTACTTCATGCCCTCAATCCTCGGCCTCAAATTCTGTGGCGCCGCTCCATTGGGTGTGAAGACCCAGAGCTGGGTGTCGCTGTCGGAGAAGAGCAACTGGCCCGTTGGAAGCATGAGCATACGAGTGATGAAGGCCGGTATGAGGTTGAGGTCCGAGGTTGGCGATGCTACCGGCGAGATCGTGTTCGCGTCCGGGTCGAAATCGAAGACCCGCGTCGGCGCATCGAAGACGTTCTTCGTCGGACCGGTGTCGGCGGTGAACAAGACGTGACCGTCGGGCAGCACGGCGGCTGGCGCATCGTCGGAACCGAAGAGCGCGGGACTGCCGTTCAACGTGTCGACGATGTCCGGACCGGCCGTCCAGGTATTCGCTTGTGGTGAGTAGAGTGCCGTGTGGCCTGTGGCACCGATGACGAAGATGCGGCCGTCGTGCAACCGGACCAGAGGCCCCAGTTCGAAACCTACATGCGTGTTACTGAGCAGCGGGATGAATCCCGAGGCGGTGCCGTCGCTGGGGCTGATGCTCACCCATGCGTTGGCTGATGGAATGTACCGTTCGGCGTAGCCGCCTCCCGTGGCGACGCTCCTGAAAAGGTCGTAGGTGAGCACGCTTCCATCGGGAAGTTTCACCCATCCCTCCTCGTCGCTTCGATCGTTGTAGACCTTTGCTGCCGCGAACGACCACGTGTTGGTCGCGATGTCGTACAAGTACGAGTTGCGGGTCAACAGGGAGCCGGCCAGAATTTTGCCGTTCGAGAGCAGCATCGAAGGATCGTCGCCAAATAATGAGTTCGGGTGCGGTGCGATCGGCGACCAGCTGTTGGCGACCGAGTCGTAGATCTCGCCGGTGTTCGTCCACACTGGCGTGAAGGGGTTGCCGGTGTATTCGCCCCCAAGCAGCCACACATTGCCGTTCGGCAGAACGTGCGACGCGAAGTACAGACGCGGGATGCTCATCGGCGCGATGTTCGACCACGTCCCGTTGACATAGCTTCCGGTTGCGTCTGGAGTGAGGCGCATCCAGTTGTTCCCCGGGTCATAGCCTTGCACCATGACCGTGCCGTCCGTGAGCAGCAGCATCGTCCCGGTGAAATCGGGTGCCTGATTGGTCAACGCTGTCCACCCGCCGCCTTGACTCGATGCTTTGGGGGCCGCTCTGCCCACAATCGTGCTGGACACCAGCACGATGCAGAGTGCCGTGATGCGCACAACGTTCCGCCTTGCAGCCATGGTTTGAGCTCCTCCTTCGTTGAAAATCGCAACTAGTGGAGATGTCCGTGAGGCTCTTCAGGCGGATGAGCTTATCATCACAAGCGCTCGACGAATCGATGAAATCTATCGAACGGTGAATCAATTCCTGCCGGCGCCAGAATCAGCGTGATGGATTCTCGAGGTCCGGCAGGTTCCCGTCGCGATCTTCAGGATCACGCTCCGCAGCGCGCTCCTCGACGATGATCTCGACCGCGTTGCGCTTGTCTTCGTTCAGGAGGTCGTACACGGTGCCGGCTGCAGCGGTGCCGATCCCGCCGCGCCGCCGCTGACCCCGCGTCCGGCGGTAGGCGAGGACGAGCAGCGCGATGGCGACGCCCCAGATCATCGCGGCCATTGCTACTCGTACCGCAACGCCTCGATCGGATCCAACCGGGATGCCTTGAACGCAGGCCACATGCCGAAGAAGATGCCGACCGAGGCCGAGAATCCCAGGCCGATCGCGAACGACCACCAGGGCAGCGAAATCGGGAAGCCAGTCGCGACGTGCGCAAGCCCGCCGATCGCGCTGCCGAGCAGAATGCCGAGCACGCCACCGAGAGAAGTCAGAAATGCCGCCTCCATCAGGAACTGAAAGAGGATTTCGACGCGTCGAGCGCCAAGCGCCTTACGAACGCCGATCTCGCGCGTCCGCTCGGTCACCGAGATCGACATGATCGCCATCACACCGATGCCGCCCACCATGAGCGCGATGGACGAGATGACGACCAGGCCAAAGAAGGTCGCCTGGCTGATGCGGTCCCACAACTTCAGAAACTGGTCCTGCGTAAGCAACTCGAAGTCGTTCGGTTCATCGAGCTTCAAGCCGTGTCTGATGCGCATCACCCGTTCGACGTCGGCGATGGCCTCGGCTTGCGGCACACCGGGCCGCGGCACGAGCGCAATCTGAATAGGCAGAAACGTCCCCGTCCGGCCGAACCGTACCGGATTGAGGCCGAATATGCGCTGGTAGGAGGTGTAGGGGATGACGACGAAGTCGTCCTGGCCCAGGTTGAAGCCGCCCGCCGCAGGCCGCTTGTCGAACACGCCGACGATTTCGAACCGCTGGCTGCCGACGCGTACGAACTTGCCGATCGGTTCGGTTCCCGTCGGACGGAACAGCAGCTGATAGGCGGTGTTCCCCAGCACGACCACGTTCCGGCGGTACTGCACCTCGGTGCCGTTGAAGAACCGGCCGGAGAGAAACGGGATTCGCGTGCCCACCGCGAAGTTCTCGGTCGTGCCGAGCACGACGATCGGCTTTGTCTTGAGGTCGCGATAGAACACGCGCTGCTGCGTCGGCGGCCCGCCGGCGCCGAGCTCGATATCCACGTACTCGACGGTTGAAGCCTGCTCCTCGATGGCGCGCGCATCGGAAACGGTCAGATTCGGCCGCTTCAGCAGGTCTTTGAGCTCGGCACCGTTCGCAAAATTGGTGACGTTGAAGCGCTGGACGAAAATCGTGTCAGGCCCGATGTTGCGGATCAAATCGCGCAATGACTGATCGAAACCGCGGATCAGTGCGGTCATGCCGACGATCGACGTAATGCCGATGACGACCCCGAGCACGGTCAGCGCGGAGCGCAGCTTGTTCGTGCGCACCGTGTCGAACGCCATCGCGACGACTTCCCGGAAGAGCGTCAGGCGGATTGCCATTATTCCTTCCGCAACGCCTCAATCGGATCCAGCCTTGCCGCGCGCATTGCCGGATACAACCCGAAGAACAATCCGACGAGAGCCGTAATTCCGATCCCGAGCGCCACCGACCACGCTTCGACAGATGCCGGCACCGGCGTGAACGCCGCGATCGTCTTCGCAATGGCGGTGCCGACCAACGTCCCAATCATGCCGCCGAACATCGAGAGCACCACGGACTCGGTCAGAATCTGGGTCATGATGTCGCCGCGCCTGGCGCCGAGCGCCTTGCGCAACCCGATCTCGCGCGTGCGCTCGGTGACGACCATGAGCATGATGTTCATGATCACGATGCCGCCGACGACCAGCGACAGGCCGACGACTCCGACGAGCACCGCAAAGATGCCGTTGGTGGCCGAGTGGTAGATGTCCAGGATCGTGTCGGCCGTGAAGATGCCGAAATTGTCGGTCTGCTTCGGTTTCAGGCGGCGCGCGATGCGCAGCGCCAGCGTCGCCTCCTCGATGGCCTCGGGGAGCTGGGAGACGTCGCGCGGCTTCACCGAAACCGACAGTCGTGGCCGCGATCCGAACATCATTTGAAACTGCCCGAGCGGGATGACCGCGAATTCGTCCTGCGACTGGCCGAGCAGCGATCCTCGTTTCTCGCTGACGCCGACGACCCGGAAATGAACGCCCTCGATCTGAATCACTTTGTCGAGCGGATCGACGTCCGCGCCGAACAGCCGGTCGGCCGTCTTCCAACCGAGTACCGCCACCGGCCGCGCCGTCTCGACTTCAGTCGGGCTCATCAGCCGGCCACGCTCGGCATCGAAGCTCGAGAAGTTCACGTATTCGGCGCTGACACCCTGAATTCGCGTCTGATCGATCGATTTGTCGCGGAACGTAATGCGGCCGCCGGCGCCGGCGTCGACCATCACTGCCGTCGCCAGCTCGCTGTAGCGGCGGATCGCGCGCGCATCAGCAACGCTCAGGCGGGGATTGCCGCGCACCTTTTCGAATTCTTCGTCGCTGCGCGTAATCGGGAATTGCTGAATGTTGAACGAATCGGCGCCGGCCTGATTGAGAATCGCCGTCTTCACCGACGCATTGAGGCCCTGAATCAGCGACACCACCGCGATGATCGACGTCACCGCCACGATATTGCCGAGGACGGTCATGAACGACCGCAGCTTCGATGACCAGATGGCGTCGATCGCGATCAGCGCCGAGTCGATGAACTTGTTCACCCCTCCTGCCTATCTCTTCTTTCCATTATCAACTTTCACCGCATCCGCATCCGACATCCCGCGAACCGAGTTGTAGGGGCCGGTGATCACCTGGTCCCCGGTTTTCAGGCCGGAGAGTACCTCGAAGTATTTGTCCCCGGCGATGCCCATCTTGATCGGGACGAACTCGGCCTTGTTGTTGCGCACGACGAAGACGCCTTCCGTTTCCTTCCGGGTTTGACCCGGCTTCAGCTCCGCCGCCGACGCAACCGGCTCCGGTGTGCGCCGGCGCCTGTCTTTGTCGTTCTTCGGTTCCTTCACGACCTGTCCGTTGGCGTCGTAGATCAGCTCGCGTACGGCAACGGCGGGAATCGGGACTGACGTCACGTCCTTGCGTGTTGCCGTGGTGATGTCGGCCGTGCAGGTGAAGCCGGGCCGCACTTCCGGCACGGCCTCGTCGAGAATGACGACGACCTTGAAATTCGTCGCCTGCGTGCTGCTGCTCGCGGCCGTCGTGGTGCCCGTCGGCTGGATCGGGCTGTTCCCGATTTCACTGACGTGGCCTTTGAAGCTCCTGTCCGGCAAGGCATCGATCGTGATCTTCGCCCGCTGTCCAAGCTGCACGTTGGGAATGTTCGTTTCGTCCACTTCGACTTCCGCCTGGATCACCGACATGTCGGCGAGTGTCAGCAGGACCGTGCCCGGATTGTTCATGGTGCCGATGACGGCCGTTTCGCCTTCCTGGATGTTCCGTCGCGTCACGATGCCGTCGATAGGCGACTCGATCCGCTGTTTGCTCAGGTCGTATCGCGCGCTCTCGAGCGTGGCGCGTTCCTGCGCGATTCGGCTCGCCTGCGCGTTCACTTGACTCATTTGCGAAGCCAGCTGCTTCTCGCGCTCTTGCAGCGTCGACTGCGCCGCCTTGACGTCGTATTCTGCGCGATCGAGCGCCTCGCGCGTCGTCAACTGCTGCCGCCACAGATCCTGCTGTCGAGTGAGAGTCTGGCGCGCCTGATCCAGCTGCACCCGCGCGGTCTCGATGGACTGCCGGATCTGCTCCATCGACGCTTGCGCCGCACCAAGCGACGCCTGGGCTGCGCCGAGCGACGCGGTGTTGCTGTCGACGCGCGTGCTGAGCGACTTGGGATCGATCTGCAGCAGGAACTGGCCCTTTCGGATCCGATCGCCTTCGTTCACGGCGAGGTTGACCACGCGGCCCGGCGTGTCGGCGCTGATCTGGACGAGCCGCTTGGGTTGGATCTTGCCCGACGCCGACACGACGGCCTCGAGATCCCGGGTCTTGATGAGCTCGGTCGTGACCGCCAGCGCCTTGTCTCTCTTGAAATACAGGTTCGCAGCCACGACGGCTGCGGCAATCAGCACAACGACCGCCGCGATCAGTACGTTCTTACGCGACATTGTTCTCTAGGCTCCTGCGAGCGCCGTCTTGACGGCAGCGATGACCAGCCCGATCGCCACATAGATGACGAGCAGAGTGGTCGCAATTGGACCAGTACGTTTGCGATACAGCACACCGAGACCGATGGCGAGGCTGATTGCCCACCAGATGATGAACAGGTCGATCGAACCGAGCAGCCGCGCCAGGAACGAGTTCTCGTCGAGAAACGGCAGGAACACCATCAGGTTGGTCGGGCTCGACAACGTCCGACGCGCGTAGTCCAGCGGGAGCACGAAGAATTGCTGAATCGCGATGATGATGCCCGAGTGCACGACCACTGCGTACGTCTGCTTGAACGTGGCATCGCCGCCGAGCGCGGCGTTGAAGACGGCGAACGCGATGCCCGCGATGACGAGCGCGAAGATCGGTAACGTGATCTGACCGCCGAGGGCGAAATACGGGGCGAACTGCGCCATCCGTTCGAGCTGTTGATATTGCTGGTCGGTGACGGTTTGCCCGAAGGACTCGCGCTGCTGGACCTGCTGGTCGATCATGGCCTCTTTGCCGACGTCGGTCGACATGAGCGCGAACCCGGACCCCCCGGTGATGAGCATCACGAGGGCGAGCGCGCCCAGGATCGTCGGGCGGCGTGCGACCTCCGCGTAAGCCTTCCGGGGCGAAAAGATGATGCCGATAATCCGGGCCGGGAAGCTCATGCCCGGCCCCGTGCTGAGCGTTGCTGCTTCGGCCACGTCAGACCTCTCTACGGCATGTTGGTTACCGTCGCGTTCGCGCCTTGCGTCCGGTTGCCGACGTCCGCGCAAATACCTTCCTGAGCACTCCGAGTCCGCTGTGCAGCCGGCGACGCGACGGCGGATCAAGCGGCGCCAGCACCTCGGCCAGATGGGCTTCCGCACAGCGGGCAACGCGCTCGAGGGCGCCGCGCCCGGTGGCTGTCACCTCGATCATGACGACACGCCGATCCTTTTCCGGAACGGCCCGTCGAACCCACCCGCGTTCGGCCATGGCCGTTATCGAGCTCGACATCGTCGGCAGGCTGACGCCCTGCAGCGCGGCCAGCTCGGTGAGTGTTCGCGACTGCTCGACCAGCACTGACAGAAGCCCGAAATGCGCCGGAGCGGGCAGCTCGCCGGCCGATCGCAGCTCGGCCGCCACCGTCCGCATCACCAGCGGAATGATTTCAAGGACGTCTCGCGCGCTTTCGCGCGCCTGATCGCGAGTCATTGTTAGGGGACCTAACTATTATACGCGCGCCGCCGCGGTCCGGTTCCTTGACAGTGGCAGAGTTGCTGTTTACCATCCCAGGGCAAAACGCGGAAACATCGCCAGCGCGTTTTGCCCTAGCGGGCGTTCTCACAGACGTTGTCAACCGCCGTCACGTCTCGTGGAACACCTTGGAAACGCGGCGGGCGGCAGCCCGCCGCCCAGCGCGGATGAGCCGCGCGGTCTCGTTT
>JBKPDW010000221.1:0-5072 GCA_046728115.1 Acidobacteriota bacterium | reverse complement strand
GTATATGTCCTCGATCAGGATGCGGCCTACGACTTCTACGTCAACAAGCTCGGTTTCGAAGTGCGAGCCGACAACAGCATGGGCGGCTTCCGCTGGCTCACCGTCAGTCCAAAGGGCCAGCCGGACCTTGAAATCGCGCTGATGCCGCTGACTCCGGGCCCCTACATGCCCGAAGACGTGGTTACACAGCTCCGCAAACTGGTAAGCCAGGGCGCCCTCGGCACAGGGGCGTTCGCGACGGCCGATTGCAGAAAGACGTACGAGGAGCTCAAGGCAAAAGGCGTCCGATTCAAGCAGGAACCAAAAGAGCAGTTCTACGGCGTCGAGGCGGTGTTCCAGGACAACTCCGGCAACTGGTTCAGTCTCACACAGCCCAAGGATTGGAAGACGACGACGTAGCCGCGCGCGAACGTGCTTCAACCCTTCGACGCTGTCGCCGTCAGGGCGAGCGCCGAGCGAGCAAGTTGTTGCACGAGCGGAGTGACCTCGTCGGGACTGCGTGCCGGTCCAGCCAGCGTGTCGAAGGTCTCGAAACTCGTAAGCGTGAACAGCACGCTGACGACATCATCGAGTGATCGGCGCGACCGTCCGGAGCGCTTGGCAACCAGGCGATCGGCAAGCGTTCCCATGTGGCCGCGACGAAGTTCGTCGCGCGATCGCAGCGCCCGATCGAGCTCCGGATCGTGCACCGCCAGGCTGCGCAGTCGACGGATGACCAGCCGGTCCGACGCCCAGAAACCTCCAAAGGCGGCGACGAGCGCATCGAGCCGTTCGCGTGGATCCGGGCGGCTGTAGGCGAGGCGCAGGCGATCCACGAGTCCGCGTTTTGCGAGCTCGTCGAACAGCGCCTCGAGCAGCCCCCGCCTGGCGCCGAACTGATAGTAGACCGTCATCCGGACGACATCCGCCCGCCGAGCGACGGCGTCGATCGAGAACTCGGTGAGGCGGTCGCTCTCCCTGAGCAGCTCGAGTGCGGCGGCCACGATTCGAGCACGGGTCTGCTGGCTGGCGGTTTCGCGTTGGCCGAGCCGGTACGGTCGCGGGCTCATGAACCCAGGTCCAAATTTAATCGTATAGCATGTATAAATATAACCACGCGTCTGCTCGCGGCAATGGCTATTCGAAACCGGGGGTGAGTCCGTGGAAAACCTTTGGCGAGATCTTCGCTACGGCGTGCGCACGCTCATGCAGAGCCCGGCATTCACTGTCTCGGCTGTGGCGTCGCTCGCGCTCGGTATCGGGGCGAATACAGTGATTTTCACCCTGATCAACACGCTGTACCTGAATCCGCTCCCGGTCGAGCGCCCCGCCGAGCTTGTCGCGCTCTATACGCTCGACACGAAGAACACCACAGGGTTCGGCAATCTGCTGCCAGTCTCTTATCCCAACCTCGCCGACTTCCGGGACAAGAACACCGCATTCGCTGAGCTCACCGGGTACTCGTTTCCGATTCCGCTCAGCTTGTCCACGGGTGAAGCGCCCGAGCGCGTGTTCGCGCAGCTCGTGATGGGCAACTACTTCGACGTGCTTGGGCTCCAGCCGGCGACCGGCCGTTTCTTCAGATCCGATGAAGACCGCACGCCCGGGACCGATCCAGTCGTGGTGATCGGTCATGGATTCTGGCAGCGCCGCCTTGGCGGCGATCCCGCCGTCATCGGCCGGACGATCGCGCTGAATCGGCGGGTGTTCACCGTCGTGGGCGTCGCGCCCGACGGATTCAAGGGGGTGACGTCGATCTTCGGCCCGGATCTGTGGGTCCCGATCATGATGGCCGCGCAGGTCGCGCCGGATGGCGCTGGAGACTGGTTGCACGACCGGGGTGCGGTGGCGTTGACCGGTGCGGGACGTTTGAAGCCGGGCGTCACGATGGCGCAAGCCCGTGCGAATCTCGAGAGCCTTGCCGCAGCGCTGGAGCGCGAGTACCCCAAGCCAAACAGCGGCCGGCGGGTTTCGCTGGAACCGCTCACCGCGGCGGCGATGTTTCCCGGCATGCGTGGCCCGATGGTGTTCGGCGGCGTGGTCTTGATGGCGGTTGTCGGGCTCGTGTTGCTCATCGCCTGTTCCAATGTGGCGAACCTGCTGCTGGCGCGGGCGATGGCACGCCGACGGGAGATCGCGGTTCGGCTCGCGGTCGGTGCCAGCCGAGGGCAGCTCGTGCGTCAGTTGCTCACGGAGGGTCTGGTGCTCAGTCTCGTCAGTGGCGCGCTCGGCGTCCTGCTTGGGATGTGGGGACGGAATGTGCTCTGGTCGTTTCGGCCGGCGGCTGTCGCGCAAAACTTCGTCGAGCTGAAGATCGACGTCAAGGTTCTTCTGTTTACGCTGATCCTCTCGCTGGCGAGCGCTGCGATCTTCGCGCTGGTACCGGCGATGCGAGCCTCGCGCGTCGATCTGATCACGGGATTGAAAGGCGACGAGACGCTGGCGCGCCGCGGGCGGGGCCGACGCGCCTCGTTGAGAGACGCGCTCGTCATCGGCCAGGTCACGCTCTCGCTCCTCTCGCTCATTGTCGCGACGCTGTTCCTTCGCAGCATCCAACACGCGTACGCCATCGACATCGGGTACGACACGAAGTCACTGGCTGTTTTGACAATCAGCCCCGGGCAGGGTGGGTACGACCAACCACGCACCGAGCAGTTCTATCGAGACGTCGGGGGGGGCGACGATACCTGGAGTCAAGTCGGTGTCGTGGGCGGCGAATCAGCCGCTCTGGGCGAGCGGATATCGCCGCGTGTTCATCGACGAGAGCGAACGGCGAGACGAGTCGAACGCACCGCTCACGCTCGTCAACACCGTCGATCTCGGGTACTTCTCGACGACCGGAATTCGGCTCCTCCGGGGCCGCGATTTCACTGAAGCGGATCGGGAAGGGGCGGTGCGTGTCGCGGTCATCAACGAAACGATGGCCGACCGGTATTGGCCGAGGCAGGATCCGATCGGCCGGCACTTCAGGCTCGACACCAACGGCGCACTGCGCGAGGTCGTCGGGGTCGTGAAGACCGTGAAGTATCAGACGATTGGCGAGGCACGTCAGCCCTTCGTGTACGTCCCGTTGCGCCAGAATTATTCGACGGCGATGGTGCTGTACGTTCGAGGCGAGGGCGATGTGGCGCGGCTCCTGCCTGGAATCGAGCGCGAAGTGCGAGGCCTCGACCTTCAGGTGCCTGTGGAAAACGTCGCCACCGTCGATCAGATGATCGATCAGTCGCTGTGGATGGTGAAGCTCGGGGCGGGGCTGCTGGGGGTATTTGGCGTCCTGGCGCTGGGCCTCTCGAGCGTGGGGCTGTACGGAACGATCGCGTACGTCGTGCGTCAGCGGCAGCATGAGATGGGTTTGCGAATCGCGCTCGGCGCGGGGCCGGGTGCAGTGCGCCGGCTCGTGCTGCGGCAGGGGATGACGCTGGTGATCCTCGGCGTGTTGTTCGGGTTGGCGGCGTCGTGGCTGGCGGGGCGCGCGATGTCGTCGGTGCTCTACGGTTTGAGCGCCACCGATCCGATCGCGTTTTTGAGCGCCCCGCTCGTCCTGTCGGTGGTTTCCCTTCTCGCGATTTCCATTCCGGCGCACCGCGCGAGCCGGCTGGATCCGCTCGTGGCCCTGCGCGAAACGTGAGGCGCGGCGTGCGAAAAGAGCGTTTCAGCGCAGCTCGCACAGATTAAGCCGGAAGCGCTGGCAATGGCATCGCGCTCTTGCGACGACCGCATCTCTTGAGCGTCCTGCCGTGTTGCACGGATTTCGGCCTGGTTCCTCAGACCCCGAATTCGTCGACCAGGACCATGCTGATGTTTCTCGTCGACGCCTGCCGAATTCGCTTGGCTTCCTGATATGCGGGGTCGTTGTAGAGGCCGAGCGCCGCGTCCTTCGACGGAAAGCGAATGATCGCATTCATGGCGCGCCGTGTCCCTTCGACGAGAAACGCATCCGTATCGGACGCCAGCACAACGCCCCCGTATTTGGGGAGGAGCGCCAGGACCAGCGGCGGGTACTTCTGAAACGCGTTTGCGTCAACGATGTCGTAGCTGCCGAGATAGAAGACCGCCTTGGGGGAATTCTCAGTCACGCTCATAAGCCCTCTCCATGGCAAACTGTTATAGAACGCAGCCTGAGAGGCATACTTGGCAAAAATTGCGGTTGAACTCGAGCACGCTCTGGCGCGCCGAAGAGAGGCGGGCACGCCGGGGCAGTTGATCCCGCGCACGATCGCCCGCGGGGACGGTTGGACGGTCGCCGACGTGCTGTGCACATCGGGTCCGCACGATCGACCGTACGAGGAACGCCACGCCTGCTACGCGATTGCGGTTGTGCTGACGGGCAGCTTTCAGTACCGCTCGCCGCTCGGTCGCGGATTGATGACGCCTGGGTCGCTGATGCTCGGCTGCCACGGCCAGTGCTTCGAGTGCGGGCACGAACACGGCGAAGGCGATCGCTGTGTCGCGTTCTGGTACGAGCCCGAGTACTTCGAACGGCTTGCAGCCGATGCCGGCGTCCGCGACGTGGGCGCGCTCGTCAAGGCTCCGTTCCTGCCGCCGTTGCCTTCGTTATCGCCGCTGGTCGCGCGCGCAAGAGCCGGGGCTCTTGGCGTCCCCGGGGCGCCGTGGGACGAGCTTGCAGCGAGCCTCGCCGTCCACACCGTGAGATTGGCGGCAGGCGTGTCGTCCGGCTGCGCGCACGTGCCGGCGAACGCCGAAGCACGCGTGGCCCGGACGGTGCGGACGATCGATCGCTATCCTGGCGCTGCTCTGACCCTCGAACGGATGGCCCGACAGGCCGGACTCAGCCCGTACCACTTTCTTCGTACGTTCGAGCGTGTGACCGGCCTCACGCCGCATCAATATGTGCGGCGCGCTCGCCTGCGCGAGGCGGCGACGAGACTGATTACGGAATCCGGAAAGGTGATCGACATTGCGATCGATTCGGGATTCAGCGACCTCTCCACCTTCAATCGAGCCTTCAGGACTGAGTTCGGTGTGAGCCCCCGGGCATTCCGGCGCACATCACAACGCACGTAGAGTCCCCGCATTCGGCTCCAACCGGCGGACGTGCTTCGCAGCCGTGTACTCGACCGTTGTCGACGACC
>JBKPDW010000220.1:0-28088 GCA_046728115.1 Acidobacteriota bacterium | reverse complement strand
CGTTTATCCATCACGTTACCGCTCAGGTTCGCCTCAGTGTCTGCCCATTGGCGGCAGAAACAGATGGCCCGTCGATTGCTCCTCGTTTGATCATGACAAACGATGAGCTAGCAACGCCGAGTCTTCGTTATCTCGACACCCAGCGACTCGAAGCCCCATTGGTCCAGCCGTTAGAAGTGCAGGCTCAGAATGGTGCCAGGCTGGGCGTCTTTGACGGGGTCGTGGTTGATCCAGCTGCGCGTTGTGTCCGATACCTCGTCGTC
Source organism: Acidobacteriota bacterium (assembly GCA_046728115.1). GTDB lineage: Bacteria > Acidobacteriota > Vicinamibacteria > Vicinamibacterales > CAVVIG01 > CAVSWN01. The sequence goes on along the minus strand of JBKPDW010000220.1, from coordinate 27,825 downwards.
GATCGAGGCCGGGTCTTTCACGAACGACGGTTGATTCCGCTCGGGCCTACCCACGTCGATGCAGAACATCACGCTCTTCGCTTGGTCGATGAGGCAGACCCATCCGAGTGGAAGAAGTTCGATGCTCAGACCTATCCGCCGTTCTCCGAGGAGGATCTCATCAGCGCCGTTTTTGCGCGTTAGGTCTGGCCGAATCTGCAGGTTCACCATCGTGTTCGGAGCGGAACGCCGTTGACCGATGGTCGAGAGGACGCCATGGCTCTCATTGTAAGATTTCGCGCGATTGCGTTCGGTCTGGCGCTTATGGCCACGGGCTGCGCGTCGCCGCCCAACGCCGACGTGGACGCCGCCAAGAGCGCTGTCGACAAGGCCGGTGATCAGGGCGCCAGCCGCTATGCCCCCGAGTCATTGAAATCTGCCCAAGATGCTCGGGCAGCGCTCGACGCCGAGTTGAAAGCCCAAGATGGCAAGTGGTTGAAATCGTACGACAAGGCCAAGGAACTCGCGGTCGCTGCGAAGGCCGCAGGCGACAAAGCGGCGGCCGATGCGGTCTCCGGCAAGGAAAAGGCCGATGCCATCGCGGCGAAGGCCAAAGCCGAGGCCGCCGCGGCAAGGGCCAAGGCCAAGACCGCGGTTGCGCCGGTCCGCATCGGCGGGCAGATCAGGCCGCCGACCAAGATCAAGGACGTGAAGCCGGTCTACCCGGCCATTGCGCAGTCGGCCCGGGTTTCCGGGGTGGTAACCATCGAAGCGACGATTGGAATCGATGGGAAAGTGACAGATGCGAGGGTCGTCCGCTCAGTCCCGTTGCTGGATCAGGCCGCGCTTGACGCGGTGCGGCAATGGGAGTACAGGCCCACCCTTCTCAACGGAGTTCCGGTGCCGGTTCTCACCACGATCACGATCAACTTCACGCCGTAATCAACTCCGCACTGAGAGGACGGAAGCAGCTGTCTCGGTGCTTTTCCGTTCATTCATTTTTCGTCGAAGTAATGAAGCTCGAGCAGAAGGCAGCCGGCCTCGGACTTGAACGGACCGTGATAGGTGCCCGGCGGCCGGCACGCGTAGGTGTGCGGACCGAATTTCTCGCCGCCGTTGCCGTTCGCGTCGTTCCCGACGATGAGATCGCCTGACACGAGATAGACCTCTTCCCAGTATTCGTGGACGAAGGGCGCGGTCGTGTAGGTGCCGGGCTTGAAGCGGAGATGACGCGTGCGGAACCCGGTCTTCTTCGCTTCGTCGAGAGAACCGGCGAGGATCTGCTGCTCGATGCCGGAAGGATATCCAGCCGGGACCTCCCAGCCTTTTTCCAGATCGACGGTGTAGAACTCCTTGTGTTCCTTGTGAATCGCCATCGCTTCTCCTCCAACCTCGAATCTAGTCCGCGAATTCCAGCGAGCGTGCGAGATACGAGTGCTGCAATCGTCGATCGCGCACCGGATCGTGCAGCTCGATGTCGAAGCACTCGCCGCCGCACACCGAGCCGATGGCGGTGAGCGTGCCGCCGTACATGACGGTGCCGACGGGGAGGACGCCGTGCCGGCCGAGATACCGCTCGACGAGATCCGTCGCCGCGAGCATCTTGCTCACCGAACCTTCCTGATACAGCTCGCGCGCACCGTCGCGCGTCACCCACGAGCGCAGGATCAGCTCGTCCCAGTGGTCCGCGACGTCGCTGAAGGTCCACAGCTCACGACTGAGCGGCTTGGGACACATCTGCTTCGAGACGGTGACGTTGTAAGCCTCGACGTTGCGGTCGGTGTGATCCGATCCGACGCCGACGTGGAGGCCGTTGGGAAGCGACACCAGCACGAACTCCACCTCGCCGCTCGAATGCGATCCGACGACGTCGATGGTGGCGGACTGGGTGAGCAGATTCGCGCCGACGCGATAGAAAGAAGGAATCGTGTGCGGACGCTGCACCCCAAGTGCGCCAAGCTCCGCGATGTGCTGCTCCACCGCCGACAGATCGCGGCCTGTCCAGCCCGCGACGATCAGCGTGTCGATGCTCGCCGCACGCGTGGCGTCGCCGATGTCAAACGTCAGTTGCTGCAAAGGTTGCCGAAACGTCAATCCGCGAACAAGTACGTCTCGCCGAGTGGACACCAGAAGACGTCGAGGACTTCCGCGCTGATCTGTGAATACGGGCTGCGCGTGACGCCGCGGACGAAGTGTGGGACGCTGGCGTCGATATAACAACTGTCGCCGGGCCGAAGGATCTCCGTCACTTTCTTCTCTTCCGCGTAGGTCGTCACCTCGAGCTGGCCTTCGAGCACGTACATGAACTCTTCGCCGTGATGCTCGTGGCGGGCCAGCGTTTCGGTGTCCACGTTGCGGACGCGGATCAGATAGGGATACATGTGACGCGTTGCGAAGCCCGAGGCGAGCGGATAGAACACGTTCGGGGTCGGTGCGTTCGCGCGGTCGGTCGGCATCCGCCGCTGACGGGCCGCGAGCGTCGGCATGTCGCTCGAGCGTTGAACGAAGTAGTGCGGCCCGGCGTTCCGCGTGTCGCGGAGAAACTCCCGCAGCGGCTTGCCGAACGCGCGCGCGAGCCGGATCATCACGTCGAGCGGCAGCCGGCGCGTGCCCGCCTCGATCTGCTCGATGTGCCGATCCTTCAGCCCCACCATCCGCGCCACCTGCTCGGTCGTCCAGCCGCGACTCTCGCGCAGCGCGCCAAGCTCCCGTCCGATGACCTGCGCGCGGCCGTCTTCGCTGTCGCCTTCCGGGAAAAACCCGGCGAGGCGCCAGTCCTGTCCCGGTGAGAGCGGCGTCGCACCCGATGAGATCACCTGAATGCATTCCGCGGGCTCGCCCCCGCGCGCGCGAAGTCGATGCGGCAGGCTCGAGCGGAAATGGAGACAATCGCCGCGGTGCAGCTCTTCGCGGAGGATACCCGACGGCGTCTTGATGGTGAACTCGATCGAACCCTGGAGCACGAACGTGAACTCGTGCTCGTGGTGATAGATGAAGCGATCGCTGCCGGGATCGAGGCGCGTCAGCAGCGGTTCGAGGTGCCGTCCGATGAACCGTTCGGCGAGCGGCCAGCTCTGCTCGCCTTCGAGGAGCAGCGCCGACTCGACCGAGGGTTCGGTGATCGGGGTCGAGCGCACCTCGCTGTCTCGAGCGACGACGTAAGGGATGGTGACGTCGGCCGGCAGGAACGCCTCGAGCGACATCCCGAACGCCTCCGCGATCGCGTCGGCCTGAACCGCGTCCAGGACGTGATGGCCGTTCTCGATCTGCGACAGACGGCTGATGGAAATCGCGGAACGCGCCGCAAGATCCTGAAGGGTCAGCCCTTGCCGTCGCCGCTCCTCGTGGATCCGTCCACCCAGCTGCTGAATCGCGTAGTCGATCGAGTGTGACGCGTAGGCTGGCATCCCTCTCCTTGCCGCGACAAGTTTTTTTCAATATAGCGCAAGATGGGCTCTAGTCAGAAAAACAATGCGCGAAACATGCTATTGTGCGGAAATATTTTCAGGAGCGTCAGACGTGAAGGACGGCAGCAAGCACATCGAGAGTTTGCGCGACGGCCGCCAGATCTTCATCGACGGGCGCCAGGTCGCCGATCATACGGAGCATCCGGCCTTCCGCAACGCCGTCGCCACGGCGGCCAGTCTCTTCGACTACCAGGCCCAGCCGCAGAACGTCGAGAAGATGACGTTCGTATCGCCTACCTCCGGCGAGCGCGTCAGCCGGATGTGGCAGCTGCCGACCTCGCTCGCCGAGCTGGTCGAACGCCGCCGTGCCCTTGAATCATGGGCTGAGCTCACGTGCGGGATGCTCGGACGGTCGCCGGATCACGTGGCCTCGTGCGTCTCGGGCATGTACATGGGCCTCGATCTCTTCGAGCGCAGCGGTGCCCAGCGTGCCTCCGCGGTGCGCGAATACTTCGAGTACGCACGCGACCGGGATCTGTATCTGACCTACGTCATCATCAGCCCGCAGGCGGACCGCGGCAAGGACGCGGGTCAGCAGTCCGACGAGTTCGTCGTCGCCGGCGTCTGCGACGAGGACCGCGAAGGCATCACGATCCGCGGCGCGAAGATGCTCGGCACGAGCTGTCCGCTGGCCAACGAGGTGTTCGTCGGCGCCATCCAGCCGCTCAAACCCGGCGAAGAGAGATACAGCTTCACGGCGATGGTGCCGCTCAATGCGAAGGGCCTCAAGATTCTGTCGCGCAAGTCGTTCGAGGAACATGCCGTCTCGCAGTTCGACAGCCCGCTGACCTCGTCGTTCGACGAAAACGATGCGGTCCTCTATTTCGACGAAGTCAAAGTGCCGTGGGAGCGGGTGTTCGTCTACAACGACGTGGAGCTCGCGCAGGCCCAGTGGCACGCGATCCCGACCCACGTCTATCAGAACTATCAGTGCCAGATCCGCCTGATGGTGAAGCTGCGCTTTCTGCTCGGCCTCGCGAAGAAGATCGTCGACACCAACGGGATCGGCAACTTCCCGCAGGTGCGCGAGACGCTCGGACAGCTCGCCGCCGAGACCGTGATGGTCGAAGGCATGGTCGTCGCCATGGAGGCCAGCGGTTATCACTACGGCAAGTACTTCGTGCCGAACAAGGCGCTGCTCTACTCGGCGATGGTGCTGACGCAGCAGCTCTATCCGAAGTTCGTCACGACGCTGCGGGAACTGTCAGGAGGCGGCATGATCATGCTGCCCTCGTCGATCGACGACTTCACGAACCCGGAAATCGCGCGCTACATCGGCCTGACGCAGCGCTCGCCGGCCACCGATTCAGTCGGACGGGTCAAGCTGTTCAAGCTGGCGTGGGACGCGGTCGGCTCGGAGTTCGGCTCGCGCCATCTGCAGTACGAGATGTTCTACGCGGGCGCGAACATGGTGACGCGCGGACATGCGTTCCGCACGTGCGACTGGGCGCGGGCGGTCGGTCTGGTGGACGGCCTCATGTCGCGCTACGAGCTGCCGCAGGCGGAAACACAGAAGGTCACGTAGCATGCAGGACGCTGGGCTGGATGTTCGCGCGCTGCGTTACGCGCTGGGACACTACACGACCGGCGTCACGATCATCACGACGTGCACGCCGGAGGGAAATCACACCGGTGTGACGGTCAACTCGTTCACGTCGGTGTCGCTCGATCCGCCGCTCGTGCTGTTCTGCCTCTCCACGCGGTCCAGTCTGCTGGCGGCGTTCGAGCAGGCGTCGCATTTCACCGTCAACGTGCTTGCGACCGGACAACAGGCGCTGTCGAACCGGTTCGCCAAGCCGTCGGTTAACACGTTGGAAGGGGTCAAATACCGGTGCGGTAAGCACGGCTGCGCGCTGCTGGCTGATGCCATCACCGTCCTCGAGTGCGCGCGCCGCAGCATCTATCCCGGCGGCGATCACGTCATCCTCGTGGGCGAGGTGCTGCGCTTCGAGACCATCGCCGCACCCTCGCCGCTCGCGTTCTATCAGGGCAGCTACGGCACGTTCACGCGCGATCAGTCAGGCGTGAAGCCGGCGCTCGACGGATCGCTTTCCGACTTCGTCAGCTACTGGGGATGAGCGCATGTTGATCGTGTGCGCCGCGATCGTGATGGTTGTGGGATGCGCGTCGAAGACGTCCGCCCCGCACATCTGGGATCTCACGCGCGCCGGCGCACGCGCCGAGTCGACGCGCGCCGGGATCACGACGGCTGACAAGGATCAACTCGCCAGGCAGCCTCTCGGACGCGACATCTATCAACTGATCGGCGTCGCCGATTTCGTCGACGCTGAAACGTCGCGCTCGATTGGGGATCGCGCGAAGATCCTGACGCCGCCGCGTGTCAACGCCACGGGCATGCTCGTCAGCGGACACAAGGTCGGGGTGAAAGGTCTGCTGATCGACGCCTCGCCGCCGCGCATCAATCTCACGTCGGTCGTGGATCTCGGGTCGTGCCAGTGACGGTCGTCACCTCGCCACCACGGTGGACGCGGAGGAAGAAGGTCGAAACCGATCAAGATGTGCCTCCTTTCTCTGTGTCGCCAGCGTCCGCCGCGGTGGAGGGCCTACGTGCCCGCGACAGGTTTGAGGTCGGTTGAATGAAGCAGACGATCGTCGTTTTCGCAGCCACTTTTCTCGCGGTCGCCGCGCTGAGCGCGCAATCGTCGCGCACCGTCTCGGACGGCGTGTTCACCGACGCGCAGCAGAAGCGCGGCGAGGCGATCTACACGCGCGAATGCTCCACCTGCCACGGCGAGCGGCTGAAGGGCGGCGAAGGATCGCCTCCCCTCACCGGCACAGAGTTCAACGACAACTGGAACAACAAGACCGTCGCCGATCTCTTCGACAAGATCCGCCAGACGATGCCGGCGCCGCCAGAGCAGCCGGGGAAGCTCTCGCCGCAGCAGACGAGTGACGTCGTCGCGCACATCCTGAGCGTCGCCGGGTTTCCGTCCGGCTCGACGGAACTGCCCTCCGACTTCGATCAGCTGAAACGTATTCGCATCACCGCGGGCAAGTAGAATCGGCGTCATGTGCGGGGCCGCGCTGACGCTGATCCTCCTCGCCGTCACCGCGGACGGCTACGCGCAGTCGCCGCCGACGTTCAACCAGAACGTCGCGCATATCCTCTACGACAAGTGCGTCAGCTGTCATCGTCCGGGGGAAGTCGCGCCGATGTCGCTCGTGACCTACGAGGACACGCGGCCGTGGGCACGCGCCATCCGCACACGCGTCGCTGCTCGCGTGATGCCGCCGTGGTTCGCCGATCCGAGGTTCGGGCGCGCGTTCGTGAACGATCCACGCCTCACCGACGCGGAGATTCAGACGATCGTCGCCTGGATCGACGGCGGAGCGCCGCGCGGCTCAGGCGATCCGCCTGCACCACCGTCGTTCATCGACGGGTGGCGCACCTTCAAGAACCGTCCACCGGATGCCATCGTCGAGATGCCGGCGCCGTTCGACGTCCCCGCCAACGGCGCGCTGCCCGTCTTCACGCTGTGGTCGCCGAATCCCTTCAAGGACGACAAGTTCATCGAAGCCGTGGAGCTCCGTCCCGGTGCCGTCGATGCGGTTCATCACTCCGACGTGACGGCGCGCACGCTGCCCGCGGGCACGACGCTCGGACGAGGCGCCGCCTGGCCCGGCGGACCGGCAGTGGACTTCGTGCCGCTCTATCCGGACGGCACCTCCTACAACGAGCTGACCGCGGACCTAGCCGCGTCGCGGCGCGCGGCGCTGCATGCTGAGGCGTTTCGCACGACCGACGACTACCGTCTGCTCTTCTACGTCCCAGGCGGCGGCTTTCACCAGTTTCCGCCCGGCGCGGTGAAGCGCATCAGCGCACAAAACGCGCTCGCGTGGAGCGTGCACTACACGCCGACCGGCAGACCTACCACCGACCGACACCGCCTCGGTCTGTGGTTCGCACAGGCGCCGCCGACGCACGAAGTGATCACCAAGCGCATCGGCGAAGCGCACATCATCGAAGGCAAGGAGTTTGTGGCCGAGAGCGCCGCTACGGAGTTTCCGGCGATTCCGCCGTACAGCGACGATTGGCGCATCACGGCCATCACGCCGATTCTGGACGACGTGACCGTGTACGCGCTGTGGCCACACATGCACCTGCGCGGGAAGGACATGACGTTCATCGCCACGTATCCCGACGGCCGCGAGGAAGTCCTGCTGCACGTGCCGAAGTACGACTTCCAGTGGCAGTTGCAGTACCAGCTCGTCGAGCCGGTGCACCTGCCGGCGGGAAGCACGATCAAAGCGATCGGCCACTACGACAATTCGAGCGACAACAAGAACAATCCGCGTCCGTCAGCCGCGGTGTCGTGGTCGGAACAAAGCTGGGACGAGATGTTCAATGGCTGGATGGAGCTCTCCGTGGACAAGGACGTGATCAACCGCGGCCGCGTCTACACGCTCGAGACGCCGACTCACGATCGCGTCAGCCTCGGCATCGGCGCGGGACCGCCGGGAAAGGTCTACGTGCGCGACGCCGATGGGACAGTGCTGGCGTCGGCGACGATCGGCGCATCGCCGACCTTCATCGAGCCGTGGACGTTTGCGCGCGGGCAGACGATTCAAACCGAGCGGACTGGTTCTGACATCGGCAACGTCACCGTGACGCTCTTCGACGTGCCGCCCGACGTGACGCGCACGGCGGCGATCGGCGGTACGGCGGTGCAGGTGGTGATTCAGCAGCCGGGGCAGAACGGCGCCGTGACGTTCACCGGAAGACAGGGACAGCGCATCCGCGTTCACGTTTCCGGAAACACGTCGAAAGGGGTCACGATCGAAGTGCTCACCGAGGACGGCCAGACGAAGCTCGCGTCGATGACCTCTTCAGCGTTGAGCTTCGCGCTTCCGGACGCGATGCTGCCGATCACCGGCGCCTATCGAGTTGTCGTCGATCCGACCGGTCCGAACATCGGCGTCTTGAACGTCTCCGTAGCCGAGAAATAAGCCCGAGAAATAAGGCCGAGAAATAAGGTTGACACGTGTCTCTTTGGCGCTACACTTCCGACGTTTTCCGGAACTGGCCGAAAAACGACAGGATGGGAAAAAATTGTCGAAGGCTACCTCTTTCTTCCTCGCGGCCGGGCTGTTGCTCGGCGCGGCTACAGATGGCCTCAGCCAGCAGTTCACCGGCGGCATCCGCGGCACCGTGAGCGACGCCAATGGCGTCATTCCCGGCGCCGCGGTCACTGTCACGAACGAGGCGACGACCGTGCGGCGCGAGACGGTGTCCAACGCCGTCGGCGAATACAACTTCCCGGCGCTCGCGCCGGCGACGTACACGATCCGCGTGGCGCTTCCCGGGTACAGGACGTATGAGCGGCGCGGCGTCCGGATCTCGACGCAGCAGTTCGTCACCCTCGACCTGACGCTCGAGGTCGGCACCGTCGAGGAATCGATCACCGTCACCGCGGACTCTCCGCTCGTCGAGACATCGAACGCGTCGCAGGGTGGTGTACTCAATCGCCAGGCCCTAGAGGATCTGCCGTCGCCCGGCCGAAACGCCTTCATGATCGGGGTCACCGTGCCGACCGTCCTGCATGTCGGAGAGCCGCGGTTCAACCGCCAGCAGGATCAGATGGTGGCCTCGCAACTCACGCTCGGGGGCGGCGGGGTCCAGGCCAACAACTACACGCTCGACGGCGTGCCGATCAGCGACATGCGCGGGTTCCCCGTCCTGAACCCGACGATCGAGGCGATCGAAGACGTGAAAGTTCAGGTCCACACGTTCGACGCCGAGATGGGACGGACCGGCGGCGGCGTCTTCAATACGACCGCCAAGTCGGGCGCCAACGCGTTCCACGGCACCGCGTTCTATCAGTACCGGCCGACGTGGGGCTCCGAGCTCGAATACTTCGCGAAGAAGCGCGGCGATACGAAGCAGACCAGCGGGCTGGCCGATTCGTTCTACCACCTCTATGGCGGCGGCGTCGGCGGTCCAATCGTCAGGAACCGGACGTTCTTCTGGGCGGCCAGTGAAGGGTATCGCGACCAGGTCATTCAGGGGTTGAGCCGCACCTGGCCGAGCGCGCGGCAGCGCAGCGGCGACTTCTCGACCACCACGCTGAACGGGGCGCCGGTTCGCATTTTCAATCCCTACTGCCGCGACGGCGTCGCGAACGCGAAGTGTCCGGCGACCGGCACCGGCTCGCTCGCCACGGGCGGAGAGTTCCTCAACGCCGTCATTCCCCAGAATCACCCTGCGGCGAATCCGGTGGCGTTCAAGATGGCCGGCTACTGGCCGGCGCCGCTCGGCGCCAACGAGGACAGCCTGGCGAACGTGAACAAGACGATCAATCTGCCGGACTTCGCCGACATGTTCACGATCAAGGGCGAGCACAAGTTCACGAACCGCTCATCGCTGAGCGGACTGTTCATCTACAACCAGACGAAGGAGCACGGCGGCGGTGCAGTACCGGACGACCTCTCGTTCATGGAGCAGGCGGCGAACTGGCTGATTCGCCACCCCAAGGTCTTCGTGTTGAATAACACCAACGTGCTGAGCGACACGATGGTGGCGAGCTTCCGCTACGGATTCACCGTGTTTCCCGACGGCCGCAACTGCAGGGGCGGATCCGTGGGGCAGGGCTGCTTTGCCGACGGCATCTCCTCGCTCGGCTTCAACTCGTCATTCGTGAATGCGCTCGATGCCACCGCCAAGAATCTGTTCCCGTCGGTGAGCTTTCAGAACTTCTCGGCGGCGGGGCAGAACCTGAACACCGCGCCGATCGAGTGGAAGAGCCCGGTCACGCTCAACGCGGCGCTCTCGAAACTCATCGGCACCCACACGCTCAAAGTCGGCGGCGACTACCGGCAGATGCAGTTGACGACGACGCTGCTGAACAACACGGCGGGAAGCTTCACGTTCCAGAACCTGTTCTCCGCGGGGCCCGGCCGCGTCGGCGGATACGACTTCGCGAGCTTCCTCCTCGGCGCGCCGACCAGCGGATCGGTGGATTTCAATCGGGGCGGCGGCGTGTACTCGATCAAGTACGGCGGGGCTTACGTGCAGGACGACTGGCGATTGAACCCGAAGGTCACCCTGAACTACGGCCTGCGCTTCGAGCACGAGAGCGGCCTGCGCGAGCGCGACAACAACATCACGGTCGGGTTCGATCCGAACGCGACCAGTCCCGAGCTGCAGGCGATCGATGCCGCGATCCGAAGGAATGGCTATACGGGGCCGGCGCTCAAGGGCGGCCTCATGTTCGCCGGCGTGAACGGCGCGAACGACTACCAGGGCAATCCGCCCGGAGTCAAGATTTCGCCGCGGTTCGGCTCGACGTGGGCGTTGACCCCGAATACCGTCGTCCGCGGCGGGTACGGTCTGTTCTTCGCGCCGTGGCAGTACACGCAACAAAGCCACGGCACCATCGGCTTCGTCCGCACGACCACGATGGCTCAATCCGCGCCGGAAAGCGCCGTCCCGATCGTGACGTTGGACAATCCGTTCCCCGGCGGATTGATCCGTCCCACCGGGAGCGCGCTCGGCTTCCTGACTGGTGTTGGCGGGAACATCGACTTCATCGATCAGAACAAGGGCGCGCCGAGGGTTCACCAGTACGCCGTCGACGTGCAGCGGGAACTGCCCGGCGAAATGGCGGTATCGATCGGCTACATGGGCTCAACGGGCCATGACATCGGCTACGGCGGATTCACCAACACCGGCATCGAGATCAATCAGATCGATCCGACGACGCTGCCGAAGGACGCGAATGGCCGGTGGGATGCCGCGGCGCTGCGTCGCTCGGTGCCGAATCCGTTCTTCGGTGTGCCGGGAACGGGAGAACTTGGCGCGAGCCCCACGATTCTGGCCGGCCAGCTGCTGCGGCCATTCCCGCAGTTCAACAACATCACGAAGTTTCAGACGACCGAGGGCGGACGGCGCCAGTATCATGCTCTGATCTTCAAGCTGGAGAAGCGCACGACACACGTGTGGGGTGGGCAGTTCAACTACACGTGGAGCCGCATGATGGACAACCAGTGGGGCCAGTTCAGCACATTTGGCTCCGGCCTGCCGGCGCCGGCCGGCGGCGGCACTGGTGGCGTTCCCCAGAATTATTACGACCTCGACGCGGAGTACTCGGTCAGCACGATCGACATCCCGCATCGGGTCGTCCTGGCGCCGATCGCCCGGATTCCCGGACCGGCGAAAGGCTCAATCGCGTACTGGTTCCTCGGTGGTTGGATGGCGTCAGCGGTGGTCGAATTCGCGAGCGGCCCGCCGATCTCGGCGTACGTGACCAACCTGTCGGCGGCAAACCTGGGACTGTTCAACGGACTGCAGCGGCCAAATCTCACCGGTCAGCCGGTTCAGACGACTGGTAGCGATCTGGATCGGATCGCGTCGGCGGACCATCCGTCGGCGGCCTGGATCAGCGCCGCAGGGTACGCGAATCCCGGACTGGGCGCCTACGGCAATGCCCCACGCACGGACGGGAACAACCGCTATGAGTTCCGTCAGAACACCGACGCGGTCTTCACGAAAGCGTTCGATATCGGACGAGGACAGACCGGCGAAGCTCGATTCGAGATCCTGAACCTGACGAACACGCCGAAGTTCGGCGGCGCGAACACGGACCTCAGCAGCAGCGCGTTCGGGCTGATTACGACGAGCCGCGGCTTCTCGCGGATCCTGCAGTTGAGCTTCCGCTACAAGTTCTAGAATCATGCGTCGCCAGACCGTTTGAGGGAGAGATTCATGGCCGACGTTCAACCACACCGCGGGCGGCCTTCGCGTCGCCGGGCGATTCGAAACCTCGCGACGTTGATGGCCGGCTCGCCGCTCATGTCGCTGGTCGACGCGGACGGCCATTCGGTCGAAGCCGCGCAGACGCCCGCCGGCGGTCAGGCGGGCGGCGGGCGCCAGGGCGGCGCGGGTGGACAGCAGCGAGGCGATCGTCCGCCGGTCATCAGCCTGCCTGTGTACCGCGACGAGATCATGAAGGTGATCAACCTTCATGAGTTCGAAGACGCGGCGAAGAAGGCGCTGAGCGTCGCGGCGTACGACTACGTCGCGGCCGGCGCCGGCGACGAGCTGACGCTGAAAGCGAATCGCGAAGCCTTCAGCCACTACTGGGTCCGCCGCAAGATCATGGTGGACGTCAGCAAGGTGGACACGTCGTTCGAGCTGTTCGGCAAAACCTACGATCACCCGATTCTGCTCGGACCGGGCGGCGGCAAGAACATCGTCGCGGCCGACGGCGAACGCCTGAGCGCGCTCGCAGCGCAGAAGACCAAGGCAATCATGGTCGGCGGACAGATGCCGATGCTCGCCGAGATGGGCAAGAAGGGTGAGGCGCCGGTGTGGTGGGGCGCGACGCTCGGCGAAGCGACGCAGCAGCAGGCCGTGGACTTCGCGAAGCGATCCGAGGATGCTGGCGCATCGGCGCTCTGCATCACGGTCGACTATCCGTACACGTCCGCACGTGATCGTCCCAGCCGCGATCAATGGGATCCCGAGTGGGCGCGCACCCACGTCTACGGAACGTCGGAATTCCGCGTCGGATTCCAGGCGGGCATGCTCGATCCGTACACGCCGAACCTGACGTGGGACTGGATGAAGTGGGTGCGCCCGGTGACGAAGCTGCCGATTGTCATGAAGGGCATCCTCACCGCGGAAGACGCGAAGCTCGCCGTCGACAACGGCGTCTCCGCGATCATCGTGTCGAATCACGGCGCACGCACACTCGACGGCATGGGCGGCACGCTCGACGCGCTGCCGGAAGTCGTCGAAGCGGTGAACGGCCGCGTGCCGGTGCTCGTCGACGGCGGCATCCGCCGCGGCGGCGACGTGATCAAGGCGCTCGCGCTCGGCGCGAAGGCGATTCTGATCGGCCGTCCGTTCCTGTGGGGCCTCGCGGCGTTCGGTCAGGACGGCGTGCAGCGCGTCGTCGAGCTGCTGCAGGGGGAACTGCGCATCGCGCTCGGATTGTCTGGTGCGGGCACCCTGAAGAACGTGGACCGCAGCTTCATCCGTCCGGCGTGGAAAGCGTACAAGGTCTCGGCGTCATCAACCCCTTCGTCGCGGTGAACGACAGCGCACTATTTGCGACATTCAACGGAGTCGTGCATGGCCACGCGATCGAAGCCAGTCGAAATAGATCCTTCAGCGCCCATTGATCCGGGTGACGCGACGATGCGGTTGATGCGTCGCTACGAACGGCTGGGCAAACGCGGCCGCCGCGAATTCCTCGGTACGCTCGCCATGCTTGCCGGCGCCAGCCCGCTCGCCGCGCAGGAACTCGTGCCGCGGACGCCGCGGACCACCTTCCCGCCGCAGCACAGCGCGAAGGTGATGGCGCCGGTCAACGTCCACGAAATCATGGCGATCGCCGCGAAGAACGTGAGCAAGGCGGTCATGGACTACGCGTCGGGCGGCGCCGAGGACGATGCGACGCTGCTCGGCAACCTGGAAGCGTATCGCCGCGTCACGCTGCGGCGGCGCGTGATGGTCGATGTCAGCACGGTGGACACGTCGCTCGAGATGCTCGGGCAGAAGCTGCCGTCTCCGATCATGATCGCGCCGGCGAGCAAGAACCGCGTCGTGCCGCAGGGCGACAAGATGGCGGCCATCGGCGCGAAAGACGCGAAGACCATCTACGGCATCGTCGGCAACGCGCACGCGTTCATCGAGGATCTCACCAAGGAGAACAAGGCGCCGATGTGGATGGCGAGCACGCTTGGTGACACCAACAAGAACGACGCGCAGACATGGGCGAAGCGCAACGAAGACGCCGGCGCGACGTGGCTGAGCGTGACGGTGGATCACCCGTACACGCCGAATCGCGACAACAACATCCGCAACGGATTCCCCGGTTACGAAGCGGGCGTGCTCAGGCCCGCGACGCCGAGCGTGACCTGGCAGTACCTCGACTGGCTGCGCAGCGGTTCGAAGCTGCCGCTCGTCGTCAAAGGCATCCTCAACGGTGAGGACGCCGAGATGGCGGTCAGGTCCGGCGCGCAGGCGATCATCGTGTCGAATCACGGCGGGCGCGCCTACGATGGCGCGGTGCCGACGCTGATCGCGCTGCCGGAATGCGTGGATGCGGTCGGCGGTAAAATTCCAGTGTTCATCGACGGCGGCATCCGGCGCGGCACAGACGTGTTGAAGGCGTTGGCGCTCGGCGCGAAGGGCGTGTTCATCGGACGGCCGCACTGCTGGGCGGTGATGGCCTTCGGGCCCGTCGGCGTGACGCGCGTCGTCGAAATGCTGAATGCGGAACTGACGGTCGCGATGGGACTGATTGGCGCGCCGAACCTGGCGGCGATCAAGCGCAGCATGGTCCGGTTGCCGTGGGAATGACATGAAAGTAGCTCGACGCGACTTCCTGAAGGCCGCGGCGGCGGCGCCACTGATCGCCGGCGCCGCAAAAAGCGCTGCGCGAGCGGACGCCAAGATCGGCGACACGTCGTACACGCCCGTTCCGGACTATCCGATTCAGCCGAAACCGTACTACGAGGTGACCCTCACCGACTCATTTTGGAAGAAGAAGGTCACGACCAACGCCGAAGTCACGATTCCCTTCGAAGTTCAGAAGCTGAGCGAGTCCGAGCGCGGTGTGAGCGGCAACGTGCTCGAGGCCGTTATTCTGTCGCTCAAGACGCACCCCGATTCCAAGCTGCAGGCGATGCTCGATGCGCGCGTTCAGCAGATCGAGCAGAGTGAAGCGCGCGGCAACAACGGATTCGAGGTCGCGGCGACCTACTTTCACACCACCGGCAAACGCGATCTCCTCGACAAGGCGATCGTCACGGCCGATGCGCTGTACAAGGACTTCGTCGAGACCAATCCACCGTTCTCGGGCGGCGAGCGCGATGCGATCAACTGCATCCAACTCTATCGTGCAACCCACGACAAGAAGCATCTCGACCTCGCCAAGCACTATCTCGACATTCGCGGCCGCGAGGACTCGGTCAACCGCAGCCGCCACAATCAGTCGTACAAGCCGGTGCTCGAGCAAACCGAAGCGGTCGGCCACGCGGTGAACTGCGTGACGCTGATCCTCTCGCTTGCCGATGTCGGCGTGCTGACTGGCATCAAGGACTACTTCAACGCCGCTCAGCGCATGTGGCAGAACATCCTCGAGAAAAAGCTCTACGTCACCGGCGGCGTCGGCACGACTGGCAACGAAGGGTTCGGCGAGGCGTATTCGCTGCCGAACATCAACGCATACTCCGAGACGTGCGCGGTGCTGATGTTCATCACGCTGAACCACCACCTCTTCATGGCGACGGGCGACTCGACGTACATCGACGTCATGGAACGCGGGATGTACAACAACGCCCTCGACGGCGTCTCCGCGAGCGGCGACCGCTTCTTCTACGTCAACCGGCTGGCCAGCGCCGGCGACGGCCGCGACACGCGCTGGGCGCGCGCCTCGCTCGAGTGCTGTCCGCCGAATCTCGTGCGGTTCCTCGCGCAGATGCCGGGCTTCGTCTACGCCCAGGACAAGAAGGACGCGATTTACGTCAACCTGTACGTGTCGAGCAAGACGTCGTTCAAAGTCGGTGCGAAGGATCTCGCGCTGTCCGTTGACAGCGAGATGCCGTGGGGCGGCCTGTCAACGATCACGGTCTCGACCAGGGACGACGTCAGCGGGACGATCAAGCTGCGGATTCCGGGGTGGACGCGCGATCGACCGGTTCCGAGCGCGCTCTATTCGTACGCCGACAAACTGGATCGGCAGGCGACGGTGTCGGTGAACGGAAAAGCCCTCAGCGCCGCGCCCGACAGGTTGGGATACGTGTCGCTCGATCGGCAGTGGAAGAACGGCGACGTGATTCGCGTCGAGTTCCCGTTCGAGGTCCGGCGAGTCGTGGCCGATCAGCGCGTCGTCGAAACGCGTCGCCGGGTCGCCGTCGAGCGCGGTCCCATCGTGTACTGCCTCGAGTCGCACGACGTGCAGGGCGGACGCGCGTTGAGCGCGCTGCTCGACGCCAAAGTCGATCTGAAACCTGACGTTGACGCTGCGTTCTACGGCGGCGCGACCGTCATCCACGCGAGCGCGTCACCTATTATCAATCCCTCGTCTGGGCCGCAATCGGTCAAGCTCATTCCCTACTACTTGTGGGCGAATCGCGGCGCCGGCGAGATGAACGTGTGGTTGTCCACCGAAGGCTATCGTCCCGGAGACACCGGGCCCGCGGGCGGATTCATCTTCTACGAAAACCCGAACTACGCGAAGGACGGCTGGCGCTATCTGGAAGCGGCGCCGTTCGACCAGAGCGCTGGCGCGAAGTGGGGCTGCTTCCGACAGCCGATCGAAGGCGCGCGCGGCACTGCCATCGGCACCGGCGAGCAGAACACGCGCGACATGCTGAAGGGATGCACCGAACCCGGTACCGCCGCTCGTCTCTGCGCCGATCTCAGCGTCAACGGCGTGCGCGGATGGTTCCTGCCGTCGAGAGACGAGCTCGCGCTGATGTACAGGAACCTCAAGGCCGCCGGCATCGGCGACTTCCGCGACGGCGGCGTCGCGGACAACTTCAGCTACTGGGCATCGTCGCAGCAGACGACCGACATGGCGGCGCATATCGACTTCGCCGACCTCGGCCGCCAGCACGGCGACGACAAGGACTTCCCCCGACGCGTCCGCGCGATCAGAAAAGTCTAGGGCTGCTGCTGCCGCTGTGATTGACACCAGCTGTTGGCGCGTGTGATCGACCTGCAGCGTCATGTGCTCGATCTTGAAGCGCTGATGGAGCATTTCTCGAGCGAGCGGCGCACACGTGGCAGCAAACCTTGGGGGCGACCAGCACGTGCGCGGTCAGAAGCGGATGGCCGGGCGCCGGCCGTTAAGATCTCACCTATGGATGCTATCGTCTTGTCGGGATCGTGCAAGAGGAGGACTGATATGTGGACTCGACGAGGATTCCTTCGGGTCGGCGGTGCGGTCGGCGCGGCGGCGTGGATGGGGAAAAGCGCCGGCGGTCTCAAGGCTGTCGAAGCGGCGTCCGCTGCGGTCGCCGATCGCACACCTGAGGATGTCGCGCAGGACGAGTTCTATTGGCGCGAAATCCAGGAAGCCTTCACGCTCGATCGGACGCTCATCAACCTGAACAACGGTAACACGTGTCCCAGTCCGCGCGTGGTCCACGAAGCGTGCAAGCGCTACATGGACATGTCGAACATGCTGCCGGTCCACTACCGCAGCCAGGCGGAATCGCATCTGCAAACCGTGCGGCGCGGACTCGCGAAAGAGTTCGGCTGCGATGAAGACGAAGTCGCGCTGACGCGGAACGCGAGCGAGTCGCTGCAGATCGTCCAGATGGGGCTCGACCTGAAGCCGGGCGACGAAGTGATCACGACCGAGCAGGACTACCCGCGCATGCTGACGACGTGGGATCAACGGATGCGGCGCGACAAGATCAAGGTGACTCGCATCCAGTTCCCGGTGCCGACGACGCAGGACGATCTGTATCAGCGCTTCGAGCGCGCGATCACGCCGCAGACCAAGGTGCTGCACTTCTGCCATATCACGAACCTGACCGGGCAACTCTTCCCGGTCCAGCGTCTGAGCCGCCTGGCGCGATCGAAAGGCATCGTCACCGTCGTCGACGGCGCACACGCGCTGGCGCACTTCCCGTTCAAGATTCGCGATCTCGAGTGCGACTACTACGGCGTCAGCCTCCATAAGTGGCTGCTCGCCCCGATCGGCAACGGCCTCCTCTACGTGCGGCGCGAGAACATCCCGACGCTCTGGCCGATGCAGGCGGTGCCAGAGCGCCAGATGAACAGCATCCGCAAGTTCGAGCAGATTGGCACGTATCCAACCGCCATCCGCGCGTCGGTCGCCGAAGCGCTGGCCTTTCACCAGGCGATCGGCGCCGACCGCAAAGCGGCGCGCTTGCGCTACCTGACGATGCGCTGGGCCAACGAGTTGAAGAAGAACCCGCGCGTCAAGATCCTGTCGAGTCTCGAACCGGGTCAGACCTGGGGCCTCGCGATGGTCGGCATCGACGGCGTCGATACGCGGGCGTTGTCGCAATTCATGATGGACAGGTACCGCATCGTCATCAACGCCGTTGTCGGCGGACAACCGCCGGCGCAGGTGTTCGACTACACCGGCCTTCGGGTAACACCGAACGTCTACACCACGCTGCAGGAGATGGAGACGTTCGTCGACGCGATGCAGGACGCGCTCAAGAACGGCGTCGGCCCTGCACCGAATACTCGCGGTCGCACCGGGGCAGAGTAAAAGGAGAACGTCATGCGGTCACGTGGCATCGTCGTCACGACGGTCTTGGTGTGTATGCTCGCGGCGTCCGATCTCGCGGCGCAATCGTTTCAAGGCGGCTTGCGCGGCACGGTGCGGGATCCTCAGGGCGTGATTCCCAGCGCAACCGTCTCGCTCGTCAACCAGGACACCGGCGTCGCTCGCGAAACGGTCAGCAACGACGTCGGTGAGTATTCATTTCCGGGCGTCGTGCCCGGCGTCTATACCGTGCGCGCGTCGGTTCAGGGCTTCAAGACGTTCGAAAAGAAGGACGAGCGGATCGGCACGCAGCAGTTCCTGACGCTCGACATCGTGCTCGAGGTCGGAGCGGTGGAAGAAACGATTACGGTCGCCGCCGAATCGCCGCTCATCGAGACGTCGAACGCATCAACCGGCGAGGTGCTCGACAAGCAGACGCTCGAGACGCTGCCGAGCATCAGCCGCATGGCGTTTCTCGCTAGCAACAACGTCGCGACCGTCACCTACACCGGCAATCCGCACATGAACCGGATGCAGGATCAGACTGAGGCGTCGCGCATCTCGCTCGGCGGCGGCATCTCGGTCGGAAACAACTATCTGCTCGACGGCTATCCGATCACCGACATGCAGAACCGCGCGTCGATCAGTCCCAGCATCGAGATGGTGGACGACGTCAAGGTCCAGGTGCGAACCTACGACGCGGAGATGGGAAGGACCGGCGGCGGCGTGTTCAACGCGAGCGCGCGATCCGGCGCCAACGCGATGCACGGCACGGGGTTCTTCCTGACCCGTCCGGGCGCGCTCATCGGCGAGAACTTCTTCCTCAAGCACCAGGGACAGCCGAATCCCGATCAGTTCTGGCGCAACGCCGGCGGCTCGATTGGCGGACCGATCCTCAAGAACAAGATGTTCTTCTGGTTTGCGGTCGAAGGCTACCGCGACGGCCTCACTCAGAACGGCAACCTGCACGTGCCGACGGCGGCGGAACGTGCCGGCGACTTTTCGGGCCTCACAGATGCGGCGGGCAGGCCGATCATTATTTACGACCCGCTCACCACGGATCCGGTAACCGGCGCGCGGCAGCCTTTTCCCGGCAACGTCATCCCCGCGAACCGCATCAATCCGGTTGGCGCGAATATCGTCAAGTACCTGCCGATGCCGAACCTCAACACGACCAGCGACAACGGCAACACGAACTACGTCGCGCAGAACACGCCGAACAACCTCGGGCAGCAGTTCAGCGGCAAGATCGATCATCACTTCACTCAGTCGGTCGCGCTGAGCGGTGTCTACGTTTATCAGTACACCGAAGAGCCTGCTGTCAGCTTTTTCCCCGACGCGCCGTTCGCGCAGGGCGGACAGAACAACCGTCCGGTGAACGTTGTCGTGGTGAACAACACCTATGTCATGAGCTCGTCCACGGTGCTGACGCTTCGCGGCGGCTACAACACGTTCGAGGACATCACCCCGCTCCTCTACCCGTTCGACGCGCATACGCTCGGCTTCAATCCGATCTTTGCGGACGCGATTCCGGTTCAGCGGTTTCCGGCGGTTTCGCTCACCGGCTATCAGGGCACGAGCTTCACCGGACAGGGCGCGACGAAGTACTACTCGTACGGGACCAACGGCACGCTGACCAAGCTGGCCGGTGAGCACAGCTTCAAGTTCGGCGCCGACTACCGCCGCATCGGCGTGCGCTCGCGGACCTACGGGAACTCGGCCGGCAGCTTCACCTTCAACGGACAGTTCACCGGATCGAACGCGACGTCGCCCGCCGCGCAGTCGCGCAACGCGATCGCCGATCTGCTGATCGGGTATCCGTCGGCCGGCACGATGGTGCTCAATTCAGGTGTGGACGACTTCGTCAACTACGCGAGCGGATACGTGCAGGATGACTATCGGGTGGGCAGCCGTCTGACGGTCAACTATGGCATCCGGCTCGAGCACGAGTCCGGTCTGGCCGAGAAGAACAACAACCTCGTCGTCGGATTCGATCCGACGGCAGTCAGCCCGCTGAACGTGACGATTCCCGCCGGACTCGATCCGCTGCACCCAGAGGCGCGGCAGGTCAAAGGTGGTCTGATCTACGCGGGCGTGAACGGCGCGCCGACGCACCAGGGCGATCCGCCCGCGATCAAGGCATCGCCGCGCGCCGGCGTTGTCTTCAGCATGAACAAGGACACCGTCGTACGCGGCGGATATGGCATCTACTGGGCGCCGTGGAACTACAGCCCGGTTCTCTCAACCGGGTACTCGCAGACGACAACGCTGACGCAGAACACGAACGTTCCGGTCACGTCGATTGACAACCCGTTCCCGAACGGACTGCTGCAGCCGACGGGCAATTCGCTCGGACTCCTGTCCGGCGTCAGCAGCGGCATCAGCTTCTTCGATCCGTCGGCGACGGCGCCGCGTCTCCAGCAGTACTCGGTTGACGTGCAGCGCGAGCTTCCGGGCCACATGAGCGCGATCGTTGGCTACGTCGGATCGCGAGGCTCGTATCTCAACTACAACAGCGGGATCAATTTGAATCAGCTGACGACGGAGTACTTTTCGCTCGGACGAAATCTCACGACGCTCGTCAACAATCCGTTCTTCGGCGTCGCGGGCGCCGGCACGCTGGCGACGCAGCGCACCGTCCAGCTGAACTCGCTGCTCGTGCCGTTCCCGCAGTACGGCCTCAACGCGGTGTCGATGACCACGGCCGCGGCGCACTCCGACTACAACGCGCTGGTGTTCGAGCTGCGCAAGCGCACGACCGGCTTGTGGGGCGGCAGCTTCAGCTACACGTTCAGCCGGCTGAAGGACAACCAGATCGGTCAGTTCGGATCCGGCAACTACCTCGCGTTTGCGGCGGCGCCCGGCATCCTCGACAACTACAACTACATTCCGGGGTCGGCGAACTACAACCCGGACGTGGACTACGGGTTGAGCCTGAACGACATGCCGCACAAACTCGTGCTGGCGCCGATCGTCCGGCTGCCGTTCGGGAAGGGGAGTGGCGGGCTCGACTATCTGATCGGCGGCTGGACGGCGTCGGCGGTGGTGATGGTGCAGAGCGGTTTTCCGATTGCCGTCACGCAGACGCCGAACACCACG
The DNA here is from genome assembly GCA_046728115.1 of Acidobacteriota bacterium. Lineage (GTDB taxonomy): Bacteria > Acidobacteriota > Vicinamibacteria > Vicinamibacterales > CAVVIG01 > CAVSWN01. The sequence continues at coordinate 6,062 of JBKPDW010000220.1, read as the reverse complement.
AACTTGAACGGCGCGGGGCAGCGGCCCAACCTGGTGGGCGGCCAGAACACTCTGGCGGCGGGCGACATCACCGATCGGCTCGCGGCCAACACGAGCGACAACCTCTATCTGAATCCGGCGGCGTTCGCGCTCGCGCCGGCGTTCACGCTCGGCAACGCGCCGATGATCCTGCCCGGCGTGCGATCGCCGGTAAGGACGAGCACTGACTTCGCGTTGAACAAGGACTTCCGGACGGGCGGGTCGTCGATGGCGACCATCCGGCTGGAGATTATCAACCTGTTCAACGCGCCGTGGTATACGCGGATGGCGAGCTCGAGCTTCGGGAACGCCAACTTCGCGCAGGTGACGACGCAGGGGAACTATTCGCGGTTCGCGCAGCTCACGGCGCGGTTCCGGTTCTGACGGCTTCAGACGCCGTGCGCGAAGGCGTCAGCCGAGCTGGCCGCGGGTACCGACGAGGATGCGGGTGACCTGGTAGGTGCCGGTCGGCAGCTGCCGAAGGTCAACCACGGCGATGTTGGGTCTGTTCTCGCCGTCGAGAGGAATACCGCTGCTGCGATAGAAGTTGTCGGACGCCGCGATGATGCGGACGGCGCGGTTGCTTGCGTCGCGTTCGACGCGACCGCTCCAGCACGTGGAGCTGGTGCCGCAACGCGAACACCTCAATCTGGAGCGCGGCCGTGAGCGCAGACAACCGCGGACCGTCAGCAGGAACACGACGAGCAGTGACTTCATCGGGAGCAGCGTGTCCGCAGACACCCTCAACATCAACCGTTGCAACAAGAACGGACTCTTCAGCAGGCACAGCCGTATCGTGCGTCGCGAATCGGTCGATGCCCTTCATCGGCTGCGTACCGTCACTGACAGCATGAATTTTCTTGTAGAAATATTATGCGTGACTGATATTCACTTAATAATCGCCATGTAACCTGTAGCGCGATGTCGACCCTGGTCGCGGCGAACGTCTCCGATAGCCGCGGCACCAGCCGTGTGCCCGCGGTGGACGCGCGTCTCGTTCTACTCGCGGTTGGCGCGGTCCTGTTCGGCGTGGGGATGCTTCGCACCGCGTGGTTGTGCGATGACGCGTACATCACGTTCCGCACAATAGAGAATCTCGTGCACGGGTTCGGCCTGCGCTGGAACGTCGACGAACGCGTGCAAGCCTTCACGCATCCACTATGGCTCGCGGTCCTAACGCCGTTCTTTGCCGTGACTGACGAGGCCTACTTCACGCCGCTCGCGATCTCGATGGCGCTCGCGTTGGCCGCGGTCTGGCTGTTCCTTACGCGCATCGCCACGTCGTTCGAGACACGGCTGATCGGTCTCGCGACATTCATCTTCTCGAAGGCGTTGGTCGAGTTCTCGACGTCTGGCCTGGAGAATCCGCTGACGACATTCCTCCTCGGGGTGTTCTTCGTCGTCTACCAGCGCCGCGGTCAGCATGTGTGGCTGTGGGTCGTGGCGGGACTGATGATGCTGAACCGCCTCGACGCAGGCGCGCTCGTGGTGCCGATCGTGGCGGTGGACACGTGGCGCAAACCGTGGCGATCAACGGTGAAGGACGCCGCAATCGGGCTCGGACCCCTGATTGCCTGGGAGATCTGCTCGATCGTCTACTACGGATTTCCGTTCCCGAACACCGCGTACGCGAAGCTGCAGACCGGTGTTCCCGCGCCGGCGCTCGTCGGTCAAGGACTGCTGTATCTCGTCGATTCGCTCAGTCAGGACCCGGTCACCCTGTTGATGACGATAACCGCGGCTGTGGTGTGCCTCCGGGTGGATCCGCGCTCGACCTGGCCGGTGATGGCCGGCATCGCGTTGTATCTGGTCGGCGTCGTCCGCGTCGGCGGCGATTTCATGAGCGGCCGCTTTCTGGTGGCTCCACTCTTCTGTGCGATGGCGGCGGCTGCGCGCCTGCGATGGACGTTTGCGCCACCCGCAAACGTGAGTTGGGTCGTCGCGGCGGTCGTGGTCATCGGATTGACGGGGACGACGCATCCGCCGATCACCAGTGGGCCCGACACATTTGCCGCCGGCGCGGTGTACGGCATCAGCGGCGTGGCCGACGAACGATCGTTCGACTATCCCAACACCGGTCTGCTGCGCTGGACTCGCGAACGTCCGCTGCCCGCCGGCAACTGGGTGGACCGTGGCATCGAGCTTCGCACCAAGCCCGAGGTGTGGGTGAGAGCGAACATCGGGCTGACCGGCTATTTTGCCGGACGGGCACCGCACCTCGTGGACGCCTACGGACTGAGCGATCCGTTGCTGGCGCGTCTTCCAGCCGTGCGGCCGTGGCGCATCGGCCACTTCGAGCGCCGCATCCCGGACGGGTATCTGGCATCGATTCGCACGGGCGCGAACCAGATCGTCGATCCGCAGATTGCGACGCTGTACGGCCAGCTCAAGCTGATCACGCAGGGTCCACTATGGACCCGCGAGCGATGGCGCGCCATCAGACACTTGAATGTCGGCTGGTAATGGAGCGGAGCGGAGTGGGGATCCCGTCAGATTCGTGGCTCTCAGTTCGTATGGCCGCTCACAAAGACACGATACGGTTCGTAGAGAGCTGCGACTGAACACGGAAATTCGATTGCGGATGTGAGCTCAGTTCATGGATCGCCGCTCGTCCGACCACGGGCTAGAATTCGAACGTGAAGGCTGGACCACGTGTCGCGCTCGTGACAGGTGCCAACCGCGGCCTGGGACTCGAGACGAGTCGTCAATTGCTTGCGAAGGGACTCACGGTCGTGATGGCGGGACGAGACCACGCTGTGCTCGAAGGCGCGCACCACAGCCTCGGTCAGAACGAGCAGCGCCGCGCGATGACGGTCCACATGGATGTCACCGACGCCGACACCATCGCTGCCGCCCAGCGCATCGTGACCGAACGTGTCGGCTCGGTTGATGTTCTCGTCAACAACGCAGCCGTGCTGTTGTTCGAGAACGAGGACGTCCTGTCGATTCCGCAGGACGCCTATCGCCGCACGTTCGAAACGAATCTCTTCGGCGTTATCGACGTCTGCCGCGTCTTTGCGCCAGCAATGGCGCGCTCACATTACGGTCGGATCGTCAACGTGTCGTCAGGCGCGGGGCAGCTCGCGACGATGTCCACGTACGCGCCGGCGTACTCGCTGTCGAAAGCAGCCCTGAACGCGTTCACCCGGATCCTCGCGCATACCTATCGAAACAGCGGAGTGCTGGTGAACGCCGTCGATCCAGGGTGGGTCCGCACGGATATGGGCGGCCCGTCGGCACCTCGATCGCCGCAGGAGGGCGCCGACACAATTGTCTGGCTCGCCACGCTCCCAGACGATGGCCCGAGCGGCGGATTCTTTCGTGAGCGGCGTGCCATCGAATGGTAGGCAACCTCTACGCTGACGCGTCGAGCCGCGGCATCATACGCACGGCGTTGCCGTTGGAGGAGCGGATCGGCATGAGCATCCCGGTCGGGTCGGCGTTCTCCAAAGCACTGGCGCGAACCACGAGCTGCCGCTGGTCAGCCGAGGTGTCGTGGATGGCAATGGCCATCCGGTGATTCGGAGACGGTGTAAACAGCGCAAACTGCCACGCCCCATCGCTCGAGCCGGTCGTCGCGTCGAACCGAAGTGACGACGGACCGTCGAAGACGAACCAGAAATCGTTCAAGGGAAGCGAAAGGCCATCCCCGACGGCTTTCACGTATGCTTCTTTCAAAGTCCAGATTTCGACGAATCGCACGGTGCGCTCGGATTCGCTGCAACGCTCGAGCGCCGCGACTTCGGCCGGCGCGAAAAACCTGTCGGCAATCGACAAAGGATCTATGCGGCGATCAATCGCTTCGACGTCGACGCCGAGCGACGCCTCATGCGCAACGGCGCACGCAACCAGACCGTTCGTGTGGGCAAGGTTGCACGACAGGTGCGTCTCCGCGGTGATCTCATCTGGTAGAGCCGGTTTGCCGTATGTATTCGACGTGAATGTCCATTCTTTCGGTGGCCGGTCCCCATGCTTTGCGAGCTCGCGACGAAGAAGGGCATGGGCGACGGCAAAGTCACGCTGGTCACGCTCGAACATGAACCTGTCGCGGCGACTGCGTTCCTCAGACGACAGCTGCTCAATCGCCCAGCGAAGCGCCTCGTCATCGAGAAGTGCCGTCAAACAATAGGTGAGATAGACACTGCGGTCGGCAAGGTTGGTCATGTCCGCCGTCGCGAAGTCTGACGTGGAGGCGTTCCCTAGTTGTTGTCCTTGTCCATCATCCGTCTGAGGCTGAGCGGGCGCATGTCGGTCCACACCTCCTTGATGTACGCCAGGCATTCGTCTTTGCGGCCGCTCTTACCTGCGTCGTTCCATCCAAGTGGGTTCGAGCGCTCCGCCGGCCAGATTGAGTACTGTCCCTCGTCATTGATCACTACGCGGTAAATCGTCGTTTCCTCGGAATCCACGTGCGTCATGTTTCCTCCGCTGTCGGACGCCTGGGATCGCGGCGTGCCCAGGCAGGGGAAGAATCCTAAACCGAATTGCGTGGCTCCGTCGAACCGCTCGTCGGGGCGGCTGAGAGCGTGTGAAGGACGGCACTGATAAGACTGCTGCGAAACTTGTGAATGAAGAAGTGGCCGCCCGGCCACGTCAGCATCGAGAAGCGCGAACGTGTCTGCTCGCCCCATGCCGCCAGCTCTGCGAGGTTCACGCGTCGATCCTCTCGACCCCCAAAGGCGGAAATCGGGCAGTCGAGCTTGTCGCCGGCTCGATAGACGTAGGTTTCGTACGCTTCGAAGTCGGCCCGAATCGCGGGCAGGACGAGCGACATCAGCTCCGGATTCCCGAGGATCTCATCAGGCGTCGCGCCGAGTCGCCGCAGCCGCTCGATGAACGGGCCATCGGGCAGCCGGTGGATTGGCGGAAAGCGCGGGGGCCGCTGGGGCGCGCGTGCGGCCGAGACAATCAGATGTTCAGGGGGCGACGCATGTCGGCGCCGCAGCTCGCGTGCGACTTCAAAGGCGACGACGGCGCCCATGCTATAACCGAACAGCGCAAACGGCGTGGTCCGGCCGCACACCAACTCGTTGACGATGTGACCCACAAGCTCGGACAGTCGCTTGACTGGAGGCTCAGTCCACCGGCTTTCTCGACCCGGAAGTAGAATCGCCGAGATTTCGACGTCAGGTGGTAGTTCCGCGACCCAGTCTCGGAAAATCGAAGCGCCTCCACCCGCATATGGAAAGCAGAAGAGGCGCAGGCGCGCGACGGGTCGCGGCGCGAGAAGAGACAGATAGCGCATCAACGTTCACGGACGGCTGTGCAAAACTGCGCGAAGCCTAACACACGTTTCGAGTTTCATTTTTTCCGCGTGTTCCTGACAAAGGTGGACGATGGCCGGCAAGAACCGTTACCTGATCGGAAGTCATCTGGGCTCCGAATGGCTTCCGCAAGTTCGCCAGATCGTCAGCGATTTCGTCGCGCAAAGTGCCGGCGCGGCTCTTGTGAAGCAAACCCCTGTCGGGCGCCAGGTTGTCGAGATGACCGAGGATCAGATGCGAACGCTGGCCGCCGCGCATCCGGAGCTGATCATCGAGGAGGATCAGAAACTCGATCTGTTCCGGATGCCCGGATTGCCCCCGACGATCCCCGATGAAGGAGACTTCTCGATCCAGGTGGCGGTCGTGAACCACAGTGGCGCGCCCGTCGAGGCGGTGACGATCTACGGTGTCGGCGAGAGGGCCACCTACAAGGCGGTCACGGACTCCCAGGGTCGAGCAGTCTTGCAGAGTCGGGAGTCGCTGCTGCGGCGCGTCGTTGCCTCGCCGCGCGATACTTACTGGTCCGAGGTCGTGAATGACGTCCGACTGCTTGGGCTGCCGCGCCTCGACATCGAGCTGAAACGCCTCGCAGTGGACGGGCGCTATGGCTGGGGACACCGATTGATGGGGTTCGATCGAGTGAATCCGCTGTGGAGAGGCGACGAGGTTAAAGTGGCGGTCATCGATTCGGGCATCAGCCGGGTCGAGGATCTCAGTGTTGCCGGCGGTTACAACACCCTCAATGGCCAGCCTTCAGGTGTGTTAGAGGTCGATGAGGAA
>JBKPDW010000219.1:0-13592 GCA_046728115.1 Acidobacteriota bacterium | reverse complement strand
GTTGGCCACGCTGGCCTCATGGGGCGTGGACGCTTCCGAGCTGATCGATCGCGACGGATCAGGTTTGTCGCGGTACGACTACGTCACGCCCGCGGCTCTGGTGACGATCCTGACGCACATCGATCACGACGCCAGACTGCGGGGTCCTTTCACGGCGTCCCTTCCGATTGCAGGCCGGGATGGTTCGCTATCAACCCGAATGAAGGGCACGGCAGCCGAGGGCAATGCACGAGCCAAGACAGGGTCGATGTCCAACGTCCGCGCGCTATCCGGCTACGTGACCAGCGCCTCAGGCGAGCCCCTGGTCTTCGCGATCCTCTCGAACAATTTCGAGGCGCCGGCGGAGACGATCACCAAAGCGCAGGACGCGATCGTGGTAAAGCTGGCGGAGTTCCGCCGATAAAGCTTGGAGTCTAGCTCCTCGTGATCGCCGCTCGCGCAGCATCCAGGATCGTCTCCGGCGCCGCATCCAGGGCGCCCGCCTGCGCAAGCTCGGGCTTCCCGCCGCCGCGCCCCCCGAACTGCGCAGTCAGCGCAGCGACGACCTGCTGCGACGAGACATTCGCCACGTCGTTCGATCGCGCCACGACGACGAGAGCCGGCCTCGACGTCGAGACCAGCACCACGACGTGGCCAGGCTTCGCGGTCACGGCAGCGGCGAGCGACTTCAGACCGTTGGCATCGGCATCAAGAGCTCGGACGACCAACCGTCCGACAGGAATCGGATCCGCCGACGCTGCCAGATCCTGGGCGCGAAGCTTCGCGAGCTCTTCCTGCAGCGTGCCCAACGCACGCCTCTGATCCCTGGCGTCGGCTTGCAGCCGCTGAATGGTCGACGGCAGGTCAGCGGGTAGCACCGACAGAAGCCTCACGCTTTCCGTCACGACATCGCGCGACGTCCGAAATTGCCGCAGGGCGCGGCCGCCGCATAGAAACTGGATGCGCTGTCCGCCCTTGAATCGCTCCCAACCCGCCACGGCGATGACGCCTATCGCCCCGGTTCGCGACACATGCGTACCACCGCAGGCCGACAGGTCAAACCCTTCTATGTCGATGAGCCGCAACGTGCCGACACGCTGCGATTCCTTCCGAAGCGGCAGACGGGCGGCCTCCTCTGCGCCGGCGAATCGGATGGTGACCGGCCGGTTCTCCCACACGACGCGGTTCGCCTCGTCCTCGGCCGTTGCAATCTCGGACGCCGATAATTCGCGATCGAGATCGATTGTCGACACGTCCGATCCGAGATGGAAGCTCACGGTTCGCACACCGAACCGTTTGTCGAACGCCCCTGACAATACGTGCTGTCCGGTGTGCTGCTGCATGTGATCGAATCGCCGCGGCCAGTCGATGTCGCCGTGAACTGCCGCACCCTGGACCAAAGTCGTGGTGGTCGGAGCCGCGTCCAGCAGGTGTGCGATCGTGCCATCTTCCGCGTCGACGACGTCGACGACACGGAACCCGCCCAGGGTACCGGTATCGAACGGCTGGCCGCCCGATGTTGGATAGAAGGCCGTGCGATCCAGCGTCACCACCAGACGCGTGCTGTCCGGTGTGACTCGTTCGACAATGGCATCAAACGTGTGGAGATACGGATCGCTGTAGTACAGGCGTTCGGTCATCGGGCTTCGACCTGTCACTCGGGGTCATGGGCAACTCGTGGGACACCTCGGCAGCGGGCAGTTCGAAATAGAAAGTCGCGCCGCTCCACGCGTTGCCGCGATACCCGATCGTCCCGCCGTACGACTCGATGATGCCGTAGCTGACCGACAGACCCAGACCGGTTCCCTTCCCCACCGGCTTCGTCGTGAAGAACGGTTGAAACAGCTTCGGTTCGTCGTCGGGCGACACACCCGGACCGTCGTCCTGCACCTCGAGACAGACCTGCGGGCCCGCGTCGTAGAGACGGATGAGAATGCGTCCGCGATGCCTGCCGCTGTTCTCGATGGCGTGCTGCGCGTTGATCACGAAGTTGAGGATGACCTGTTCGAGTTCCGTGAAGTTCGCCTGCACCTTCCGGGTCGTCGACGCCTGGATCTCGAGCGTGATCGAAGAGATGTCGAGATTTCGCTGCCGCAGCTGCACGATCTCGGCGACAACTTCCCGCAGATCGACGAGCGACGGCGGACCCGACTGTTGGCTGCTGAATCGCGAGAGGTTGCGAATGATTTCGCGCGCGCGGCCGCTCTGCGTCTTGATGAAACTGATTTCTTCGAGCGCCTCGGCGGTGAACTGCGGGTGGCGCTCGAGCAGTTCGGCGGTGCCGAGAATGGCCTGCAACGGATTGTTGAGCTCGTGCGCGACGCCCGACACGAGAATACCGACAGCTGCGAGCCGCTCCTGCCGCACGACCTGACGCTGCAGCGACTGCAGCGCTTCCCGTGTGTGACGCTCCTGCTCGATCTGTCGATCGAGCGCCTGATGCGTATCGCGGAGATTCGACGCCATCTTGATGAACTCGCCCTGGAGGCGCGCGAGCTCGAGGTTCGGAACCAGATCGGGCGGCGGAGGCGACAGATCGCCGTCCGCGATGCGCTGCACGGCTTCGCGAACGCTGTTGACGCCGCGGCTCATCAGCGTGGAGAGTAACAGCGCCATCAGCAGCACCGCGCAGATCGCGCCGTCGGCGATGATGAAGCCGCGACGCCACTGGGGTGCCGAGCGTTCGGCCGCGACACGCGTTGGAATCCCGACGCTCAGCAGCCACGGACCGCGGTCCACGACCGCGTTGCCGTACACGCGACGAATCCCGTCCGGGCCGAACAGTACGCGTACGAGCTCGACGTCGCGGGGCGCCGCCACGTTGGTCTCGGTGATCACCTTGCCGATGTACTGATCAGCGTCCAGTGTGCGCGCCAGGACGCGGCCCTTGGAGTCGGTCAGCGTCACGACCGAGACTTCCGGCAGGGGAATCACGTGAAACAACGTATCGAATTGAGAGACGTTCAGGCCGAGCGCGAGGACGCCGACGAGTTCATCGCGGGCCCCGCGCACCGGATACGCCAGCTGAACGGTCCACTTGCCCGAAACCGGACCCGTCATGAGATCGGTGACGACAGGTTGACCCGATGTCACCACCTGCTGCACGTACGGAGACGAAATGCTATCGAGCGTCGTGGGCAGACCAGTGCCCTTGAGGCGGCCCGCCGTATCGCTCAACATGATGTTGAGCAGCAGCGGCTGCTGATGCAGCAGCTCGACGAACAGCTGATCCGCCTGCTCCCGGTCGAGCGCCATCACTGTCGGGTGACGGACGAGCGTCAGCGCCATCAAATCCAGACCGGCGAGGAACTGGTTGAGGTGGGACGCCGCCGTGGTCGCCACCGAGCTGGCTTGACCTTGCACCTCCTCCTGACGTTGGAGGAGGGCGCGATTCTCGGACCAGAGCTCGAGCGCCGCGAACGGCACCAGGATGGCGCAGGTCGCGGCGATGACCTGCACGCGGATGGGCTGCGATTTGAGGATGCGCAAGGGCCTGTCGCGATTCTATCGCAGCGTCAGCGGGTCGGCGATGCCAGCTTCCTGGAAGCCTTTGGCACGCAGTACGCAACTGTCGCAGTGGCCACAGGGCCTTCCTGCGGCGGACGGATCGTAGCAGCTCGTAGTGAGTCCGTAGTCGAGGCCAAGCGCGAAGCCACGGCGAATGATGTCGGCCTTGCTCAGTGCGATAAGCGGCGTACGCACCCGCACCCTTCGTCCTTCGATGCCCGCCCGCGTTGCAAGACTCGCGAGCTGCTCGAATGCGGCCACGAATTCGGGACGGCAGTCGGGATATCCGGAGTAGTCGAGCGCGTTGACGCCCAGAACAATATCGGGAGCGTCCAGAACTTCAGCCCAGCCGAGCGCCAGGGACAGGAAGATGGTGTTCCGGGCGGGCACGTATGTAGAGGGGACGCCTGGCGCCCCCAGATCGCGATCCATCGGAACGGGGATGTCCGCGGTGAGCGCCGACCCGCCAATCGCGCGCAAGTCAACGGCCAGCTCGAGATGTCGCTCGACGCCTAGCGCGCGCGCGACGCGGCGCGCAGACTCGATCTCGGTCAGATGACGCTGACCATAATCGATGGTGAGCGCGTACAACACGAACCCTTCCGATTTCGCAATGGCACCCGCGGTGTACGAGTCGAGGCCGCCACTCAGGAGGACAACTGCTTTCATCGGGTAATCGGGTAATTGGATTGCTTAATTGGATGATCCCATTACCAGATTACCCAATTACTCAATTCATACGCCTCGCGCATCGGCGGGCCAGATGTACTTGTGGAGTTGAACCTGTAAGCGAGCCGGGAGGTGGTCGGCCAGCATCCATTCGGAGAGCGCGCGCGGGTGCAGGACGCCATGAACGGGAGACAGCAGCACCGCCGCCGCGCGTGAGGCGAGATCGTAGCGAGTGATGACGTCGCGCGCGAACTCGTAATCCTCCCGGTCCTTGACGACGAACTTCACTTCGTCGTGGGGAGCCAGGCGCGACAGGTTGTCCCAGTCGTTCCGGTCGACTTCGCCGCTGCCCGGGCACTTGACGTCCACGATTTTGAGCACCTCGCGCGGCACGCGATCAATCGATTGGTGCCCGCCAGTCTCCAGCATCACGGTGCGACCCTGCGCGAGCAGCCGTTCCATGAGCGGATACACATCGGCTTGAAGCAGTGGCTCACCGCCCGTGATTTCGACCAGCGGGCAGTCGTGGCCTTCGACGATCGCGATGACATCGTCGACGGACATCTTGCGCCCTTCGTGAAACGCGTACGCCGTGTCGCACCACGTACAGCGAAGATCGCACGCCGTCAGCCGTACGAACACACACGGCCGGCCCGCTCGCGTCGACTCACCCTGGATGGAATAGAAAATCTCGTTAACCGTCAACATGCATCTGAAATCCGCAATCTGAAATCACTCTGAACTCTGAATTCTGAACGGCCACTTTCTATTATGCTATCCCTATGGCCAAGCCAACGTTCTACACCAAGCCCACGTGAACCACCTGCAAGAACGCCAGAAGGTTTCTGGATACGGAGCACATCGACGTTCAGGAAATCGACATCAACAAGAATCCGCCATCACGCGAGTTCCTGGAGAAGCACATCGACGCCGAGCGGTTCCTCGACTTTGTCAGCACGCGCAGCCCCGTGTTCAAGGAAAGGCCGCTGCCCAGGTCGAAGAAGGAAGCCATCGCACTGATGATGGAGAATCCAAATCTCATCAGGAGGCCGATTCTGATCAAGGGATCGACGGTCATCTTCGGGTTCGACAAGGACAAATACGCGACAGGTGCGTAGGGCGCACGGGGCCGGTGGACCATGGGAGAGATCCGAATCGGGACGTCGGGTTGGAACTATCCCTCGGGTAAGGGAAAGTGGACCGGAGTCTTCTATCCGCCAGCGCGCAGGCGTTCGCGGGAGTTCGACGAGCTCAGCTTCTACGCCGAGCACTTCAACACCGTCGAAGTGAACTCGACCTTCTACGGTCAGCCACGGGCCGAGGTGTCGAGAGGATGGGTCGACCGGACGCCGGCCGCCTTCGAGTTCTCGGTGAAGCTCTATCAGAAGTTCACGCATCCGCGAATGTTCGAGGAGCGGACGGTCAAGGGGCTTCCGGAGGACGCGCGCGGCGATAGCGAAGCGATTCGGGCGTTGGTGCAACCCAACGCTGCGGATATCGACGAATTTCGGCGCGGCATCGAACCGCTCGCCGCGCGCGGCAAGCTCGGCGCGCTGCTCGCGCAATTTCCGGCGAGCTTCAAGGACACGCAGCCGTCACGCGATTACCTCGCAGCATTGTTGCGCACCTTCCACGATTACCACATGGCGGTGGAGCTTCGACACCGTAGCTGGAGCGACAGATTCGGCGACACGCTGTCGCTGCTGAATGCATTCGGCGCGGCGTGGGTGCAGATCGACGAACCAAAATTCAGGTTTTCGATTCGGCAGAACCATCTGCCGAACGTGCAGGGTTTCTACTACATGCGTCTGCACGGACGGAACGCAGACAAGTGGTGGCGGCACGAAACGGCCGACGAGCGCTACGACTACCTCTATTCGTCCGAGGAACTGAAGGAGTTTTCCGAAACGGCCGCGGCTGCGAGGCGACTGGTGAAGAAGCTTTACCTCTACACGAACAACCACTTCTCGGCCAAGTCGATCGCCAACGCTGTAACGATCAAGCAGCAGCTTGGCGAGCCGATTGACGGCGAGTACACGCCGGAGTTCATCGAACGGTTTCCCGAGCTGCAGACGACCGTACGCCGACTTGCTGGCACTGATCGCGGATCACGCACTCCCCACACCGCGGGTACAGCGGCCGGCAGACGTTCTGCCCCCAGGTTACCAGGTACCGATTGATGTACGGCCACCAGCGCGCGTCGGTGGCCTTGTAAAGAGCCTGCTCGGTTTCTTCCGGAGTCCGGGTTGACACCCACCCCAGACGGTTCGCGATCCGGTGAACATGGGTGTCGACGCAGATGTTTTTCAGGCTCTTGAACGACAGGATCAGTACCAGATTGGCGGTCTTCCGGCCGACGCCAGGCAGCGCCAGGAGCTCGTCCATCGTGCCGGGCACCCGGCCCTGGTGCCGGGTTATCAGGAGGCGGCACGTCTCCTTGACGTGCCTCGCCTTGTGGCGGTAAAAGCTCACCGGATAGATCAGCTGCTGGATCTGTCGAACCGACAGTCGGGCCATCGTCCGTGGCGTCCGGGCCCGCCTGAATAGCCGCGCCGAGGCCGCCGCGGTCACCGGATCGCGCGTCTGGGCCGACAATATCGTCGATATAAGGACTTCGAACGGGTCCTCCTGGCTGTCCTCGGCAATCTTCTCGACAGCCGGGAGTTCGAGGTCGTCGATGGCGCGGGCGAGCCTGCGCATGACGGTATGGACACGCCGTTGTGACGGTCGCCCCATGAGCCAGCTATACTAAGTGGCGTCTGCGATGCCGCAGACCCGCGAGGTCGCGGGCGCCTTTGTGAAGGAGGGGCGGGATGAAGCGCTTGGTTGTGGTCGCTCTAACGGTGTTCGGATTATGCGCTGCGACGCAGTCGGTCACGTTGCAGGCGCAAGCTGCGAAGGCGAAGTCGATGACCGCCAGCGGAACGGTGAAAGAAGTGAGCGGCAGTTCCCTCACCGTCACCACCGGTGGCAAAGACATGACCTTCACGGTCGACGGCACCACCAAATTCATCGGCAAGGGTCTCAGCACGAAGACCCGGGAAAAGGGCGGCAAGATCACGGCGACCGACGCCGTGGGCAATGGTGACATGGTCAGCGTGACATATCACGACATGGGCGGCACGATGCACGCAGCACAGGTGCGCGTGAACAACAAGGCCCTGGCACCGAAAAAATAGCCTGCCGCTGAGCCTGCAATTGGATGATCGGTGATCGAACGGTTGATCACCGATCACCGATTGTTTCGTGCAAGGTCACTGCATCTTTCCGATCGACGTAGATCGCCGTTGCCGTTCCACCCCGAATCTCGAGCGCTGATGCGCGCCCGTCGGGCACGTACGCCGGCTGCATTCCCGTATCCATTTCCACAACTCGACCGTCGAACCGCGTGGTGACCCGGTTCGTCGGCGTCACGGTGTGAGCCACGACAATCGCGCGCGCGTGCAGCTTCGCGACAATCTCCTCGACCTTGAGCGCGAACCCGTCCGGCTCCTGCGCGAGGCCGCGGTACCATAGGGGCCCGTCCGCCCGGCCTGCCAAGCTGGCTTGCGGTGTCGCACGCGTCTTGTCGAGATCGCTGGTCAGGTCCCGACGCACGCGATCGTTGATGGCCTCGCACCCAAGCGACGCAACGTCGGGACTGATCCCGCCATGCACGAACACGACGCTGTTGATCGTGATCGTCGCTGGCAGCTGCCTCAGCCAGCGACCGTAATCACCATCACGGCCAAAGGCCACTCGCATCTCGACGAGCCCGAGGGGAAATTTCTGAAGCGGCTGATCGCGGCCGCCGACACTCGTACTCAGCGTTTTCAGATAGTCGTCTCTGACTTTCTCCGAGTTGGCGCTCGTGAACGCTTCGTACTCCGCCGGCTGCGTATAACGGAGGTCGCCGAGCATTCGCATCACCTCGTGATTGCCGAGGAGAGGATGCACCTGTCCGCCGGCGCTCCGGGAATCGCGTTCGAGGCGGCGCAGGAGGTCGAGCGCCTTGCGCGAATCGGGACCGCGATCGACGACGTCGCCCAGCTGAACCAGGTGTGTCGCGCCACCAACCCAACGAGCGTCGCCATCAACGAGACCGGCAATGCGGAGGATTTCGACGAACCGATCGTACGCGCCGTGGACGTCGCCGACCGCCACCACCCGATCGACACCGGTGAACTCGCAACTGCTGGCCGCCGGGAGCGGCCACGAGACGAGCGTCAGAACGACAACCGCAAGGGCTGTCATCCAGTTCGTGCGGTGCTTGATCCGAATCATCGGCAACCCCTCCGGTCGGCTACGGCACAGGTGTCAGCGGAGCCTCGCTCTCGAGCACCGCCAATACATTATCCGCCGCCAGATCGGCCATCGCGGTGCGCGTTTCGGTCGTCGCGCTGCCAAGATGCGGCACGAGCAGCACGTTCTCGAGCGAGAAGAGGTCCGGATGCACGGCCGGCTCGCTCTCGTAGACGTCGAGCGCGGCTCCGGCAATCAGGTGCTGCTGCAACGCCCAGGCAAGCGCTTCCTCGTCGACGACCGGCCCGCGAGCGGTATTGATGAGAAACGCCGAGCGCTTCATCCGCGCGAGCGCGCGCTTGTCGATCAGATGACGCGTCTCGGATGTCAGCGGTACATGCAGCGAGACCACGTCCGATGTATTCAGCAGCCGATCGAGCGACATCGTGTTGGAACCGTTCACGCCGGTCTCGCGGCGTGAGGCGAAAGCCACGCTCATCCCGAACGTCGGCGCTCGCGCCGCGACGGCGCGTCCGATTCGTCCCGTTCCGACAATCCCGAGCTGTTTGCCGCGCAGTTCGGATCCGAGCATGAAGTCGAGCGCCCACCCTTTCCATCCGCCTTTGCGCAGCAGCCGCTCGCCTTCCGACACCCGGCGGGTCACTGCAAGGATCAGTGCCCAGGTCAAATCGGCCACCGAATCCGTGAGCACATCCGGTGTGTTCGTCACCACGATGCCGCGCGACCGAGCGCAGGCGATGTCGACGTTGTTGTAGTCGACGGCGACATTCGCGATCACTTTCAGGTTTTGGCCCGACTCGATGACGCTGCGATCGATTGCGTCGGTCAGCAGACAGATGAGGGCATCCTTGTCGGCAATGCGTGCTCGCAGTTCGTCGGCAGGCATCGCGGCGTCGCCTGCATGCACGTCGACATCCGCGCTCGCTCGAAGTTTCGCAAGAACTGAAGATGGGAGTTTTCGCGTGATGAGAATGTGCGACACGACTCACCGGGCTTTCCTGCCTGTTAGCGTCCGCCCTTCCTGGCTTCCCGCCGTCCTGCCCTTCAATGCCCGTACGACAGGCAGTACCCGCAGTGACTGCAGCGTACGGTGGGCTCGATCAGACATGCCCCCTGATCGTCTCCGCTCTGCAGGAACGGGAGCAGGACGTGGCTGGCGTGTATGCGCCCCGATGGGGCTGCGGGCGCCATTGTCGCCGGCGCCTGTGAGAGATGACGCGCAATCGACTCGCGGATCATCTCGCGAAGTTCCTGTTCATTCATTGACCGTCACCGTGTCGATGATCCCGACAATGGCGGCGTCCACCGGGGCGGCTTTCCGGCCGAGCGCCTCGCCGGCCGCGCGCCCTTCGAGGACGATCAACACTTTTTCGTGCACGCCCGCGCCGACGCTGTCCACAGCGAGCAGGGCGTCGCCGCGCGGCGTCTCATCCGCGTTCAGTGGCTGCACCAGGAGCAGCTTGGCTCCCTCGAACTTCCTGTGTTTCTGCGTAGAAACTACGGTGCCAACGACTCTTGCAATCTGCATCGGGTGATCGAGTGATCGGGGTAATTGAATTGGGCGATTGAGTAATTGGGTGCGGCAATTTGCAATGGGATTGCCCATTGCCACATCAACCAATTACCCGATTCAGCGCTTCTCCACGTTCCAATGATCCACGATGCCGACGATTCCGGCGTCGACGGGCGGCTCGGCCGGATAAAACGGAAAGCTCGCCTCCTTGCCGCGCACGAAGAACACGTCTTCCCCGACACCCGCGCCCACGGCGTCGACCGCGACGAGCGGACGGCCCGCCGGCTGACGGTCGGGCGTCAGCGGCTGAACGACGAGCAGCGTGAGGCCGATCAGCTGGTCGTCCTTCCGGGTCATGACGACGTCACCGATTACTCTGGCTATCTGCATCTGGTAATTTGTGATCGGGTAATCGAGTAATCGATTGGGCAATCCATCAAATCGATTACATTATCCAATTACCAGATTACCCAATTACGAAAATCCGCTACTCGTTCACCTCGACGGCGTCGATTATGCCGACGATGGCGGCATCGACAGGAGTGTCTTTCAGGCCTGCCGCCATCCGGGCTGAACTGCCGCTGACGACGAGCACGGTTTCACCGACGCCAGCATCGACGGTATCCACCGCGACGAGATAATTGCCTTCGGCTTTACCGCGGGGATCGACGCCGCGGACGACCATCAGCTTGGTACTCACCAGGCGCGGATCCTTGCGCGTCGCAACAACGGTGCCGATGACCTTGGCGAGGAGCATGTTCAGGGTTCAAGGGTTCAAGGGTTCAAGGGTTCAAAGGTTCAAGGTCAGGGTTCAATGTTCAGGTTCCGCGTATGAACCGGGTTGAAACCTGGGGGCACCCCGGCCAGCAACAGGTTCAGCTCTTCGCTGCCGTCGTGGCCTTTCCAATCGGCAACGCATCCTCGAGGTTGGCGTGCGGACGCGGGATGACGTGGACTGCAACAAGCTCGCCGACGCGGCGCGCCGCAGCCGCGCCCGCGTCGGTCGCGGCTTTCACCGCCGCGACGTCGCCCCTCACAATCGCCGTTACGTAACCCGCGCCGATTTTCTCCCAGCCGACCAGCGTGACTTTTGCAGCCTTCACCATCGCGTCGGCGGCCTCGATCATCGCCACCAGTCCCTTGGTTTCAATCATCCCGAGCGCCTCGCCCATTACTGGCTCCTTCGCATTGCAGATTGCTGATTGCCGATTGCTGATGTATTGACCAATTCTCGATCAATCAGCATTCCGCATTCTGCAATCAGCAATGAACTCTCTACCGAATGTTCCGGATTGCGTCTTCTATGAGCGCCGTAAGTTCCCGGTATGTTAACCGAATTTCCCCGTCCCCGCCCTGCGCGAGGAGGTCCGGAACGAGACGCGCGCCGTCGCCCTCAGGGGCCTGCACGACCTGACACGCGGCCTGATCTCCCATCAGCCCCGGGTCGTCGTCGGCACAGATCGGCGCTGGTGCCTTGATGCCGTACGAGCCTCGCAGACCCTGCAGCCGCAGGACTTCCTCGCGCGAAATCAGGTTTTCGCGCCCGAGCAGCCGCGCCACGAGACTGATCTTCGCGAAGTGCTCGATCGTCTCCATCTTGTAGTACGCGGCGAACAGATCCGTCCCGACCGTCAGCGCACCGTGATTCGCGAGGAGCATTCCGTCGTGCGCCTTGATGTACTTGCGGACCGCTTCCGGCAGTTCCCGCGTGGACGGCGTCGCGTACTCGGCAATCGGAATGCTGCCGAGCGTGGTCAGCACTTCGGCAAGCACCGCGCGATCGAGCGGGATGCCGGCGACGGCAAATCCTGTCGCCGTCGGCGGATGCGCGTGAACCACCGCCTGCACGTCGGCGCGCTGCCTGTACACTTCGAGGTGCATCAGCATCTCGGAAGACGGATCGCGATCGCCCTGCAGCTTTCGGCCCTCGAGGTCCGTGATGCACATCATGTCGGGCGTCATGAATCCCTTGCACACGCTCTTGGGCGTCATCAGCAGCCGATCCGGTCCCAGCCGTACGCTGATGTTGCCATCGTTCGACGCCGTGTACCCGCGCGCGTACATGCGACGCCCGACTTCGACGATGTCCGCGCGAAGCTGGGATTCGCTGATCATGCAGTTCTGGCGCGATACTTGTCGCGGCAGGCGGCGGAGCAGAAAAACACCCGGTTGCGCCCATCCAGCAGCGTCACGGCGCGGTCTGGCAGCACGAATGTTCCGCACACCGGATCGCGGACCATGGACACGCCTCGCAGAGGCGGCGCCGGCGTCCGCGACCCTCCCCTGACGCCCTCGATGAAGCTCTCGACCATCCGCCAGAACATGCGCGACACGATGATCGAGAGCACGAGGATGAGCAGAACGCGTGTCATCTACGTCCCTGGCTTCTGCGATCCCGCGATCGATGGATGGGCGGACGTCAGACTGTCGAGCGCGCGCTTTGCCGCCTGACCCTCCGGGCTGTCCGGGGCCAGCTTGATCACCTGCTGCCAGGCGGCCGATGCGCCGTCGAGATCCTGCTTGCCAAACGCCCTCACGATGCCGACGTTCAGGAGTGTCTTGGCGTGTTTCGGATCCACCGCAAGCGACTTGTCGAACTGCGCGAGCGCCTTGTCGGGCTGATTCGTATAGTAGTAGCAGACACCAAGATCGGTGCTCACGTTCACGTCTCGCGGCGTGAGCTGCAGCGCTTCGCCATACCACTTGATCGCGTCGTCGTATCGTTCGGCATCGAAGTACAGATTGCCGAGCTGCACGCGTGGGGACGCGTTCGCGGGTTCGCGCTCTGCTACCGATTTGAGCGCGGTTACCTGCTTCTCGTCCAGCGTGGGTGCGCGTGTTGGAGCGGCGTTGCCGGATGTTGCCGGCGCAGCCGATGCCTGCGCAGGGACTGCAACCGGCGCCATGCCGGCCTGCTGGGATCCGATGATCCATCCGGCAATGAGCCCGAAGAGCATGCCGGCGATGCCGAACGCGATCGCGTCAGATTTCATACCGCGAACAACCCACTCCGCCACTCCGGAACCTGTCCACCGCCAAACAACTCTCCACTACGAAGGACACAGGCAAGCAGAGGACAATCAGTGCGATCTGATCCCCCGTGTCCTCCGTGTCCGCTGTGGTGGAGAGTTGAATCGATCATAGCAAATCAAGCCCGGTTGCCGCCCTGCGCCAAAACGTCGAGGTACTCACGAACGACGGTCGACAAGCCTACGAAAACGGCGCGCGAGATGATGGCGTGGCCGATCGATACCTCATCGAGAAATGGCAGCTCGCGAAACATCGCGAGGTTGTCGAGATCGAGATCGTGCCCGGCGTTCACGCCGAGTCCGAGCGAGTGCGCCAGTTCGGCGGCGTCCATGTACTCGGCAAACGAGTGGCGCGCCCGCGTGCGATCGCGTTCGAAGGCGCGTGCAAATGGTTCCGTGTACAGCTCGATGCGGTCGGCGCCGACAGACGCGGCCCAGCGGATCGGCTCCGATTGCGCGTCGACGAACAGACTGACGCGCACCCGCCGCCGGTGCAACCGCTCCACGACCTCGGGAATCTGCGCGGAGATGGGACCGGGACGCCATCCGGCCTGGCTCGTGATTTCGCCTGGAAGGACAGGCACGAGCGTGCACTGCGTCGGGCCGACCTCGTCGACCAGATCGAGCAGATCGGGACGGGGATCGCCTTCGAT
>JBKPDW010000218.1:0-15973 GCA_046728115.1 Acidobacteriota bacterium | reverse complement strand
GTGCTGGACCGCAGTGAGATTGCGAAAGTCGAAACCCGCAAACAGCTGGTCGAAGCCGCTCCGGACGTCTTCACCGGATCGAGCGACCCGGCCATCGTCTTCGCGCGGGATCTATTGCCGGCTCTGAAGGATCAGCGTCAGCGGACACGCATCCTGAACGAGAAGCTGCTCGGCAATCGCTCCGGCTTCGCGCGTGGGTTGGCTGCCTGGAAAGGCGCCACGATGTACCCGGATGCGAATTTCACACTACGCGTCACGTTTGGACGTGTGGCGGGGTACGTGAGTCAGGGCAAACAGGTGCCGTTCACGACCAATTTCGGAGACTTCGTCAAGCTGGCCGAGGCGCGTGGAAATACCGGTGACTTCGCGCTGCCCGGGAAGCTGCAGCAATGGCTCAAAAACACGAGCGCGGAGGAGTTCCGCCGCAAGTACGCCGCGATGCCGGTGGACTTCGTATCGACCAACGACATCACCGGAGGCAACTCCGGCAGCGCAACGCTCAACAAGTCGCTCGAGATCGTTGGGCTGATCTTCGACGGCAACGAAGAAGCGATGGCCGGCGATTGGACGTACAGCGAAACGGCCGGCCGCGCGCTGAGCACCGATATCCGGTTCGCGCTGACCATCGCGCGCGAAGTGCACGGCGCCGGCTGGGTCGTCGACGAGTTGCTGGCGAAATGACGACGCGGCGATCCTGATTGGGCGTCGCCCTGGGCGGCAGCGCTATCGAGCAGCTCGGGCGGTGGAGGTCACGCCGCGCGAGCCCGGATTCGCGCGAGTACGGCCGCCCACGCGTCCGGCGCCGTGTACACGCGGAAGAGCGGCTCGACGGGCAGCAGCCAGCCATCATTCGCGTGTGCCGCGTGGGCCAGGGCACTCTCGATCAATCGCGCTGCCTGTTGGATCCGCGCAGAGGAATCGCGCGAGCGATCCAGAAACCCTGCGGCCGCTTGGGCGAGTGCAGCATCGAATGACGGGCCCGAGGCGGTTTCCTGCGGCAGTGCTGTGTTTTGCACCACGGCAAGCGCGACACGCGCCAGCGGATGGCGCGCGACACGCATGAGTGTCTCTTCGAACGCGTGTGTCGCGGCATCCGCTCGACCGCAGGCCAGGTGATGCGCGCCAATCGCGTACCACGTGTTCGCGCAGCACTCGCGCGCATACAAGTGCCCGCCGGATTCGGTCGACAGCTCGCGTTCGAACGACTCGATCGCCCGGCGGTCGTCCCCGCCAGCCAGATAGATCAGCCCACGCAACCAGTGCAGGGCGACCGACGAGAACCGGCCCGAGCTGTTGACGTCGGCGTCCTGGCACGCGATGCCGGCATCGAGTTCGCGTTCCGCCTCCGTCAGGCTGCCGCGGGCCACGTGCACGGTCGCGGCCAACCAATGCGCCATGGGAAATCCCGGCAGTAGCGTCAACGTACGGCGCGCGGCTCGCAGACGCTCCTCGCCCCATGCGGTGTACGCGATCCGGAGGTGATGTCGCCAGTTGTCCGGCTCGAGCGAGGTCGACCGTCTCGCGGCCGCGAGCGCGTCGGCGTGGCGACCGGTTCGGTCCAGGACGAAGCCGAGCGTCGCCCACGCCTCGCCGTAACCCGCGTCGAGGCGGCACGCCTCGCGCGCATGATGCGTCGCCTTCTCGAGGGCAGCAACATCTGGCGTCTGATCCGCGCGCGTCATTTCGAACTGCAGCGCGCATGCATTGGCCAACCCCACATGCACCGAAGCCTGCTCCGGCATGCGTTCGAGCACGCTCTCGAATACGCCGCGCGCACGGGCGATTCCGTCGCGCTCGAGCGTTTCGAGCGCTGCCCGCCCCTCGATCCAGGCCCGGTGCGGCGCGAGCAGCGCATCGAGGTCCGCGTCGCTTTCGCGTGCGACGGTTCGCGTGACGGCCGCGGTGAAGCAGTAACCCCGGCGTGATTCGGTCTTGATGTACTCAGCCGAAGTACCCCCAAGCACGCGGCGGAGCGCCGAAACAGCCTGTTCGAGACTGTTGTCGCTGACGGCCACGTCGCGCCAGCCGACTTGGATCAGATGGTCCTTCGAGATCACGGTTCCGGCGTTCGACACGAGTGCGTGGAGGAGATCGAATTGACGGGAGGACAGCGCGATCGGCTCGCGGTCCTTGAGCAGGCGCTTCCCCCGTGGATCGAGCTCGAATGGACCGAACGCGAATCCGGTTAGCGGCGGCACGGTCGAATTCTAACGAACGTCGCAGTCCCCCACCACGTGTATGCTTGCAGCCGGCCGATGCGCGATCGCCGCACGCTCATCATCGTCCCGGCGCTTCTCGTCCTGTTCCACGTCCTGTTCCTTCGCGGCTACGGCTGGTTTCGAGACGAGTTCTATTACTTCGCGTGCGCGCGCCATCTGGCGTTTGGCTATGTGGATCACCCTGCGCTGTCGATCGTGCCGTTGTGGATCGTGAGGGCGCTGTCCGGCGACTCGCTGTCGGCGGCGCGGCTGCTAGCGGCGGTGGCGAGCGGCGCCACGGTGTTCGTGGTGGGTTCGATGACGCGCGACATGGGTGGCGGGCGATTCGCGCAGATACTCGCGATGGTCTGCGTCGCGATTGCGCCCGTGTACCTGGCGCTGGCGAGCTTCTACTCAATGAATGTTTTCGACGTGCTCGTGTGGGTGATTGCGGGCTGGATTGTCGTCAGGCTGATGCATGCGCCGCGCCTCTCGACGTGGATCGCCCTCGGCATCGTCCTCGGTCTCGGCGTCGAGAACAAGATCAGCGTGCTGTGGCTGATCGGAGGATTGTCGATTGGATTGCTGCTGCACGACTACCGATGGCTGATGAAACCCGGTCCGTGGATCGCCGCGGCAGTCGCAGGCCTGCTCATCGCGCCGTATGGCATCTGGGAAATCCAGCACGGGTGGCCTACCCTGGAGTTCATTCAGCGCGCAACAACCGACAAGATGGTGTCGCGCTCGTCCTTGTCCTTTCTCGGCGCTCAGATCCGCGACATGCATCCTCTGACCCTGCCGGTATGGCTGGCCGGGTTGTGGTTTTTTCTGGTAGACAGGCGGGGAAGAGAGTATCGACCGCTGGGTGTGATGTTTCTCTGCGTTCTGATTCTGTTGATGCTCAACCCGACGTCGCGGTCCGGATATCTGTCGCCGGCCTACACGATGTTGTTTGCGGGCGGTGCGTGCTGGTTCGAATCGGCTCTTGCCGGGTTCCCACGTGCCGTTCGGCCGATTGCGATCGGTGTGCTGACTGCTGGAGGACTAATCACCGCTCCGCTGGCGATGCCGATGCTTCCGGTCCAGACCTACATTCAGTACGCGGCGGCTCTAGGCGGTAAGCCTTCCACCGAGGAAAAGCATGAGCTCGCCGATTTGCCACAATTCTTCGCCGATCGTTTTGGCTGGAACGAGCTCGTCGACGCAGCAACTCACGCGTACAGGTCGTTGTCAGCGGACGAACAGCGTGTCGCCACACTTTATACATCGAATTACGGAGAGGCGAGTGCGATCGATGTCCTGGGTCGTGCGACCGGTTTGCCATACGCCGTGAGCGGGCACAACAACTACTGGCTGTGGGGACCCGGCGGCAGCGGCGAGGTGCTGATTGCATTGACACCCTCGCGCGAGCGATTGGAATCGTGGTTCGGCGACGTGCAGCAGGCCAGTACCATCGAGTGCAATCACTGCATGCCCTACGAAAACCATCGGCCGGTCTTCGTGTGCCGCCGACCGAAGCAATCGCTCGCGCAACTGTGGCCGATGCTCAAACACTTCGACTGAGAGGCATCTGCAGGTCGACATCTGTGTCCTGCATCTGTTGTCGGTGTTCTCTGTATCAGCATCTTTCGGAAAAACTGCGCTGTCATAGAAGCCCCGATATCACCGGCGCATGGTGAAACCGGTCAGTACCGTCACGCGTGTGCCTGCCCGGGTCGGAACGACGGCGAAGTTCATCGGCACATTCAGTACCCCGGCGCGGAACGTCACGCCGGCGGACACCACGAGTGCCGCCCCAGCAGGCGTCACGTTCGGTCCGACGCCGAACTCGGCGCCTTCCTTCGTGCGCAGCCCCACGAGCCAGCTGACACTGGGAATGGCGACGCCCTGATCCAGGCCTCCGAGGAGCGCAACCCACTCGTTGAGTGCCGTTACACCGCCTGCCTTCGTGTAGAACTGCTTCTCGAACTGCCAGCCGAACTGCGAGATCGTGGAGCCGACGTCGATGTCTTCCGACGCCAGCTTTTGCACGATGCCGTCGCTCAGCATCGTCACGCCGAAGCGCGGCCCCGAGAGCGTCAGTGTTTTCGGTGCGGGCGGCGCCTGCGTTCCGGACTGGGCGTGGAGCGGAGCGGCATAGGCAACGAACATGACGGCAAGCACTGTCTTTCGCATCACTACCTCCTGTGGCTACGGTAGCGATGCCTGATTCAGGTGTCCTGACGCCCGCGCTGAAAAGTCCTGATTTCGATATCCAGCACTTCGCCGCCGTTGACACGAAAGCACAGCAGGTTTGGATTCCTTCGTGTCCCGGTCTCCTCGGGTCGTGGAGAGCCATGGCGAAATCTGTGCGAGGTCGCTAGAGCCGCTCGCTGAGGCGGACATACCCGGCGCGGCTGACCGGCAGGCGACGGCCGTCGGTCAAGACCGCGAAACGGTGCTCTCGCTCGTCCATCTCGACACGGGCCAGCCGTTTCACGTTGAGGATGTAGGACCGGTGGATGCGGACGAACGTCGCCGGATCGAGTGACGTCTCGACATCGGCGAGCGTCTGTTCCTTCAAATACCCTTTGCCTTCGCACTGAAACGAAACGTAGTCGTCCTGTGCCTGCACGTAGTCGATCTTGTCCATCGGCAGGACGTGCACTCGGGGCCCGTCGCGCACCAGCACGCGTTCGGCGCGGGTCGATGAAGGCCGCGCCTCGGACACCAATTCCTGCGGAGACGTTCGATCGCCGCGGAGGATTCGCTCGCGTGCGCGCGCCAGGGCCTCGGCCAGCCTCTCGACGCTGAATGGCTTCAGCAGGTAATCGACGGCATGCACGTCGAAGGCGCGAATAGCGTACTGATCGTACGCGGTGGTGAACACCACGGCGACGTCGCGACCTATCAGCTCGAGCACCTCGAAGCCGTCGAGCTTGGGCATCTGCACGTCGAGGAACAGGAGCTCGGGATGCTGCTCGGATACCACCTTGACGGCCTCGAACCCGTTGGCGCATTCGGCGATGATCTCCACGTCGGCCATCGGCGTGAGGAATTCCCTCAGCACCGCACGCGCCAGCGGCTCATCGTCCACGATTGCGACGCGGAGGCGCGGCGAGCTCCCGTCAGTCATCGGTGAAACAAGGCAAAGCGACCTCGACGCGGAATGTGCCGGTGTCGGCGCGCGTGTCTACCCGCGCATCGCCGCCGAACATCGCCGCCAGCCGCTGCCGGACGTTGTCGAGTCCCATCCCGCTCCGCGCTGGCGCCGCCGTGCCGTCGTCGCGCGGGTTTTCGATGGCGATCGAGAGCCGATCCCGGTGGCAGGCCACGTCCAGCCGGATCACGCCCCCTGCGAGCAGGCCTGCGATGCCGTGCGTGACGGCGTTTTCGACGAGGGGTTGCAGCAGGAGCGGCGGCACACGGCACTGGGCGGCTGACGCGTCAACGTGCCGCTCGACCTGCAGCCGGTCGCCAAATCGCACCTGCTCGATGCCCAGGAACCGGTCCGCGAGCGCGAGCTCGTCGGCCAGCGGAATCCGATCCCGTGTGCTGACGCTCAGTGTGTCGCGCAGGAAATCCGCCAGCAGCATGCACATGCGACGGGCGCCGGCGGGATCGACGGCCGTGAGGGCGCTGATCGAGTTGAGGCTGTTGTAGAGGAAGTGCGGATCCAGCTGGGCGCGCAGCGCGCGGAGTTCGGCGTCGCGGGCAAGCACCTCGAGCTGCAGCTGACGGCGTTCCGCTTCGCGTGCGAATTCGAAGGCCAGCAGCAGATAGTGAACGGTGAGCGCCAGCAGGAAGAGCAGCACGCCCGCCGCGAACAGCATCGGTTCGTGACTGGTGTAATCCACTCTGGTGGCCGTGAGGCCGGGCACATACTCGAGCGCCGACATCCACGCGCGCGCCAGCCCCATCCACAAACCGCTCGCCACGACAGCGGCGAGCGCCGATGAGGTCAGCACACGCATCACGCCGCTCGTCGGCAGCGGGGTGGCGCGGCAGACGTACCAGGCCGAGAGGCACACGAAGGCGTAGACGATGCAGAGCGGCACGACCAGCGCGAGCGCTGGGATCCACGTCAGACCCTGTCGGGAGAGGACCGCTGCCAGCAGCGCCGCCACGACCAGCCAGGCCGCGAGATAAGCCACGAGCCGTTCGACACGCGCGAGGATCGGGTGCATGAATCAGTTGCGGATCTCCACCCCGCCCATCATCACGAAGCCCCGGATGCGCAGACGAGGAGCCGTCGGATCGGCGGGATGCCGCGTTTTGTCCTCATATCCTCCCATGAACGGGACGAGCTCGACGCTGACGGCCCACGTCTCCGGCACTGTGATCTCGTAGCCGCCCATGATCGCCGTGACATCCACGACGGCCTCGGCACTCGGCGCGATAACCGCCTCGCGCAGATCCAGCTTTCCGCCGCCCATGAATGCCGTGATATCGGCGCCTGGGAATTTCGCGGACAACACGCGCCGATCGACGCCCCCCAGCACCGCAACCGCCGACACGCGTGGTGTTCCGTCGCCCCGTTCTACCTCGCCGCGGTTGAAGGATTGAAAGACGATGTAGGCGCCGATGCCGACGAGCAGCAGCGGCCAGTAGCCGAGGATGCTCGAGATGACATTCAGGCGCTCGCCGAGCAGCACGCCGCCGAACAGGATCCAGATCGACGCCCCGATCATCGCGGCCATCGACCGCGCCTTCATGATCTGCGAGATGCCGAAGATGAGGAGCGCGGCGGGCCAGTACCGCAGGATCTCGCGCGCGTGTACGACATGCAGGTTGTCGAGCGTGAACAGGACGCCGAGCGCCGCCAGCACGACACCGGTGATCAGCTGGGCCGAGATCCGAATTTGCGGGCTCGGTTGGCTCATGCCGTTTGTCCCGTCTGCGACGCGCCGCGTCGGGCGCGACCGATGCGGCGGAGTTTGCCGGGAAGAGACCCGCGACGAGGCGACCGGCGACTCGAGCGCGGAGACTCTCGTGATGCACGGCTGACGTTCCGCTTTCGGTCCGCCGCGTCGTGCGCGAACAACGCGCCAAGGTCCGCGAGGACGAACCCCGCGACGAGTCGAGCGGCCATGACAACGCGAGGAGTGGCCTGTTGATTCATGGTTGTCGCTCCGTCCCCGACGTGCCCGGCGGTGTGCGCGGTGCGAAAGCCTTCCACATTGTATGGATGCCAATGGCGACGAGGAACAACGGCCAGGAGTCCCGATAGCGCATCACGCGCATCTCGTTGAGCAGCAACCATACGCCGATGAAGATCAGCCAGCCGCCGTCGCGTGAACCATCGCGGCGCGGTTGCGCGAACCGTGCGAGCCCCAAGACGATCACGATCAGCGGCCAGAGGCTCCACGTGGGCCTCCAATCGAGCATCCCAGTCTGATCCAGGAGCAGGACGATCCCGAGCCCGATGATCAGCATGCCGATGGTTACGCCGAGCCATCCGGGATTCGGTCGATCGTGATAGTTCATCGGCAGTCCTCTACAGGTAACGGACGACGGCCCACATCGCGTCGACTAGCGCGCCTGCGAGCGTTCGGACGAGGGGGCCCAAATCGTGCGCGCTCACCGCATCGGCGACGGTCAACGGTTGCGTAAACAACAGCCAGATGGTCATCGCCGCCGCACCGGTTGTCGCCATGCCCACCAGGCTTGCCAGCGTCAGCATTCGGTCCTGTGTATGCGTCATAGGCCTGCGCTCCGTCCACCTGCGATTGACAATACGGGACCGTGCGCTGGTGGATTGGAGCGATTCGGCGAACAGGCCGGGAATCCCGGTGAACCGTAGCTGACCCGGTGCCAGAACGACGGATAGCGTGCAGACCTGAACTGCTCGACTGAACGAGTAGAGCTATTGTCGCGGAAGAGTTTGGACGATAACCGTCACATGTCCATACTTGTCTACGCGCTGTTTTTCAACGTGATGCTCCTGACGCTGACGCTCTATTTCATGCGGCGTCGTGTGCGACAGGGTCGTCGCAAGGCGACATTCTAGAGCCAGTCCTCCTTCATCCAGGCCGCATCCGTACGCCTTACGGCGCGACATCCATCTCGCCGTTTCACTACACCTTCACTCGTCGCAGACGTCACTGCTAAGCTATGCTTCGCAAACGATGACCACTGCCCACGCGCTGCCGAGTCTCAAGCCCATGACGCCCGCCGAACGCGCCAACCAGCGCAATGCGGTGCTCGCGGGCTTCCTCGGCTGGACGCTCGACGCGTTCGATTTCTTCATCCTGACGTTGATCGTCGACGACATCGCGCGGTCGTTCGGAAAATCGCGACCCGAGATCGCGCTTGCAATCACGTTGACGCTTGCGATGCGTCCGCTCGGCGCCATCGTCTTCGGGCTGATGGCGGATCGTTTCGGCCGCCGCATCCCACTGATGATCAACGTGGTTTTCTACGCGATCGTCTCGGTGCTTTGCGGCATCGCGCCCAACTACGGCGTTTTCCTGCTGTTGCGCATGCTGTTCGGGATCGGCATGGGCGGCGAGTGGGGTGTGGGCGCGTCGCTCGCGCTCGAGTCTGCTTCGCCACGTTTGCGAGGTCTGCTCTCGGGCCTGCTCCAGGAAGGGTACGCGATGGGCAACCTGCTGGCGGCCCTCGCCTTCCGTACCTTGTATCCGTGGTTCAACTCGATGTATCCGGGTAGCGGATGGCGGCTGATGTTCTTTGTCGGCGGTCTTCCCGCGCTGCTGTCGCTGTTCATCCGAGCCAAGGTGAAGGAATCCGAGGCCTGGCACGAGCACCGAACCGACTGGGCGACCTACCGCAAATCGCTGGTCAGCGAGTGGAAACGTTTCCTCTACCTCGTCCTGCTCATGACGATGATGAACTTCATGTCGCACGGGACGCAGGACATGTATCCGACACTCCTCGGCACGGTGGGGTACACAAAGACCAACATCGCCGACATCACGATGCTGTCGATGATCGGCGCAGTGCTCGGAGGGCTGGTCTTCGGGTACTACTCTGATGTCAAGGGACGGCGGCGCGCCATCATCACGGCATCGGCGTTCGGATTGATCGTTGTCCCGTTCTGGATCGCGGGGTTCAGTCCGCTGACGACGCTTGCCGGCGTGTTCCTGATGCAGTTCTTCGTACAAGGCGCCTGGGGCGTGATTCCGGCGCACATCAACGAGCTTTCACCAGGCCATCTGCGAGGTTTCTTTCCCGGATTCGCCTACCAGTTGGGTGTTTTGTGTGCGTCGAGCATTCCCTACGTCGAATCAGCGCTCGGCGAGCGGTTCACCTATCGCCAGTCCATGGGCGGGCTCGTTACCGTCGTCTTCATCGGCGCGATTGTCGTGACGTGGCTCGGCGCGGAGGCAAAGGGCGTCAGCTTCAGAAAGCAGAAACATGGCTAATGGCTAAATGGCTGATGGCTGACTGTTCGGACCGATTCACCAGGTTCAGCAAGTAGCCATATGCCATCAGCCATGACGTGCGTATGGATCTGCGCCAGTTAGAAATCCTCCAAGCCATCGCGGAAACGGGCTCGTTCACGGCATCTGGCCGGAAGCTGCACGTGTCGCAGTCCGCCATCAGCCGCCAGATCCTGCTGCTCGAGGAGGAACTTGGCGAGCCGTTGTTTCTCCGGGTCGGACGGCAGGTGCGCATGACGGCGGCGGCAGAGAGCCTGGTGCAGCTCGGCCAGCGTGTGTTTCAGGATGTCCGCGAAACCGTCGGCACGATTACGGACCGTACGCGCGAGTTGAAGGGGACTCTCAGGATCTCCGGCGGCATGACGGTCTGCATGTATGTGTTCCCACCGCTGCTGAAGCATCTACGGCGGGTGCACCCACGTCTCGATGTTCGGCTGACGGTGGCGACGGCCGGGCGATCCGTCGCGGAAATCCGTGGCGGCCGGGTCGATGCCGGCCTCCTCACGTTGCCGGTGGAGGAGTCAGACTTGATAACCGTGCCCGTTCTGAACGAAGAACTGCTGCTGGTGACTACGCCCACGCATCAGCTGGCACGGAGGCGGCGGGTCTCGCCGCAGGATCTTGCGGGGCAGCCGTTCATCCTGTTCGAGGCCGGCTCGGGCACACGCCGCGTCATCGATCATTTCTTCGCGACCGAAAACATCGAGCCGACGATCGTGATGGATACTGAGAACGTCGAGATCATCAAGGCGATGGTCAAAGCCGGTCTCGGTATCGGCATCGTGCCCTACCAGGCCATCGCCCGGGAAGTGAAGGCCGGCCAGCTCTTCTGTGCGCGGATCGAAGGCCACCAGCTCATCCGTGAGACTGGGTGGGTCTATCCGCGCGCCAACCGCATTCCGCGCAGCATTCACGAGCTTCTCGCGGCATTCGAGGCGGTTCGAGACCGCCTGCGGCTGGCCCCGCCGGCCCGCCGGCCATTCATGACGAAATGAGATAGGTTCTATCAGATCATTCTATTTTAGGTGTACCTGATCGGTGTGTACTCTTGATTCGTCATGGGAACCGGAGGGGACAAGGACATGGGCACCGAACGCGACCGGGTGATCTCGATTTCACTCTCGGAAGCCGAATGGCAGGCCTTCGTTGCGCGTCACCCGCAGCCGGTTCACTGGCTGCGCGACCGGATCCGCGATGAGGTGCGCACGCCGGACGACGAGGGGACCAAGTCGGCGGCCTAGGACGGGTGCGGCAGAACGGCCTCGAACACCGTGCGCCCCGGCCGGCTGTCGACCGACAGCGTCCCGCCGTGCCGCTCGACAATAGCCTTCACAATCGATAGCCCGAGTCCGCTTCCGCCCGAGGTGCCTGCACGCTGATCGGGCTCGTGCGACCACTCGAAGGGCCGAGCCGGGTCCACCTTGTAGAACCGATCGAAGATGTGGGGCAGATGCTCCGGCGCGATGCCCGGGCCAGCATCCTCGACCGACAACCGGATCGTGCCGTCGGATGCCCGCGACGCGAGCCGGACGACGCTGCCGCGTGGCGCGTGTCGGATCGCATTTGCGGCGAGGTTCTGAAGCGCCTGCTCCAGGCGGTCGTGGTCGCCTCGTACGATCCCGGCGGCCGGCTCCGTACCCGTTTCCAGCGCTACACCGGCGCGCTCGCACGCACGCTCGTGCCGGGCTGCAACCCGATCGAAGAGTTGCGGCACCGGGACGTCTTCGATGTGCAACGTTCCGCCGCCGCCTTCCAAACGCGCCAGGTCGAGCAGGTCGCCAATCAAACGCTCGAGCCGGCTGGTCTCGTCGCCGATGATGGTGAGATATCGCGTGCGTGTCGCCTCGTCCAGCCGCATTTCGGGCATCGTCAGCGTTTCGAGATAGCCGCGCACGGCCGTAATGGGCGTTGTCAGTTCGTGCGACACGTCGGCGAGCAGTTGGCGCCGGACGCGATCGGAGGTGGCCAGGGCTTCGGCACGCTTGCCCAGGTCGTCGGCCATCGCATTGAAGGCGCTGGCGACAGCGGCGATTTCGTCGCCGCCACGGGCGGGAGCGCGAGCCGAGAGATCGCCCGCGCCGAATTTACGCGCGGCTGCTTCGAGCGCGCGCAGCCGCCGGCGGGCCGGACCGAAGATCATCAGCGACGTGAGCACCGCGCCGAGGATCAGCACACCGGCGGCGACGATGGCGAGGAGCGGAGCGTAGCGCCCGAGCAGGAACCCGAACGGTGCCTGTGGTGGCACGACGACGACGCCCGCCAGTCGACCGTCCACGAGGATCGGCGACGGCCGGACAAACCGAACGCCGCTGACGTCACGGTCGAAGCGGTCACCGCCGCGCTCGAACCGCTCGAACCGATCCGGCGGTGCGCCGAACCGATCCACGGGCGGCGGCCCGAACCGATCGGGTCGAGGCGGACCGGGACGTTCGCCGCGGCCGCGCGCATCGGCCCATTGCAGCCGCGCGCGCGCCATCGCCATGAGCGGTTCGGGAAACGTCTCGCTGCCACTCGTGATGACGCGCCCGTCGGTCATCATCACGAAGAATGGATGCGTATACTGCGCGTACTGCTCCCGGATGTACGCCGTGAGATCGGTGTGCGGATCACGCTCGAGCACGTTCGCCAGATCGAGCGCAACGGTCATTCCGAGGCGCGCCGGCGATTGCCCGGGCAGATTGCGCCCCGATCTCGACACCGCCCAGACGAACAACATCGCCTGCACGACGAGCATCGCCGCGAGAAATGCGACCACGCCGAGAGCGATTCGCCAATAGAGGCTTTTGTACCAATGCATCAGGGATCAGGGACTAGGGATTGAGAAGAAAAACAGGATTAGATCATCATCAGCTTTCGGGGACCCGGAGACCGACCGTGAAATTGCTACCCGCCGGAAATTCATCGAATCGATCGATGAGCGCAGGTGACGAGCTTGCTCGGCGATGTCGGCAGCCTCACGCACGGTCTGGTACGTACGATCGATCCTAATCCCTAACTAACCCGTAAGCCCTGACACCTAAGCCGTGACGCTGCCTTTCACAGTCTTTTCACATGGCGACGCGCAAACGTCACCGCCATAATCGAACCGATGCACACAGCGCCTGCCGAATGGAGTGGCTTGTGAACGCGACAGGACGCGCGTGGGGTGTGAGCCTTGCCTTCGTGGCGGCCGCGTTTGTTGCTGGAGCGGTCGCGGACGGCCGGACGCAAGCGGCACCCAAGGATTCGCTGATCGGGGCGTGGACGCTCAACAAGGATCTGAGCGATCAGCCGATGGACCGCGGAGCAAGCGGCGATCGGCAGCGGGGGAATGGAGGCGGCGGCGGGTATGGTCGCCGTGGCGGCGGCGGTGGAGGGTTCCGTGGCGGGTACGGCGGCGGAGGCATGGGGCGTGGCGGGAACTCCGGCAACATGAATCCGGAGGACATGGCGCGCATGCGCGAAGCGATGCGCGAGATCATCAACCCGTCCGATCATCTGACGATCACTCAGAGCGAATCGATGATCATCATCACGTCGGCGGACGGACACACCACGCGTTTGTCGCCAGACGGAAAAAAGATCAAGGACGAGAACACGCACACCGAGCGCAAGACGAAATGGGACGGCGACAAGCTCGTCAGCGAAATCAGCGGGCTCGGTTCGGGCAAAATCACACAAACCTTCTCCGTCGATCCCGAGCACCATCAGCTGCGCATCGCGGCAACGATGGAAGGCGGTGGCGGCAGCCGGCACGCACAGGGCGGACAGAGCGGCCAGCCGCGTACGATCACGCACGTCTACGATGCTGATGCACGATGAGTGCAGCCGGAGCAGGAGCAGCCACACGACCGTAGCGGCGGTCCCGCCGCCCTACCCGTCGTCTTCCTCGTCTGTGTGCGGTTTGCTCGTGGCGACGTCGTCGATATCCGGCAACGGCTCGTCCACGGAATCGACGTCGTCGAGGCTGAACGAACGGCCTGTGTTCTTCAGCGGGATCGGTCCACGTGGCTTGTCGGTATCCTTCTTCTTCGACTTGGAACCGCCACGCTGAGGCTTGGCGTCAGGTCCAAAATTTCGACTGCGATTTGGCGGGATGCTCGGCGCGGCGCCGGAATCGAACTGCCGCGGCCCGCCAAAGGAACCGGGAGCGCGTGGCGCAAAGCCGCCCGGCCGCGGACCCGCGAAGCCGCCAGGCCGGGGACCACCGGGCCCGCGATCCTCGCGAGCTCGCGCTTCGCTGACGGCCAGTGGCCGTCCGTTGAACATTTGACCGTTGAAACGCTGAATCGCCTGCTCGGCGTGGGCGCGATCGAGAAACTCGACAAACGCAAAGCCGCGCGGACGACCAGTCTCGCGGTCTACCGGGAGCACGACCTGGGAGGGTGGTGCAATAGCGCCGAAATACGTACGCAAATCCGCTTCGGTCGTGCTGTACGCGAGGTTACCAACGAACAGACGGACGGCCAATCAACTCTCTCCTAAGCGGGAAAAAAGCGTGGCGGGGCGCAGACACACGCTGGCAGCCGAAAGTCAGGCAAAAACCTTACCTGAAGTCCCGCGATCCTGCAAGCAGGAGATATAGGACCTCCTCACCAAGCGAACGGATCATCGAGGAGGGGCGTCGGCCTGTGGGACGTCGCTCGGCAGGTTTCATTCTTGTTACGTTAGCGTCCGCATTCGTCATTGCGCGGGGCTGTCGTCCATCAAGAGCCAGGATATGAAGGAATGGCGCTCCTACAACGCGTCGGATGAGCTACAAGAGAGTGTGCCTAGCAAGCCCGAACCGCTATTTCAACCCTCGCAACGCGAGCGCGCCCAGAAACGGGCCCGGGACGAGGCAGAGAAACACCCATTGCCATCCGACCGCCTGCGCGACGACCGGCAGCAGGCGAATAGATGCCATGGTCAGGAGGAAACCAGAGCACGTCTGGATAGTGAGCGCAGTGCCGACGTGGTCGCGCGGGCTGTACTGTGCGACCAGCGCGGACAGCTGCGCCGAATCGGCCACGACCGCGATGCCCCATATCACGGCGAAGAGCACGAGAACGGGTGTCGCCGCGCGAAACATCAGGCCGGCGATCGCACAGCACGTGCCGCTGATGAGCATCGCCCACGCCGCAACGCGCGCCTTGCCAATCCGATCGGCAAATGCACCCGCGGCGGCTGATCCGATCGCGCCGCTTGCGATGGTGACGAACGCGACGGTCGATCCGACCATCGATGCCGAAAGCGCCCCGCGGTCGAGATCCGATCCCGCCGCGGCGAACGCGGCAATCCAGGTCCATACGGCGTACAGCTCCCACATGTGACCGAGATAGCCCAGCGTCGCGAGCCGCGTTTGTCGATCGGCGAACACGCGCGCGACGGCGCGAGGATCGAAGCGTGCAGTGCTCGCGACGTGCGGTCCGTCACGAACGAGAGCGATTATCAGTCCTCCTCCAGTAATCGCCAGGGCGGAGGCGACGAGCATGAGCACGCGCCACGGCACGGCGGCCGATGCCAAGGCAAGCAAATGGGGAAACGCGGATCCGACCGTCAGTGCGCCGATGAGGACGCCCAATGCTGCACCTCGCCGCTCGGCAAACCAGCCGGCGGCCACCTTCATGCCGGGCGGATAGACCATCGCCAGCGCCGCCCCCGTGCCGACGCGCAAGCCGATCAGCGTCAACGCGCCGGGGGCGACCGTGAGCGCCGCATTCGCGAGTGCGCCGGCGATGCAGCCGATGTTGAACAGCGTCCGTGAGTTGATGATGTCGGGCAGATTCAGCGTGGCCGACACGAGCGTCCCGAGGACGAATCCGCCCTGCACTGCCATCGTCAGCCAGGCCGTTTCGGCCGGGGAGAGATGGAACTCGGCGACGATCGGTGCGTTGGCGGCCGTGGCCGAAAACCACAGCGTCATCCCCAGAAACATTGCAAGCGACAGCCAGGCCAGCTGGATTTTCGGCGACAGCATGCGGTTCGACATTGTGACGGGTGAAGAAATCGAAGTTGACCGCAGTGAATGATTGTAATCGCGCGGTCAGTGAGGGTTGCGGAGATAACGGATTCGCACAGAGCAACAGAAAACGGAGGGCCACGGAGAAGAAGGCAGCTCCGGCGAATTCAGCTCAGATACTTGATGAAGACCACCTCGTTCTGTTTCTCGTTGTAGATCAATTCGTCCACCTTCGCGCGTACCATCAGAATTCCGAAGCCTCCCGGGCGCAGCCCCTTGGTTTCGCGCACCTGCATGTGTTCGATCGGATTGCCGGGATAGCTGATCGCGGCGTGATCGAGCCCTTCCATCTTGAAGCCCGGCCCGGGATCCGCAATCCGGTAGAGGAGCAGGCGCTTGGCCCGGATGTAGGAAATCTTCACTTTCCGTTTCGGATCCAGCTTTCCACCCCACTCAACGGCGTTCATCAGGAG
>JBKPDW010000217.1:0-9082 GCA_046728115.1 Acidobacteriota bacterium | reverse complement strand
GCGCTCCGCTGGCGGCGGTGATCAGCTGTGGCTATTGGGAGCGCGAGTTCGCACGCAGTCCCTCGGCGGTTGGCCGAACGATTCTTGCGAACGGCGTCCCGGTGACCATCGTCGGCGTCAGCCCGCGCGGTTTCAGCGGGGCCAATGTCGGCGCGATCGCCGATATCACGATGCCGGTTGCGGCCATTCCTCGAATCAGCCCTGAAAGCGCCGCGCTCCTCGGTCCGGGCAATTTCTGGCTTCGCGTGCTCGCGAGACCGCAGACAGATATGCCTGTTCGCGAGGCCCAGGCGCGCCTGGCCACCAGGTGGACCCATTTGTCGGACTCGTTGATCGCACCACATTGGCCGGCGTCCCGGCGGCAGGCGCTCGCGGCCGGCGTGTTCGAGCTCAGTCCCGGCGGAACGGGGTGGACGTTTCTGCGCGAGTTGTACAGGAGGCCGTTGTCAGTGCTGATGGCGATGGTGGGGCTGGTCCTGCTCATCGCCTGCGCCAACGTTGCGAGCCTGCTGCTCGCCCGCGCATCGGCGCGCCAGCACGAGATCGCGATCCGCCTCGCCATCGGAGCGGGCCGCGGCCGCATCGTGCGGCAACTGCTCATCGAGAGCACTCTGCTCTCGGCGATCGGCGCCGGTTGCGGGATCCTGCTGGCGTGGTTCTCCGGCCGTTTCCTCGTCGGCATGATCACGACGGGCCCCATGCAGGTCGTGTTCGACCTGACGCCGAATTGGCACGTCCTCGCCTTCACGACGCTCGTTGCGATCGCGACGGGCATCGCCTTCGGCCTTGCCCCGGCGTTTCATGCAGGACGGGCAGCTCCGGCGCTGACGCTCAAGGAAGACACGCGGATGAGCGCTTCGCGGTCGAAGATCCTGCCCTCGCTCGTCAGCATGCAGGTAGCCCTCTCGCTCGTACTGCTGGTCGGCGCGGCCCTGCTGATTCGCACGCTGCACAATCTTCAAACGATGGACCCGGGCTTCAGCCGCGAAGGAATTCTGCTGGTCGATTTCGAAGGACGCCGCACTGCATTTCCACCTGGACTCCTCGCCGATCTTCAGCGCATACCGGGCGTTACTTCGGCAAGCATCTCGACGCACACGCCCTTGAGCGGGTCGGTGTGGAGCGAACCGGCCGTGCCGGCCGGACAGCCGATTCCCGACCGCGACACTGCGTTTTTCGTCGGCGTCGGCCCACGATTCTTCGCGACGCTTCAGATTCAGCTGCTGGCCGGACGCGACTTCGCTGATCGGGACGCGGCGGACAGTCCGCCTGTGGCGATCGTCAACGAAGCGTTCGCGCGCCGTTACTTTGCCAATCAGAGTCCAATCGGCCAGCGAATCTCGGCCACCGTGAGAGGCAGGCGCGAGGACCTGGAGATCGTCGGCCTCGTCAGGAACACGAGTGCGGCGGGCTTGCGCAGGACGCCTCCGCGAACCGTTTACGTCTCGTACGCGCAGCTCACCGGCGATTTTCCGACGACTCTGGAGATCCGCGCGCGCGGTTCCATCGGTGCGGTTTCGGCGGCCGTGCGGCGGGCGCTTCAACAGCAGATGCCGGCGACCCCGATCGAGGTGCGGCCGCTGTCTGCGCAGGTCGAAGCGACGATGGTGCAGGAGCGATTGATGGCGGTGCTCGCCGGCGCTTTCGGACTGCTCGCGCTGGTGCTGGCATGCATCGGGCTGTACGGCTTGCTGGCCTACAGCGTTGCGCGTCGCACCAGAGAAATCGGCATACGCATGGCGCTCGGCGCGCACCGGCGGCTGGTGATCGGGCAGGTGCTTGCAGGCGCTGCCCGGCTGGTCGGGACCGGCATCGCCCTCGGACTGCCGGCGGCATGGGCATCGTCGCGCTGGACCCGGTCGATGCTGTTCGGCCTGACGCCGAGCGACCCGGCGGCGATTGGTGGATCGATCGCGGTGCTCGGCATCGCCGCGATGGTTGCCGCATATCTGCCTGCACGACGTGCATCGCGAATCGATCCGTTAGCAGCGCTTCGGCACGAGTGAACAGAGCTTCTTCTTCGTGCGTCCTGCATGTCAGCCAGCGAGCGCATCCCGCCGTCTCTGCGCCTTCGTGCGTCTCCGCGACTTCCCGAGCGATCGGTAGGCTGATCTTCCTGGGCTGTGAGGAGTCGCGCGGGATCAGATGGTGTGCCGCCGCAGGCGACGACCATCGATGTCGTCGCCTGCGGCGCGATCGCGGTTACTTCTTGGCGGCAGGTTTTTTCGTTGTCGTGGACTTGGACTTGGATGCCGTCGTCGTCGCAGCCTTGGGTTCGATCTCGGTCGCAACCATCTTGTAGTGGACGGTGACTCTCTCGCCCGGCTTTGCGGTGCCTTTCGTGCTGCTGTCGGTGTTGAACGTCCACGTTTCTTTGGCGTTTTTTTCCACCGTCAGGACACCGCCTTCGTTTGATTTCACCGTGCCAGTGAACTGATAGGGCTTGCCCGCAGCGCCTACGCCCGCACCAAAGCCAAGCGCGGCGGCGATGGCGACAATTGTCAGGAGCCATATGATTCGCTTCATGGAAAACCTCCCAGAACTGAAAGTGTAGAGTGTTTCGCGGCGCGTTTTTGTTAGGGTTCCATAAAGCGCATCAGTCCTCGCTCAGATGACTGCTCTCGTCAAGTCATGGAGCTTGTGACTCACCGACAAGGGGAGTTGCAACTCAGCAGTTCGGTGACACTGCCCGTATCGACAGCTGCTTGGTAAACTGCAGCAGGCTGACGGTCTTAACTGATAAGCACCTCAGTCGTTCGACCGCATTTCATGATCTGCCCAGCTTGCGGAACAGAAACGCCGGCGCCGCTCGAGCGCTGCTTTCGGTGCTCTACGCCATTTCCTCCACATGTAAACGACGGCGACATCGGGACTGTCATTGGTGTAACGGCCGACAGACCAGCCTCCACGCCAGAAGCTGAGGCCGCGACGATCCCGCCGCGGAGCAACGCTGGCGATGAAACGGCGGCTGTCCCGGCGAGCCGGGCATCCGCTTCATCGTGGTCACAGCACAGCTCGCTTCTCGTCGGCGAGTCGTTCGGCCGCTATCGCGTCATCAAGCTGCTCGGCTCTGGCGGCATGGGCCACGTGTACCAGGCGTGGGATCAGGAGCTCGGCGAAGCCGTGGCGCTGAAAGTGATCAGGCCCGAGTACGCCAGCCACGCGGATGCGGACGCGCGATTCAAGCGCGAACTTTCGATCGCGCGCCATATCACGCACAAGAACGTCGTGCGCATCCACGACCTCGGTCAGGTCGGCACGACGAAATTCATCTCGATGTCGTTGATCGAGGGCGTCGATCTCGCCACGATGATCAGACGTGAAAGGCTGCCGCTCGATCTGGCGTTGTCCATCGGCCGACAGGTGTGCGAGGGCCTGGCTGCGGCGCATCAGGCGGGTGTCGCGCATAGAGACCTCAAGCCGGCGAACATCATGATCGACCGCGCCGGTCAGGCCTATCTGATGGATTTCGGGCTCGCGCGATCGATTGAGGCGACGCAGTACACGGCAGCCGGCACCATGCTCGGCACCGTCGAGTACATGGCGCCCGAGCAGGCGATGGGCGAAGCCGCCGACTTCCGCTCCGACATTTTCACACTCGGCATCATTCTGTTCGAGCTCTTCACAGGACAGCGTCCATTCAGCGGCGAGACGCCGATGAGCCGGCTGTCGGCGCGTCTGCACAAGCCAGCGCCGGATGCGCGCACGTTCCACGCCGACCTGCCTCCGTACCTCGCCGGCATCGTGGGCCGATGTCTGGAGCGCGATCCCGCGCTTCGGTATCAGCGTGTCGAAGAGATCATCGCCGATCTCGACGCGCATCATGAGACCGAGAAACCCCGGCCGCCGGTGTGGCGGCGTCCCTGGGTGTGGAAGAGCGCAGCGGGACTCGTTGCCGCGGTCGCGCTCGCGGCGGGGGGCACGGCTGTACGTCGCGGGCTCCAACCGGCGCCGCCATCGAAAACGGTGACGCTGGGTCAAGGCGCCACGCTCGCCATCCTGCCGTTCCGCAACGCCTCCGGCGATCCGTCGCTCGCGTGGCTCGGAACGAGTCTCGCCGAGATGTTGAGGACCGATGTCGGTCAGTCCGCCGCCTTCAGAACGGTTTCGCCCGATCGGTTGGATCAGACGCTGCGCGATTTGCGCATCGCACCGGATGCCTCGTTCGACGCCGAGTCGCTTCGCCGCCTGGCGGAGTTCACCAACGCCGATACCATTCTGTGGGGGCAATATCTGCGCGCCGGCGACAAGATCCGGATCGACGCGACGTTTCAGGACTACAAGCACCAGCGAACCGTTCCGCTGAAGGTCGAAGCGCCGGGCGAAAAGGACCTTCTGAAGGCGATCGACGATCTCGCGCGATCCATTCAACAGAACGTGGCCGCGTCTCCAGACCTGCTCAAGGAACTGCAGGCGAACGCGTTCAAGCCGTCGTCGACGTCGCTGCAGGCGCTGCGCGATTACAACGACGGCCTGCAGATGGCACGGCAGGGCAAGAACCTCGACGCGCTCAAGCGGTTCGAGGCGGCGACGAGCCAGGATCCCGACTTTGCGCTCGCCCAATCGAGACTGGCACAGACGTACGCCAGCCTCGGTCAGGACGCCCAGGCCGAGCAAACGTCCCGTCGGGCCGTGGAGTTGAGCCAGAAGCTGCCGCCTCGCGAACGATATTTGATCGAGGCTGCGCACGCGCGGATTCTGAACGACAACCAGAAGGCCATCCAGTCGTACGAAAACCTGGTCAAGGTGACACCTGGGGATACAGACGTCAGATTCACGCTGGGACGTCTGTACGAGGACACCGGACTCCTCGAAAAGGCGCAGAACGAATACGCAGAAGTGCTGGCACGCGACCCGAAATTCGTCAGCGGGCTCTTTGCGATGGGGCGGGTCGAGATCCGGCGAGGGAATGCGCAGCCGGCGCTCGAGCACTTGAACAACGCCTTGACCCTTGCCATTCAACTCGAGAACGACGAGCAGCGGGCGGACGTTCTCAACGCGATCGGCGTGGCGTACAAGCGTCTCAGCAAGCCGGACGAAGCGCTCCGTAACTATCAGGAATCGCTCGTGATCAAGCGAAGGATCGGACAGAAGCGCGGCATCGCTGTAACGCTGGGAGAAATTGCCCAGGTGCAGAATCGACTGGGCCAGGCCGATGCAGCGCTGGCCAGCTACAAGGAGGCCGAACAGCTGCAACGCGAAATCGGCGACAAGCGCGGGCTCGGTACGACTCTGATCAATCTCGGCACGTTCTACGACGATCGGGGGCAGTACGATCAGGGATTGCAGCTGTTCAAGGAATCGCTGCAGATTCAACGAGACACCGGGAACCAGAACTTCGAGGCGCTCTGTCTGAACAACATCGGCAGCGTGTATCTGGCCAAAGGCCAATACGAGGACGCGCAGACGTACTTCGAGCGGGCGCTCCAACTGCGCGAGAAGCTGAAGGTCAGCGGCGACATCGCCGACAGCGTCCACAATCTCGCGGAGACATCGTCGAAACGAGGCGATTACGAGCAGGCGCTGGGGTACTATCTTCGCGCCCTGGAACTTCGCCGCACGGGCGGAGACAAGCGCGGCGCGGCCATCGAGTCGTACAGCATGGGGGCGCTGTTCGAGTACCAGGGCCGATACGGCGCAGCCGTCAATGCGAAAGAAGAGGCGCTGAAGACGTTTCGAACGCTCCAGGATCGCAGCTTCTGGCTGGCCGAGATCCTCAGCGGGTACGGCAGCGCGCTCAGCCAGATCGGCAAAGGCGACGAAGCCCAGAAGAATCTCGAGGAAGCGCTCGACCTTGCGCGGCAACTCAACAATCAGGGGCTGGTGGCCCAGACGCTCGATTTCCAGGGCGAGCGCTTTTACTACCAGGGCGATTTCAAGAATGCCCGCTCCCTTTTCGAGCAGTCGCTGCAGGCGTCGGCGCGCGTAACCGACCGCAACGTCGTGCTGCGCGCGAAGCTGAATCTGGCCAAGGTTGCTGTCAGGGACGGTCGGGGCCAGGCGGCCGTCAAAGGCTTGAGAGAGCTGGTCGACGAATCGAACAAGCTCGGGTTGAAGTACCTGGCCGTGGAGTCGTCGATCTATCTCGCCCAGAGTCTATTCGACGCGAAAGATTATGCCGGCGCTCGGCGCGAACTCGAAGGCGCGGCGGCGATCAGCGAGAAACTCGGGTTGCGGACGCTGCTGGCGCAGAGCCACTACCTGCTGGCGGCCGTGTTGAGTCGAACGGACCGTGCGGTTGACGCGGCCCGCCATTCCGCTGAAGCCCGCCGGATCGCGGAAGACATCCGCAAGGAAGCCAACAGCGATCAGCTCGCGAAGCGGATCGATCTCGCGCCGTTGTTCGGCGATTCCACTCGCTGAAAGCATCACATTCCACCGCGCGCCTCGTACTCGAGGGCCTTCTGCCGCCCGCGGGGACCGAGCGTGGAAAAACGCGGCGCTCGGGCGCGCCTGTCGATGGCCGCGTCGATGGGATGCGATCGGCATGCCGCACGAACACGTCAGCATGCGGTGATTCGCCAGATCCCGTGACCCGCCTCGATCGACGCGGCTGGGCGGCCCTCGGCCGCGTTTTATCGCCTGACGCCGATCACGCTCGGTCCAACGCGGTCCGCACAAGGCCCTCGAGTGCGAGGCCGTCGGAGAATCCATCGGTAGCGCTCGCTTCACCCGGTTCCGGGTCCTGACGGCGCATCACGCCGCCAAGGGCGACTGGGGCGGTGGACCCTGGACTCGCGGACGGACCAGGCACAAAGCACGAGGTACCAAGGACTGACAGCCATCACCGCGCGCTACACCGATCCGAAAACGCTGTAGCGTGCTCTACGGAAAACACCTGGGTAGCGGAGCCGCAATTGTAAGCGGCGGCAGATCGCCGCGCGACGCGACGAACGAGGTGCCGGTGTCGACGTCCACGCGGTAGCCGTTCGCTTTCAGCCATGCCGCCGTCGGCGCGGCTGCGCTCGATAACAGCCACACGTACTCCGGTCGTGTGTGCCGCAAATACTCGAGACCTGCCGGCAGTCCGTGGGCAGCGGCCGACTGAATGCCGACAACCCGGTCGCTGTAGACGGTTTCCCGGCGTCCGTCGATCGAGACGCGCAACCGTGGTCCGAAGTGCCAAATCGCATATTCGCCCCAGTTGAACGGCAGCACGAGGCGGCCTTGCGCCGTCGGCGACGCGAGCGCGGAGGCGGCGTGGAGATCTGGCGTCCAGTTGTCGTTGATGGCCAGACATCGCGTTTCGGTGACAAGGTTGGCGACACTGATCGCGGCCACCGCGACCGCGTCCACAATCAGACGGCCAGGCGGTCTCGCCGCAGCTGGGGCTCCGATCCCATCCAGGGATCGCCACGCGCTCGCCAAACCCAGAAGCGCGACTTCACCGAACAACGGAACCAGCCGTGCGACGAACAAGCTCATGACGCCGAGCCAGGCAACCGGCAGTGCGCCGGCCCATGTGATCGCCGCCCGCCGGCGCGCGAGCGTCGGCGCGACGATCACGAGCATGATGACAGCCCAGATCAGAGCGGACGTGACATCGTCTTGCTCCCACACAGGCCGCCACTCGCTGATCGCCCGCGACGGCCGCACGGTCGTCAGCAGGAACCGCCATAACTGCCAGCCGTACGGATTGAGCAGCGTCGCAGCCAGGCCCGCTGCCAGCGCGGCGCCGGTTTCAAAACCTGTAGCGTCCGGCTTCAGCCGGACCTCAGGTCCGCCTAAAGGCGGACTCCACGTCGGTTTTGAAACCGTCCATCGATCGATCGCGCGGCCCACCAGCCACAGCGCACCGACGCCCATGCCGACGATCCAGCCGCCGTGAAGGTTCGCCCACAACGCGAACAGCGCTGGAATCGCCAACAACTTGAGAACCCAACGCAGGGGTCGACCCACGTGCTTGCCCTGAGCTCTCCCTTCGACAGGCTCAGGACGAGCGTCGAAGGGTCGGCCCCGGACGTTGTTCAGCGCTGTCCACAGCAGCGGAATCGCGAGGAGAGTCCAGATCTGCGGCCGCATCGTAAACGCCGCGGGCGCGACCCCGATGATGCTCGCCGCCAGCAGCCACCAGCGGAACCGCGCGTCGATCTCGCGGCTGACATCCGCGAGGATCGCGAACGCCGCTGCCAGGATGACCGCCTTCAACAACACGAGGCCGAGCACGCCGCCGGCGCGGTAGGCGATCGCCTGTGCCACTTCGCTCAGCCACTCATGGTTGATCCACGGCACGTCCTGAGTGAACGAATACGGATCGGTGATCGGCAGGTCGCCGCTGGCGACGGCATCGAGGCCAAATCGCAGATGACCCCATAAGTCGGGGTCGACGCGCGCGTGGGTGCAGATGAAGCACGCCGATAGCAGAGCGACCAGACGTCCGGCAGCGGTTGCCTCCGAGCCGGTCGCTGCGTATGTTTGTCCCACCGG
This sequence comes from Acidobacteriota bacterium, assembly GCA_046728115.1. Lineage (GTDB taxonomy): Bacteria > Acidobacteriota > Vicinamibacteria > Vicinamibacterales > CAVVIG01 > CAVSWN01. The sequence goes on along the minus strand of JBKPDW010000217.1, from coordinate 655 downwards.
GTTGACAAAGTTTAGAACATTGGCGCGCTTCGCCTCGTGTTGGCTCATGCATGTGCGTGTCGGAGGATGCAGGCCGCAGACGCTCCCCAGTGGCTCGGCAGGTCATGCGACTGTCGTGAGGGGAGAGGCGCTGCCGAGGGCCGAGAACGCGTCATGCGAACCGCGAGATGGCCCTAATGTTTCGTTGGATCTTCTCGTTGGACGTTACTTCTCAATCAAGAAGACCACGTCGCGTCGGCGACAGCTCGATGTTTCCGCAGGTCAGGCAGACCGCACGGTAGCGTGGGCGTTGCCGGCGCCACGTCGTGAGCCCGAACAGTTGCGAAGGGCACAACCCTGCATCGCAAGGCTGGGCCAGGACATCACAACAACGAGGAAGCGCGATGAGCGACACGTTCGTGGGTGTGGACGTTGCGAAAGCGGAATTCCGAGCAGCCACGTCAGCGTCCGGGTGGAGTTCTGCCGGTTCCAGTCTGTTCGCGCGTAAGGAAACGTTTCGCGGAAGGCATCGATCGCGACCCAGCTGTAGTTCGGATAGCGGAACGTGATCTGGTTGCTGGCGTTGGGGCGGTTAGTCGAACCTAGGTGAACTTTAGTCGAACCTAAATCCGGTCTATCGCCACGAGCACGGCCACCGCAAGCGCTGCCCTCTCAT
>JBKPDW010000216.1:0-23110 GCA_046728115.1 Acidobacteriota bacterium | reverse complement strand
GACATGTAGAGAACTTTCAGGTTGGCGCGCTCCGACACGAGGCGTTGGAAGAGCGCCGGTCCCGACGAGCCCGGCATGATCACGTCGGTGATGAGCGTGTCGATCTCTTGCATGTGCTCGTAGAAGATGGCTTCGGCATCGCGTGCGTTTTCGGCTTCGAGCACGCGGTAGCCGGCACGTTCGAGCAGGCTGCGAGCGATGGACCGCACGACGGCTTCGTCGTCGACGAGCAGAATCGTTTCCGATCCCGCGGGGACGACGGCAGGCTGGACGGCTGGCGCCGCGAGATCGCCTACGCTCTCCGCACGCGGCAGATAGACCTTGAAGGCTGCGCCGCGACCCGGTTCGCTGTACACCCAGATATGTCCGCCGCTTTGCTGAACGACACCATAGACCGTGGCCAGCCCGAGTCCGGTCCCCCGCCCCAACCCCTTGGTGGTAAAGAACGGTTCGAAGATTCGTCGGCGCGTCTCTTCGTCCATACCGCAGCCCGTATCGCTGACCGCCAGCATCACGTATGGGCCTGGACGTGCCACAGTGTGATGCAGGATATCCGCGTCGTCGAGCTCCACATTCGACGTTTCAATTGACAGACGGCCGCCCTCCGGCATGGCATCCCGCGCGTTCACTGCCAGGTTCAGGATGATCTGCTCAATCTGACTCGCATCCGCGACCACGGGCCACAAGTCGCCGGACAGTTTTGTGCTCAACCGGATCTGATCGCCAATCAGCCGCTTCAGGAGCGCGCTGGCGTCGGTGACGAGCGCATTCAGATCGAGCACGGTCGGCTGCAGGACTTGCTTGCGGCTGAATGCGAGCAGTTGCCTGGTGAGCGCCGCTGCGCGCCTTGCCGCCTTCGCGATCTCGTCCAGGTCGCCGCGCCGCGTGTCGTTGGCGTTGACGCCCTGCCGGAGCAGTTCGGTGTAGCCGATGATGCCCGAGAGCAGGTTGTTGAAATCGTGTGCGATACCGCCCGCGAGCTGCCCGATGGCCTCCATTTTCTGGGCCTGCCGCAAGCGCTCCTCGAGCGCTTTACGATCGCTCATGTCGCGGGCCGCCGCCGACACGCCGATGATTAATCCGTCGTTGTCGCGAATCGGGGAGATCGTCAGCGAGACCGGAACCGCCTTCCCGTTTTTCTTGAGGTGTGTCGTCTCGAACTGACGGATGTGCTCGCCGTGAGCCACGCGCTTCAGCAGGCCTTCGAGCTCCTCGACGCCGTCCGGCGGCACCAGCTTCGACACAGACTGGCCGATCATTTCCGCGGCCGAGTACCCATAAAGGCGCGCGGCCCCCGGATTCCAGCTCTGAACGTCGCCTTCCGGCGTCTGCCCCACGATGGCATCGTCGGCGCTTTCCACGATGGCCGCCAGATACGCCTCGCGCGCTTCGCTTCGGCGGCTCAATTCCGACATCGCCTCGTTCAGTTCCCGCGTCCTTTCCTCGACGCGCCCTTCGAGCCGCCGGTATGCCTCTTCGACGTGAGTTGTCATCGTATTGAACACGCGGCCGAGTCGACCGATTTCGTCGGAACGCGTGATGGGAACGCGGCGCGAATAGTCGCCGGCGGCTATAGCTTCGGCGGCCGCGGTCATGTCCGCCAGCGGCGTCGTGACGCGCACCGTGAGGGTGCGCGCGAGCAAGGCTCCGGCAATGGCGAACACCGTTCCCAGCAGGATCATTTGCCTAAGAAACGTTCGTTCGGGCGCCAGGATGGTCTCTCGCGGAAACTCCACCCAGATCGTCCACGGCGTTCCGGCAATTCGACTGAGACCTGCCACACGCCATGCGCCGTCGGCTCCGCGATACTGGGCGACGGGTTTTTGCCCGAGAGCGACACTGGGAGAGGCGATCGTGCTGGAAAGATCCGCCCACACACCGTTCGACTCGCTACCGATTCGCACGACCGCGTCACGATCCACCAGCTGATCGAGGATGCCCGGCGGATTGAACCGCAGCGTCGATCGGACGCTCAACCAGCCGACCCGTTTCGCGGTCTGACCGCGCTGCGGCGGATCGTCGTTCACTTCTGCCGTCGAGTCGACGTACACGCGATTGTCAATCGACTGAAACGGGCTCACGCCCGCTTGCGGTAGCTGGCGCTGAATCGGCAGCTCGATCTGCGGCACCCCTTCCTCGGCCGCGGTTTTCGCAACATCGAGTACGCGGGCGCCTCTGGCGTCCCACAACGACACTCGCCGCAGACCGCCCGGTTTCGACAGTGCGGCTCGAACCTTCTCTTCGTTTTCCCGTGTCGGCTCCCGCAGGTACTCCCGGACGACCGGAGCTGCCGCCACGCGGCGCAGTTCGTGCAGACCCTGCCGAGTGACTCCCTCGATGACGCGACCGACTTGGTTGGCAGTGTTACGAGCGCGCTCGCCTCCGGAGCGCAAGAGCACCTGCTCGAGTTCGCGGTGCGCCGAGTACAGGAACGCGGCGAGCACTACTACGAGTATCGTGGAGATCATCGCCGGCAGCCGCCATCGAAGCGACTGTTTGGCCATCAACGCGGGCCTGTTGCTGGTCAAGACACCAGTACCAAACGTGTACTGTATCGGCCGGATCCATGGGAATCTGATCGGACGCGGCCGAACGCCGGTGGCCTCTGACGCAAGCGCTAGGGAGGGCTGGGAGTTTCGAGAAGTGATATGCGGAACAGTGCAATACTCAGGCGTCGTGGGTCCGGACCGGCCGTGGTGGCGGCCTCTTCGCTCGCGAACTCGATGGTGCTGAATCCCTCGGGCACTCGAAAATCGGCCGACACGTAATCGGCACGATCCTGAGCGATTGAAATTGCGGCAATCTGGGCGTCCCCAAGCCTGATCCGCACGTGCCGCGCCCGCTCGAATGCCCCGGCCGTAATCTTCAGACGCACATCCATCGCGTGGTCGGCGAACACGACAACCCGGGCACGGTCGCCCATCCAGCGCCAACGCAGCGGCGCTTTCTCAGCCCCCGGCGCCTCAGCGTGTTCGAGGTACGACCAACCAGGTGCGAGCCATATCACCGTCGAGGCCCGTTCCATGTCGCGAGGCACGGAATAAGCGACAGTTTCCTGATCCTCGTACTGGACCGCGGCAGCAGCGAAGAGGCCGACGGCGACGGCCCTCGCTCGCGCCACGGCGCCTGCGTCAGGCATGAGTGACTTCTCGATCACCACACGCCCTGCATTGAATGCGATCAGGGCCGTTCGGCTCGTTGCCGGAAGCTGCGTGCCGTATTCGACAACATCGTCTACGACTGGCGAGAGCGATTTGAACTGCCGAAACCCCGGGATCGCGTCGAAATCGAGCGGCGGCCGGCTGCGTGCGACGATGCCCTGGTAGATCGGTTTGCCGTGAACGGTCTGGAAGAGCATGCGAACGGGAAGGCTCGATGGATCGTCGGGAATCGGCACCTCGAGCATGCCGCCTGTCGGTGGATCGTGTGCGACGTGAGCGAAGAACGCAGGAACAGCTGTGGGCTCGAGCGGAATCGGAGCCGCCGCGTTTTCGGTCAGCATCAACGCACACAGCGTGGCTACGGCGATCACGCCCGGTCGAATGGTTCGAGCGTCGAGCAGCGCCCAGATACCGTTTCCGGAGAGCAGGCTCAGGCACAATAAGCCCGTCACCACGAATCGCGCGGGAACGCGTGGCGTGTCGCCGTACGGCAGCCTCCAGACCGCGTGATACGGCATCAGCCGCGACAGCAGCGGCACGACCCGGCCACCGATGTGCGCAACCGGTCCGAGCGCGAGCAACAGGAACAGCAGGAACGAAACGATCCAGAAGATCTGCCTCCTCATGCCGAGCCGGCGAACAGCCACGGCCGCGAGGATGATCGGCACGTAGCCGAGGAAAACCACATGCTCTGAACTCGCAGCCGTGCCAAACATCGATGCATACAGACGCGTGAGATGCGGGCCAGCGAGCGGATGGACGAGCGACGGGATAAAAAACGCGAGCACGTCCGCGGAGTAGGCATCGGCGGCGACAGGCAGCTCGATGGTTTGTCCCTCCGGTCTGCCGAGCATCAGCATGCGAACCACAACGGGAAACAGAATGACGGCAAAGACGTCGAGAGCAACAGCAACGCGAATGAGGACGGGCCAGGCCCGGCTTCCCTGACTCGCCATCGTGTAGGCGACGAGCACGCCTGAGAACAGCAGCAAAAACAGGAGGTAATAGGTCGAGGTCAGCGCCGCCGCGGCTATGAGAACGCCCGCGAGAACCGGATGACGCCAGCGCTCGTCATCGCGCGATTTGAGCAGAAACAGCACCGCAATCGGCAGCCACTCGGTTGAAACGAGGTCGAGGTGACCGAGGAGGTGCGCGAACCGATAGCTGCTGAACGTGAACGCGACTCCAGCGGCGAAGGCGGCGAGACGTGCGCGCGAGGGCTGCCGGCGCGCACCCTCGAAATCGATCTCGTGCGCGATCACGTACAACGACAGGCGGTACGTGCCGTAGCCAGTGAGCGTGAAAGCGAGAAGGATGAGGAAGTTGTACGCGACCGTGAGCCCCATCGTAACCACGACAGGAAGTGCAATCACGCTTTGCGTCAGGTTAAGCACGTGAAAGTACAGGCTCGCGCCGAACGGAAAGTACAAATCCGGCGTGAAGAACGGAAAGCGGTGCAGGTCGATGAGCGCGCGTTTGACCCACCAGAGGTCCCAGTAATAGACCCAGATGTCTCCACCGGCAGGAATGGTTGAAGTGAGCGCCGTGACAAGCGGATACGTTGCGATAGCCGTCAGCCCGACATACATCAGAACGACGATCGATTCGCGCGCGATCGGCGCCCAGCGTGCTCGCACCGGCATTGGGTGGGCGGAATTGTAATCTCTGTGAAAGCGGGACCCTGAATTTTAGATAGGCTTGCAGGCAGGAGCTTCGATGGTTCACACGAGCGACGACGTCTGCGGCATCGTTTCACCCCGCCTTCCGTCCGGCGACACGTACGACTGATGCGGATTCAGTTCGAGCACAGGGGTGGGCTGACGGACGTCCGCATCGTGTATGTCGGTTCCGTTGATGCGCTGTCCGTCGAGGAACAGCAGAAACTGACATCCCTCGTGGACCACAGCGGCTTCTTCGATCTTCCGTCGAAGATTGATGGAGACGGGGGCGCCGATCGATTCGATTACGCGATCACAATCGATTCAGGTTCGCGGACACACACCGTGCGCGTGAACGAACGCACCATGCCCGCGTGTCTCCGTCCGTTGGTTGCCTGGCTGACCATGGCAGCTGGACGCGACTGATCAGCCGCTCGAGCGTCTCCTTCGTCGAAATATCCTGAGCGCGGATCACGGAGTCGAACGAAGCGCTTCCGTGGTCTTCGCCCGACCTTCGCTCGACAGCATTTGTGCTTGGGCACCTCCGACGCCGTGTGGTAGAGTGCCGAACTTTGACAGTGCCAGCTCGTCGCTGCATCTCCGCGCTCGTGAGCCGATCTATTGGAGTGTTGGGACGCCTCCCGATCGGGCCCAGTACCGCGCTCGTTTTCGTCGCGGCCGGCCTGCTCGTTTTGCCGTTGCTGATTGGACTGGGCGCAAAGTGGAGTGCGGGCGCGGAAATCAGGCAACTCCGATCGGCGAACTCGGCTCTGCTCCTTGAAAACGCCAGCTATCGCGCCGCAACCGGCGAACTCACTTCGCAGATTCAATCGCTCGAAGAGGTGATTGACGATCTGGGCTCTCGCTCGAAGCTCGATTCGGCGCAAGTGAAAGCGATGCAACGGTTGCCCGCCGTGGTCCGCTCCAAGGCGTCTGGCGGCACCGCCGCGCCCACTGCCATGTCGGCTTTGGCAAATGTGCCGTTCGCCTCGCCTGAAGATACGTTCGGGCTCCTTCGAGGTCTGCTCCAGGCACTCGAAAACCGGCTGAGCTATGTGGAGCGCGACGTGGAGCGCCGCGAGCAGCTGGCGGCGGCGACGCCATCGATCTGGCCGGCACACGGCTGGCTGACCGGCTCCTTTGGTGGCCGCAGCGACCCGTTCACGGGCGAGCCAGGCTTCCACCAGGGCATCGATATTTCCGCGGACAAGGGACGACCGGTGTACGCCACGGCCGATGGCACTGTCGAATCAGCCGGCTACAGCGGCGACTACGGCAACCTGATCGTGCTGCGCCACGCCTTCGGTCTGTCCACACGGTACGGTCACTTGAGCCGGTTCGAAGTGAACGCGGGACAACAGGTCAAGCGCGGCGACGTGATCGGCTACGTGGGCGCCACCGGTCGCGCGACTGGCGCGCACCTCCACTACGAGATCCTGGCCAACGGCAGGCTGCTCAATCCGTTGCAGCTCCTCACCAAACCAGCAGAACCCTGAGCGCGAGCCTTCACGGGAGCGCCGCGTGCTACAATTTGTGGATACCCACGTCGGGGTAGTCCCAAGCTGTAGATGGTCATCGATACCCTCCTCGCCAAGGTCGTCGGAACTCAAAACGAACGCGAGTTGAAGCGGCTGCGTCCGATCGTGGGCCAGGTCTCGGCACTCGAATCGCGCATCCAGGCCCTTTCCGACGATCAGCTCCGTGCGAAGACGGCCGAATTCCGTCAGCGTCTGGCCAACGAGGAGGCGCTCGACGATTTGATGCCCGAGGCGTTCGCCGTCGTGCGAGAAGCGGCCCGCCGCGTGCTCAACATGCGGCACTTCGACGTGCAGATCATCGGCGGCGCTGTTCTGCACAAGGGCAAGATCGCCGAAATGAAGACCGGCGAGGGCAAGACGCTCGTCGCGACCCTTCCCGCCTACCTGAACGCCCTCGAAGGCAAAGGCGTCCACGTCGTCACGGTCAACGATTACCTGGCGCGACGCGACTCGGAGTGGATGGGCCGGATCTATCGGTTCCTCGGCATGTCGGTCGGGGTCGTTCAGCACGAGATGAACGACGCCGAGCGGCAGGTTGCCTACAACGCCGACATCACCTACGGCACCAACAACGAGTTCGGGTTCGACTACCTGCGCGACAACATGAAGTTCGAGCTGGCGCACTACGTGCAGCGCGGGCACTATTTCGCGATCGTCGATGAGGTGGACAGCATCCTCATTGACGAAGCCCGAACGCCGCTGATCATTTCCGGTCCGGCTGAGGAATCGACCGATCTGTATTACGAAGTGGACCGCGTGATTCCGCGGCTGAAACCCGGCGCGGTCATCCGTGGCGATACCAAGGCCGAGGAGCGCGAGGCGATCGAGTCGACCGGCGACTACATCGTCGACGAGAAGCACAAGACCGTGACGCTGACCGAGACCGGTCTCGCCAAGTCGGAGGAGGCGCTCAAGCATCGCCTGAACGGCGGGCACATCTACGACCTCGAGAACGCGCACATCAAGCACCACGTCGATCAGGCGCTGCGCGCGCACACGCTGTTTCACCGCGATGTCGACTACATGGTGAAGGACGGCGAAGTGGTCATCGTCGACGAGTTCACCGGACGTCTGATGCCGGGGCGCCGCTGGAGCGACGGGCTGCATCAGGCGGTCGAGGCCAAGGAGAAGGTCAAGATCGAGCGGGAGAATCAGACGCTCGCCACCGTCACCTTCCAGAACTATTTCCGCAAGTACAAGAAGCTCGCCGGTATGACGGGCACGGCCGATACCGAAGCCGAGGAGTTCGCCAAGATTTACAGTCTGGACGTCGTCGTCATACCGCCCAACCGACCGCTGCGCCGGATTGAGAATCCCGATCTCGTCTACCGGACGGAAACAGAGAAATGGGACGCGATCGTCAGCGAGATTCTCGACGAGCACGCCAAGGGACGGCCGGTCCTGGTCGGCACCGTGTCGATCGAGAAATCAGAAAAGCTGTCGGCCATGCTCGACCGGCGCGGGCTGAAGCGCGGCACCACGACCGGTGGCGGCGCTGACAAACACGTCGTGCTCAACGCGAAGTATCACGCGCAGGAAGCCGAGTTCGTGGCGCAGGCCGGCCGCAAGGGCGCGGTCACGATTGCCACCAACATGGCTGGCCGAGGTACCGACATCCTGCTGGGCGGCAATCCCGAATTCATGGCGCGCCAGCAGTGCCTGGCCGAAGAGATTGCCGAGCGGCTGCCGAAGGGGGAGGAACGATTCGTCGAGGACGAAGAGTTCGTCTACTTCTACCATCTCGACGCGTTCTACCGCGTGGCGAAGGCCGACTACCAGCGCATCTACGACCACTTCAAGACGCAGTGCGACGCGGAGCACGACGAGGTCGTCGCGCTCGCTGGCCTGCACATCGTCGCGACGGAACGACACGAGGCGCGGCGCATCGACAATCAGCTGCGCGGGCGCGCCGGCCGGCAGGGCGATCCCGGCGCTTCACGCTTCTACCTGTCGCTCGAAGACGATCTGATGCGGATCTTCGGGTCCGACCGCATTTCCGGCCTCATGCAGAAGCTGGGCATGGAGGAAGGCGTCCCCATCGAGCACGGAATGGTCACGCGCGCGATCGAACGTGCCCAGAAGCAGGTGGAAGCCCAGAACTTCTCCGTCCGCAAGCATCTGCTGGAATACGACGATGTGATGAACAAGCAGCGCGAGAGCATTTACGCGCTGCGGCGGGAGATTCTCGAGGGTCGGATCCGCGTCGACGAAGAGGAGTACGTCACGTCGCGGGAATACACGATGGCGCTCGCCGAAGAGCTGCTCGATTCGATGATCGAGACCTACGCACCGCCCAAAACGGACTTCGAAGAATGGGATCTCGACGCGCTGAAACGCGATGTCCACCGCGTGTTCGGGATCGAGCCCGCATCCCTCGATTTCGCCGATCTCACCTCCGCGGAAATCAGCGACCTGCTCTGGGAGAAGCTCGTCGCCGTCTACGACGAGAAGGAGAAGCTGATTACGCCCGAGATCCTGCGCCGCGTCGAGCGCGACATCATGCTGCAGGTGGTCGATCAGCACTGGAAGGATCACCTGTACAGCCTCGATCATCTGAAAGAAGGCATCGGGCTGCGCGGGTACGGTCAGCGCGATCCGCTCGTCGAGTACAAGAAGGAAAGCTTCGCTCTCTTCCAGGGGATGAAGGAGCGGATCGACGAGGAAATCGTTCGCTACTTGTGGTGGCTCCGGCCGGTCATCCAGGAGGAAGCGGCGGTGGCGCGTCGGCCTGCCCCGCGGCGTCAAGCCCCGCTGATCCTGAACGATCCCGGCGCCGCCACGCCGTCCGCGCTGGCAGGCGCTCGCGCACAGTCGCCACAGGCGAACCCATTCGGGCCGTCCCGCGCCCAGCAACCCGCGCGCGTCGGCGGCGATGATGCCATCCCGAAGACCGTCAGGCGCGAAGAGCCGAAAGTCGGACGCAACGAACCGTGTCCGTGCGGCAGCGGGAAGAAATACAAGAAATGCCATGGTGCGGCGGCATAGCCCGGCTCGGCTAAAGCCTTCGCCCTGCAACCCTCACTGCGCCTTCGTTTGTAACGCGAAGGCTCCACATGAGCGTCTCGCGATCCTGCAGCACGACGCCTTCAGTCGAGCGTCCAAAACATGGAACTGAAAACCGAGCTCCCGACGCTCCTCTCCACCGAAACCGGACTGGCCACCGCGCTGACATTCGATGACGTGTTGCTGGTGCCACAGTATTCGGATGTCGTGCCGACGCAAGTCGATGTCACGACGCGGCTGACTCGCAACATCCGCTTGTCCGTGCCGCTGGTGAGTGCGGCGATGGACACCGTCACGGAGTCGCGCCTGGCGATTGCGATGGCGCAGCAGGGTGGCATCGGGATCATCCACAAGAATCTGTCGATTGAGGAGCAGGCCTCCGAAGTGGATCGCGTGAAGCGATCCGAGAGCGGCATGATCGTCAACCCGATCACGCTCTCGCCTTCCCACCGGATTCACGAAGCGCTCGACCTGATGAAGAAGTACCGGATCTCGGGCGTGCCCATTACGGAGGACGGCAGCAAGGAAGGACGGCTCGTCGGCATCCTCACCAACCGGGATCTGCGATTCGAGACCAACGTCACGCGAGCCATCTCGGACGTGATGACCAGCGAGCATCTCATCACGGTCCCCATCGGCACCACGCTCGACAACGCGCGCGAAATCCTTCATCGGCACAAGGTCGAAAAGCTGCTCGTCGTTGATCGCGACTACCGCTTGAAGGGCCTGATCACCGTCAAGGATATCCAGAAGGCGGTCAAGTACCCCAACGCGTCGAAGGACTCGCTGGGCCGGCTGCGGTGCGGGGCGGCGATCGGTGTCGCGCGCGACACGCTGGCCCGCGCCGATGCGCTCGTCGCGGCGCACGTGGACGTGCTCGTCATCGACACCGCGCACGGCCACTCGCAGAGCGTTCTCGACATGGTCAGACAGATCCGGCGTCGATTCCACGACGTCGATGTGATCGCCGGCAATGTCGCGACGGCCGAGGCCACCGACGCGCTCATCAGCCTCGGCGTCGACGCGGTGAAGGTGGGGATCGGAGCCGGATCGATTTGCACGACCCGCATCATCGCGGGCATCGGCGTGCCGATGATCACCGCCGTGATGGAATGCGCTCGAGCTGCTGCCGTGCACGACCTGCCCATCGTCGCGGACGGCGGCATCCGCTTCTCCGGCGACATCACCAAGGCGATCGCGTGCGGCGCGAGCACCGCCATGATCGGCAATCTGTTCGCAGGCACCGACGAGAGTCCCGGCGAGCTGATCCTCTATCAGGGCCGCAGCTTCAAAGACTATCGAGGCATGGGATCGATTGGGGCGATGCGTCGTGGCAGCCGCGATCGCTATTTTCAGGACGAGTTCGACCTCGACACGCCGGGAGGCGGCGACAAGCTCGTGCCGGAAGGCATCGAAGGCCGCGTCGCGCACAAAGGCAGCGTGGCGGCTATGGTCCATCAACTCGTGGGCGGATTGCGGGCCGGGATGGGCTACTGCGGATGCCGGAATATTCCGACGCTTCAGCGCGACGCGAAGATCATTCGCATCACTCCGGCGGGGGTCCGCGAAAGCCACGTACACGACGTGGCGATCACGAAAGAAGCGCCCAATTACCGATCGGAGTGAGACCGCCGGCGAATCACTCGCGTGTCCTTTTCGCCATGCTCGAGGTGCACGGCAATCGCATGCTCGGGCTGCCTCGTCAGCTTTTCCGCCCATTCGATAGCCAGGACGCCGTCTGCGGCGATCTCGTCGAGACCCAGGTCCTCCACCTCGCGCGGATCGTTCAGGCGATACAGGTCGGCGTGAAAGAGCGGCAGGCGCCCTCCACGATATTCCTGGATCAGCGTGAACGTGGGGCTGCTGACATCGTCGGGTGAGACGCCGAGGCCTTCGGCAAGTCCACGCACGAACACAGTCTTGCCCGCGCCGAGATCGCCGTAGAGGAGCACCACCGAACCGGGTGTCAGCTCGTCGGAAAGCACGCGCCCGGCTTCGGCGGTTTCCGATTCGGAGTGCGTGATCAGTTCGCCGTGCGAGCCAGCATTCAAGCGCGATGCGGTGCTCATCGCGTGGAACTTTCCAATTGCGACCCCAACCTGTCGCTCATTCCTGCTGACGATTGACAACCTTGCGTCGAGCCGTCAGCTCCATGATGGCGTCGCCGAGATGGGCCGCGACGTCGCCGGCCGTCATCGATATTTCTCCTTCGTCGGCTTCGGCGAGATCACCGGCCATTCCGTGCACATAGACTCCCAGCTTGCACGCAGCTTCCGCGTCGAGGAGCTGTGCAAGCCAGCCGGCGATGACGCCTGTGAGCACGTCTCCAGTACCGCCGGTGGCCATGCCGGGGTTGCCGGTGGGGTTGATGAATACCTTGCCATCGGGTGTTGCGATGAGGGTGCGGTGGCCTTTCAACACGACGTACGCATGGTGCCCGACGGCAAAGTTTCGAGCTGTTGCCAGACGGCTCGCCTGGACTTCCTCGGTGGACATCCGCACCAGGCGCGCCATCTCTCCGGGATGCGGGGTGATGATCACGACGCGTCCCTCGCGCCCGCTGAGCGTGTCCGGATCCTTCGCGAACGCGTTCAACCCATCCGCGTCGATCACCAGCGGCATCGTCGCGCGATCGACCAGCTGCACGATGAACGATTGCGTGTCCGCAGCCTGCCCGAGGCCCGGGCCGAGGGCGATGACATCGCGGGCAATCTCGAGCGCGCGTTCGACGCCGGCGACCTGGAGCCCGGCCGATGTGTCGGGCAGCGCCTCCGTCATGTACTCGGGTGCCATCGCTGCAACCGTTGCCTGACATCGCTCGGGCGTGGCGATCGTCACCAGACCGGCGCCGGACCTGAGCGCGCCCATGGCCGCCAGGTGCGCCGCACCGGTTTTGCCCGGTGATCCGGCGACAACCAGCACGTGCCCGTAGTCGCCTTTATGACTGTCCGGCGTGCGCGGCGTGATGAGTTCCCGCATCGACGCGCGCGTGAGGAGTTCGACCCGCGGACCATGGACCGCGTCGAGGACGCTGGCCGGGATGCCGATGTCGGCGATGACGACGCTACCGGCATGCGCTTCGCCTGGCGGCAGTACGAGCGGCAGCTTGGGCGCCGCAAGTGTGATCGTCAGACTGGCGTCGATCGATGGACCGATGGGATCGGGCGAGTCTGCCGACAGGCCCGAGGGCAGGTCGATGGACACGACCGGAATGCCCGACGCGTTCACGTCCGCGATGACCGATTCGATCAGCCCTGATACCGGCGCGTTGAGTCCCGTGCCGAAGATCGCATCGACGATCAGCGTGCAGTCGCTGACCTCCGAGAAATGCAGCTCCCAAGCCTGGCCATCGGCGATTTCGACGACCGTGATGCCGATGCTGCCCAGGATGTCCAGGTTGGTGCGAGCGTCTCCACGGACGTCGGCGACGCGGCCGAAGAGAAACACTGCCACGTCCGCGTTGCGCTGCGCGAGCGTTCGCGCGATCACGAAACCGTCGCCTCCGTTGTTGCCGCGGCCGCACAGGACGCCTATCCGGCGCTCGACGAGGTCTGTGTACATCGCTTCCATCGCGGCCACAGCCTGTCGGCCCGCGTTCTCCATCAGCACGAGCGACGGGATCCCGACTTCCTCGATTGTCCGCCGATCGGCGTCGCGCATCTGGGCGGCGTTGAGGACGCGCATCGTGAGTTGCGGCGAGAATAGCACAGCGAGTACGCTTCACCCATGGCAGCTACGGTCAATGTGAACGGCCGCATGTTCGATCAGGAGCACGCGGTTATCTCGGTGTTTGATCACGGGTTTTTGTACGGCGAGGGTGTGTACGAGACGCTGCGAACCTACAACGGTCAGCCGTTCCTTTTCGATCGCCACATGCGACGGCTGCGCAGGTCGGCCGGCATGCTGGCTCTCGACGTCCCGCTCAGCAACGATGCGATCTCTTCCCGTTTTGAAGAAACGATGCGCGCGGCTGGTCTCGGAAGCGGTTCAGATCGCGAGGCGTACATCCGCATTCTGCTCACCCGCGGCATCGGCGAGCTGACCTACGATACCGCGGCCTGCCCCACACCCTCCGTCGTTGTCATCGTCAAACCGAACCTCGAACCGCCGGTGGAAGTCTTCGAGAGCGGCGTTCCCGTGGCGCTCGTGCCGATCGTGCGGAACCATCCGGATTCCTTGAATCCGCTCATCAAGTCCAACAACCTGCTGAACAACGCCTTGGCGATGCAGGAGGCGTTTCGCCGAGGTGGTTTCGAAGGTGTCATGCGGAACTACAGAGGCGAGCTTGCGGAATGCACGCAGTCGAACCTGTTCATCGTGAGGAACGGCGCTGCGCTGACGCCGCCGCTCGATGCAGGTCTGCTGCCCGGCATCACACGCGAGTTCCTGTTCGAGGTCGGCGCCGAGGTTGGCATTCCCGTCCGCGAGGCCGTGCTGCGCGACGACGATCTGTTCGGCGCTGACGAAGCGTTCCTGACCAGCACGACGCGAGAAGTGGTTCCGATCGTCAAAGTGGATGACCGAAAGATTGGAACCGGTTCGCCCGGCCGGATCACGCGTGCACTCCTGGACGGCTACCGCCACAAGGCGCAGCGGATGACTTCGCGAAAGGCTGTCGTAGGAAGTGAGAGTTAAAAGTTGAAAGTTAAAAGTCAAAAGTTGAAAGTTCAAAGACAAAAGTCAGAAGCGGGTCGCTTCGTTCCTGGCCTGAATCAGCTCGACTTTGCGCAGCAGGCACAGCTCGGCGATCCGCTCGCTTGTTTTTGGCGGGACGCGTGCAGCCGCGGCCTTCAGATCGGCGATTCGCTTGCCGTCGCTGAACACGGTGACCGGCCCGTCGATCGACACCACAAACGCGAGAACATCAGGACAATCGTACGTATGCCGCGCCGCCGAAGTGTGCCGCGTGCCCCCCGTGGCTGGAACCGTTCGCTCGCTGGCTTTCGTCGGCCGCAAAATGACGTTGGTTGCGATCAGCTGGCCGCCACGACTGACCAGCACTGCGCCGTCGCGGTACTGCACCTGGTGCAGGACGAGCGAGGCCTCCTGCGGGTCGAATATCGACAAGCCCAACCGTTGCAACGGCACGCCGTCATCGCGACGATGCGTGGGCCGAGGGTTGTCCTCGAGCTGGTACAAGAGCGTGGCCCCGACACCGCGAGGGCTGATCCGATGATGCGCCAGCTCCAGCAGGCGTCGTACCACCTCGGGATTTGATGCTGGGACGAAGTCGAGAATGTCCTCGGCGGCCTCGAACACGAGATCCTTCGCGATCCAGCGCCGTCCTTCGACGAGCGTCACCGAACTGTCGGTCACTATCCGCACCGCGCCATCGTCGTCGTTGCAGATGATGACGCCATCCACCCAGACGGCATGCGAGGCATAGTCCTGGTCGGTATCCAACGCGCCGTGCATGACGAGTAAGCGCAGCGGCTCCCCTTTTGTCACCAGCACGAAACTGGTCTGGCCGTCGGCCAGACTGCGAATCACCTCGGGATCCAGCCCCTCTACGTCGATCAGCCGGCCGAGGCGATCCAGTTGCGGCGTCTCGCGAGCGACGATGGCGCCGTAGGGGCGGATGGACTGCTCGAAGATGTAGGGATCGAAGCAGCGCGCGAGCTCGGAGGCGACCTCTGACTCCAGACCCTTTACGTATCGTGGCCGGATCGATCCACGGCGCTGAAGCTCCCCCCAGGCCAATGCCTCCGGCGATTCGGGGTCGTGCATCAGGACGCCACTCTACCCTCTCTGTCAGGTTCGGACCAAGCGCTACGCGTACGCTTCGACGGGCGGGCAGGTGCAGATCAGATTGCGGTCGCCGTACGGATTGTCGATGCGTCCCACGCTGGGCCAGTGCTTGTTGGCGCGGACGAAGGGCAGCGGGAATGCGGCCTGCTCACGCGAGTAGGGATGGGTCCACTCGTCTGCGCTGACGGCGGCCGCCGTGTGAGGCGCGTTCTTGAGCACATTGTCGGCACGATCCGCGGCGCCGGCGACTATGGCCCCGATTTCAGCGCGGATCGCGATCATCGCGTCGCAGAAGCGATCGAGTTCGGCTTTCGATTCGCTTTCAGTCGGCTCCACCATCAGCGTGCCAGGCACCGGAAACGACACCGTCGGCGCGTGGAATCCGTAGTCCATCAGCCGCTTCGCGACGTCCCCTTCGTCGATGCCGCTTGCCTGCTTGAGCGGACGGAGGTCGAAGATCATCTCGTGCGCGACGCGTCCGTTCGAGCGCGTGTACAGGACGGGGAAGTGGGGCTCCAGCCGCGACTTGACGTAGTTGGCGTTCAGGATGGCGTACCGCGTGGCGTCGGTCATGCCGGCGCCGCCCAGCATCTTCATGTACGCGTAGGAGATCACCAGGATGCTGGCGCTCCCCCACGGAGCGGCCGAAATCGCGTGGATGGCGTGTTCGCCCCCGGTCGTGATGACCGGATGGCCCGGCAAGTACGGGGCCAGGTGCGAGGCGACGGCGATGGGACCCATGCCCGGCCCACCGCCGCCATGCGGGATGCTGAACGTCTTGTGCAGGTTGATGTGACAGACGTCGGCGCCGATCGCCGCCGGGCTGGTCAGACCCACCTGCGCGTTCATGTTGGCGCCGTCCATGTACACCTGCCCGCCATGCTCGTGGACGATCGCACACACGTCCTGAATGTTTTCTTCGAACACGCCGTGGGTGGACGGATAGGTGACCATCAACGACGAGAGCCGTTCCCGATGCTCGCGCGCCTTCGCGCGCAGGTCCTCGACATCGATGTTGCCGTCGCTCGTGCTGGCGACAATCACGATGCGCATCGCCGCCATGGCCGCGCTGGCCGGATTCGTGCCGTGCGCGGACGCCGGAATCAGCACTACATCGCGGTGCCCTTCGCCGCGATCCCGATGAAACGCACGGATGACCGTCAACCCCGCGAATTCTCCCTGCGCGCCGGAATTGGGCTGCAAAGATACGGCCGCGAAGCCGGTGATTTCCGCCAGCATCGACTCCAGCTCGCGGAACACCTGTTGATAGCCTTCCGCCTGATCCAGCGGCGCGAAGGGGTGCAGGGCGCTGAACTCCGGCCACGTAATCGGCAGCATTTCGGATGCCGCGTTCAGCTTCATGGTGCAGGAGCCGAGCGGAATCATCGTCGTGTCGAGGCCGATGTCCTTCCGCTCCAGGCTGCGGATGTACCGCATCATCTCCGTTTCGGAATGGTGCGTGTTGAAGACGGGATGCGTCAGGAAGGGCGACGTTCGTACCAGAGCGCCAAAGTTCGATGGTTCGACGTTCGCTGGTTGGTTCACAGGGTCGAGGTTCGGCGCAGATTTCTCAACGCCCGCCGCGAATGTGGCGACGATGTCCCCTATATCGCCGTAATCGACCGTCTCGTCCAGCGCAACCTGAATGGTGCCGTCGCGGCGGTAGCCAAGATTGATCTTCGACGCGAGCGCGGCCTTGACAATGCGGCCGACGGCCTCGGCGCCGCCGGGAACCTCGAATCGCGGGGTATCGAAAAACTGATCGTTCAACTGGCGGATGCCGAGCGCGCCGAGCGCCTGGACAAGCAGATTCGCGTGCGCGTGGATCCGGCGTGCGATGGCGACGAGGCCCGCCGGGCCGTGGTAGACCGCGTACAGCCCGGCGATGTTCGCCAGGAGCGCCTGCGCGGTGCAGATATTCGACGTCGCCTTTTCACGCCGGATGTGCTGCTCTCGCGTCTGCAGCGACATGCGGTAAGCCGTGTTGCCGTGCGCATCGATTGACGCGCCGATGATACGTCCGGGCGCCTGCCGCACGTGCCTGTTGAGCGTTGCGAAGAACGCCGCATGTGGGCCGCCGTATCCAAGAGGCACACCGAACCGCTGCGAGCTGCCGTACACGACATCGGCGCCCATCTCGCCGGGCGGCGTCAGGAGCACGAGGCTGAGAAGGTCCGTGCCGACCGCGACGAGCACGCCCGCTTCGTGTGCCCGCTTGATGAAGCTGCGCAGGTCGTGTACGCGCCCGGCCTCGTCGGGAGTCTGCACGACCGCGCCGAAGACTCGATCGCCCAACTCGATCGCGTGAAGTCGTTCAATCGGCACCAGGACTGTTTCTATGCCCAGCGGTTCGGCCCGCGCGCGCAACACTTCGAGCGTTTGCGGGTAGCAGGAGTCGGCGACAAGAAACTGTGCCGGTCCCGTTCGGCCCTCGATCCGCCTCGCCTGCACCCGATAAAGCATGGTCATCGCTTCCGCTGCTGCGGTTGCTTCGTCCAGCAGCGACGCATTGGCCACCTCCATCCCTGTCAGGTCGCCCACCATCGTCTGAAAATTGAGGAGCGCTTCGAGCCGGCCCTGGGCAATCTCAGCCTGATACGGCGTGTACGGGGTATACCATCCGGGGTTCTCGAGCACGTTGCGCAGAATCACGCTCGGCGTGATCGTGCCTGAGTAACCCAGACCAATGTACGAGCGGAACACCTTGTTGCGGGATGCGACGCGCCGCAGATCGCGCAAAAACTGGTACTCGCTTTGACCGTCGCGCAAATTGAGCGGTTTGTGCAATCGAATCCGCGACGGTATGGCCTCGTCCATCAACGCGTCCACCGTGGGCGCGCCGACGACCTTCAGCATCGCATCGCGTTCGTCAGCGTCGGGTCCGATGTGGCGGGATTGGAAGCGTTCGGCGTCGAAAACGGTCATTTCACCAGGTCTTGGTACTGTCCGGCATCGAGCAGCGTGGTGGCCTCGCCCGGGTTCGCCAGATTGACGACAATCATCCAGCTGCCATGAGGATCAGAGTTGACCGTCTCGGGTTTGTCCTTCAATGCCGTGTTCACCTCGACGACTTCACCGCTCACCGGCGAGTACAGCTCCGACACCGCCTTGACCGATTCAATCGTGCCGAACGACTGCCCTAGTTTGAGCGTTGCGCCCGCCTCCGGCAGGTCGATGTACACCACGTCGCCGAGCTGCTGCTGCGCGTAATCGGTGATGCCGACTCTGCCGCGATTGCCGGACAAGTCGATCCATTCGTGATCCTTCGTGTACTTGTAGCCAGCTGGATACGCCATCACCTGGACCTCTTGTAGAACGGCATCGGCACGACGCGTGCGCGCGTGCGGCGACCACGAATCTCGATGTCGAATTCCCTGTGGGGCGAAGCGCTTTCGACCGGCAGGTACGCCATGCCGATCGCTTTCTTCAGGAACGGTGTCTGCGTGCCGCTTGTCACGGTGCCCACTTTCTGGTTGCCCAAGTACACGTCGTAGCCGTGCCGCGCGATGCCGCGCTCGAGCAGGTCAAAGCCGACGATCTTGCGCGATACGCCGCTGGCCTTCTGCTCGCGCAGCCTCGCCGCGCCGATGAAATCGTCTTTCTTCCAGCCGACAATCCAACCAAGATCCGCCTCGAGCGCGGTCGTCGTTTCGTCGATGTCGTTCCCGTAGAGCCGCATCGACGCTTCGAGCCGGAGCGTGTCGCGAGCGCCGAGGCCGCACGGAATAATGTCAGCGGCCTTGCCCGACTCGAGAATCGCCTGCCAGACTCGATCGGCCGACTGGGGTGGCACGAAGACCTCGAAGCCGTCTTCGCCCGTATAACCGGTGCGCGAGACGGTCGCGCGGACGCCGGCGACTTCCCCGTGGGCGAACCAGTAGTACTTGATGGTCGCGAGTTCAACGCCTATAAGTGGTTGCAGAACTTCGGCCGCCGCTGGGCCCTGAATTGCCAGAAGCGCGTAGCGCGAAGTCGCATCAACGGCGACCGCATCGCCTGCTGTCTTGATCTGCTCCGCGATCCATTCATAGTCCTTCGCGATGTTTCCGGCGTTCACCACCAGCAGGAAATGGGCCGGTGCGAGGCGATACACCAGCAGGTCGTCAACGAACGTGCCCTGCGGCGTGGTCAAAGCGGAGTACTGCGCCTGCCCGACTGCCAGCCTGGACGCATCGTTCGACGAAATGTATTGAACGGCCGCCAGGGCATCGCGGCCCGCCACCTCGATTTCGCCCATGTGGCTGACGTCGAAGAGGCCGGCGCGCGCGCGCACGGCCATGTGCTCCGCAACGATGCCTGAGTATTCGACCGGCATCTCCCAGCCGCCAAACGGGACCATTCTGGCGCCCGAACTGCGGTGGCGTGCGTGAAGCGGCGTCTTCTTGAGAGCTGCGGCGGTGGCCTGTTCCATGGAGCGGCGCTGCGAGTCAGGCGGAGCAGATAACGGTACTATGCGCGTTCGCGCGCGGTCAAGAAATCCGCAGCCCGCGTGTCCGCAGCCCGCGCTGCAGCCAGCCGAAGGTCGCCGCCGATGCGGCGCCAAGCGCGGCGCCGGCCGCCGGACTGAGGTTGATGCTGACGAGTTCTCCCCGCAGCCATAGATGGCAGGTATGGTCACATCGTGATTTCTTCCAGCGGCTCGCCGGCCGAGTTCGATTCGTCCGGGGTGGATACCTCCGTCGTCTCGTCACCGGCATTCCGGCCGTCGGTGAACTTCAAGTACGCCTGCAGTGTGTGGTACGTGATGCCCAGCACGCGACAGGCCTCCCGCTTGTTGCCCTGGGCGCGTTCCACGACGAGGTGGACGTAGCGGCTGGCCCAGGCGCGGAGCGTATCGTTGCGACGCAGCGACGGTCCGAGGGACACGCCATAGTCACCACGCACGCTCGTCGAGAGATCGTCGACTCCGATGACATCGGTTTCCGCCAGCGCAACAGTGCGCTCGATCAGACGCTCGAGTTCGCGCACGTTGCCGGGCCAATCGTGATCCAGCAGCGCCCGAGCCGCCTCGTTCGACAGCCGCAACGCACGGGCGTTTCGATGGCGCGCCAGAAAATAATGCGCGAGCTCGAGGATGTCGGGCCGCCGCTCGCGGAGCGTAGGTACTCTCACGTCCACACCGGTGAGCCGGTAGAAGAGATCCGGCCGAAAGAGCTTCCGTTCCACCATCTCGGCGAGACTGCGATTGCTCGCTGCAATGATGCGGATATCCACTCGATGGGTTCCGTTGCCGCCGACGCGTTCGACGGCGAGCTCCTGGATTGCTCGAAGCAATTTCGCCTGTGCCGACACCGACAGATCGGACACCTCGTCCAGGAAGAGGGTGCCGCCGTCGGCCGCTTCGAACTTGCCTCGCCGACCGCGGACGCCTGTAGCCGTGCGGTCTTCGATGCCGAACAGCTCGGCTTCGAGCAGCGTTTCTACGAGCGCTGCGCAGTTGATGGCGACGAACGGCCCGTTTCGCCGCCGGCTCAGCTCGTGGATCTGCCGTGCCACCAGTTCTTTTCCGACGCCGCTCTCGCCCTCCAGAAGAACCGTGAAGTCGGTCGCCGCCACGCGTTCGATCCTGTCTCGCAGCTGTTGCATGACGGGCGTCGATCCAATCAGCGGCGCCGCGGCGTCGCGACGGACGCGAGGGATTTGCAGCAGACCTGCGCGTGTCAACTGAAGTCGCAGCCGCTCGATCTCGAGGACGAGCGCCGCAACGTGTGCGGCGACACCCAGTGTCTGGAAATCCCATTCGCCCAGGCGGCATCCCGGCTCGAACGTGGCTTCGAGCGATCCTGGCATGGCCGGATCGGCCGCCTGCACTTCGAGCGCGATAGATTCGATTGCGCCCTGATCGACGCCGCGGCCCGCCCAGCGGCTCGTGCTGTCCCGCAACTGCACGGTTCGAACTGGAAGCAGGCGCCGAAGCGTGTCCTCGAATTCGCCGCGCATCAGCGAGACATCCAGTCGGCGATCGAGCGATCGCATCAACGCGGCCAACAGCTCTCCAATCGCTCGTCGCCGGTCCCGGCAACGAGGTGCAAAAACCTCGACCGACCGTTTCGCGCCATCTGTCGTCATTTGCAGCTCCTTGTGATGGCGACGTCGATACCAAACACGGTGCCAGCCCGACCACGTGCCGAATTGTTCGAAACGCTGAGCAAATCGGTTGGCGCCGCGGACGCCTTAGATCACGGGCTGGGTCATGTCTACCCGCTCGGGTTCGACGAACCACGAGAGGCACCGGTCGAAGCCGATGGCGCCGCGATACCAGACGGATGACTGGCGCAGGCGCACCACCGCCGAGCGCAACACCCGACCGCGTACGTTCGCGCGATAGTGGTTGCGCTCGACGACCAACTCCACGCTGGCGCCGGGAAGCAGCCGGTGATGGGTTTCGATCAGCGCACCGCCGGCGGAGATGTTGACGAGCAACGCTCGATAACCAGGCCGTACCTGCGTGGACATCACGCCGTGATTCTCCAAGCCATGATGCCGGCGCGCCCGGCGACGATCCGCGACTCCGATGTCGGTGTTCACAGCGGTTTCCATTGATTCGTCCGAGCGTCGAATTTCAGCACTCGCACTTTACCGGTCTGCCCGTAGATACGGACGGCGTACTGGCTGTTGCGGCGACCGCGAACGAACAGGCTTCCGGTGGACGAGGTTCCCGTCGCTGAGAACGTGGCGAGATTGCCGGCGCCAAGACGGATGGGGTCGCTGCCCGGCGGCGTCCCGCCTGGATCGACCGCGGGCAAGCCGGGAAGCGCCCCGAAATCCACGCCCGGAAACTGGTCGAAGAGCCGTTCGGACTGCACGATCTGTCGATCGCTGCCAGTCTGGATGTCCAAGCTTCGGATTCCGTTGCGATTCCCGTCCACATACACCGAATAGCTGTACCCGGCGGTCGTCTGCGTGATCTGCAGTCCGACGTCCGCCGAACGGACGATCGCGTCCATGCGAGCCCGTTGCAGGCGAGCAGCCACGTGGCGCGCTGCGCCCGATGTCCGAAAATCATCGAGCGCTGCCAGCATCGGCGGAATGGCGACGCTTCCGAGCGTCGCCATCACCGTCACCGCACACGTCAGCTCGACGAGGGAGTAGCCTCCGGATGCTGCGTTTCGCATTACCGCTGCGGCTGGTCGTGATCCGTTTTTGCGGTGCCCACCGCGATTTGCGGCTTGAGTTTCAGAAAGTTCTTCTCGCCAATCCCCTGGACGTTCATCAGCTCCTCGATCTTCTTGTAGAGGATGATCGGCTTAATGTTTATGCGGGTGAACTCGAAGTGCGCCCACCAGGTGCGCCCACCACCCGGGGGGATGGAGGCCCGGTCGGCGCCGGCCCGCGCGGCATAGACGCGGAACATTGACGCCCCTAAAATTGTCACATAGACTGTCTATGTTATGCCGAGCCGACCATTCCAGGACGAGATTCCCCCCGGCACTCTTGAGATGTTGATCCTGACGACGCTGGCACGCGGCGCCGACCGACACGGCTTCGAGATCGCAGAAGCGATTGCGCAAGCATCGGCCGACGTACTTCGCGTCGAGGAGGGCTCGCTCTATCCGGCTCTTCAACGGATGCTCGTCAAAGGCTGGATTGCTGGCGAGTGGGGACGCACCGACGCCAACCGCCGGGCGCGTTACTACCGGCTGACGGCTTCGGGACGCCGCCAGCTCGATCACGAGGTCGAGTCCTATCAGCGCGTGACGGGCGCAATCGCGCGCGTGCTGCAGATCGCATGACCGTGCTCCGACGATTTTGGTTCTTCCTCACGCGCTGGCGGCGCCTGGAGGATCTCGACGAGGAGATGCAGTTACACGTCGAGATGCTCGCGGCGGTTAATCAGCGGCGCGGTCTTCCGCCCGACGCTGCCGCACGTGAAGCGAGGCGCCGCTTCGGTAATCAGCTCAAGCTTCGCGAGGAGAGCCGTGACATGTGGGGATTCTCGGAATTGGAGCGCATGGCCAAAGACCTGCGGTACGCGGTCCGTCAGCTGATCCGCCGTCCGGTC